>DBGAPG010000001.1:0-3193 GCA_048438765.1 Collinsella sp.
ATCTGATTAGCGACAGGGGGCGGGCAGACGTAGGTTTGCCCGCCCCCTGCATATTGAAAGGACCCTTCTATGGGCAAAGCACTCAAGCGCTGGTGGCCGCTCTTTATGCTGCCCACGTGCCTGGCGTTTATGATCGGGTTCGTGATCCCCTTTATCCAGGGCTTCTATCTCTCGTTCTGCCAGTTTATTACCATCAACAATACGCACTTTGTCGGTATCGAGAACTACGTGCGCGCACTGTCCGATCCGCAGTTTGCCACGTCGTTCTTCTTTACCGTGGCGTTTGCCTTCCTGTCGACGGTGCTCATCAACGTGATCGCCCTCGCCATTGCGCAGGCGCTCACCCGCAAAGCGCTCAAGGGCACCAATATCTTCCGTACGATCTTCTTTATGCCTAATCTGATCGGCGGCATCGTGCTGGGCTACATCTGGCAGATTCTGATCAACTGCCTACTCTCCAACGTGGGCGCCCAGCTCATTGCCCTTAACTCTGCTGCTGGCTTCTGGGGTCTTATCATCCTGACCCTGTGGCAGCAGGTCGGCTACATGATGATCATCTACATCGCTGGTCTGCAGTCCATTCCGTCCGACTACATCGAGGCCGCCAAGGTCGACGGCGCTACGGCATGGCAGACGTTTTGGAAGGTTAAGATCCCTAACCTGATGCCGACCATCACCATCTGCCTGTTCCTGTCCATCACCAACGGCTTTAAGCTGTTCGACCAGAACCTTGCCCTTACCGGCGGCGCCCCCGCGCACTCCACCGAGATGCTCGCCCTGAACATCTACAACACGTTCTATTCGCGTGCCGGTATCGCATGGCAGGGCATTGGTCAGGCCAAGGCGGTTATCTTCTGCATCTTGGTCGTGGCCATCTCCATGATCCAGCTTAAGGCCACGAGGTCCAAGGAGGTGCAGCAGTAATGAAACGCGATAAGGTTATCAACCGCGCGCTCTCGATTTTCTTTACGATCCTGTCGCTCGCGTGGATCTACCCCGTGTTCATGATTGCGCTTAATTCTTTTAAGAAAGCGACTGCAATCAGCACCACCACGGCATTCGATCTGCTCACGCCCGAGACGTTCAACGGCCTCGCAAACTACATGCACGCCCTTAACGAGCAGGGCTTTGCCTCGGCATTTATGTACTCGCTCATCATCACGGTCACGTCGGTCGTGCTGATCTTGGTGTGCTGCTCCATGTGCGCTTGGTACGTGGTTCGTGTCAACAACAAGATCTCGAACTTCTTCTATTACCTGTTCGTGTTCTCGATGGTCGTGCCCTTCCAGATGCTCATGTTCACGCTGTCCAATTTGGCGGACCGCATCGGCTTCAACACGCCGTTCAACATCTGCTTTATCTACCTCGGCTTTGGCGCGGGCCTGGCGGTCTTTATGTTCGCCGGTTTTGTAAAGAACATCCCGCTCGAGATCGAGGAGGCGGCCATGATTGATGGCTGCAACCCGGTCCAGGTGTTCTTTAAGATCGTCCTTCCCATCATGAAGCCCACCTATCTTTCGGTCGGCATCCTCGAGACCATGTGGGTCTGGAACGACTATCTGCTGCCCTACCTTACGCTCGACTCCACCAAGTACAAGACCATTCCTATCTTGATCCAGTACTTCCGCGGCGGCTACGGCCACGTCGAGCTCGGCCCCATGATGGCATGCATCATGATGGTCGTCATCCCCATCGTCATCATGTACATCTTCTGCCAGAAGTACATCATTGACGGCGTTGTGGCAGGTGCCGTCAAGGGCTGATGCCGTAACTGTTTTGCAAGTTTCTGCGGCGCCCCTCAGCGCGGCGCCGCGTATCGAAAGGTAAAGACATGGCCGAGATCGTTCTCAAACATGTTCAGAAGGTGTATCCCAACAACGAGTCAAAAAAGAAGGGCTTCTTTGGCAAAAAGAAGAAGACCGAGGAGAAGAAGCACAACCTTAAGGTTACCGAGGACGGTGTGCTTGCTGTAGAGGACTTCAACCTCACCGTTCACGACCAGGAGTTCATCGTCCTCGTTGGCCCCTCTGGCTGCGGTAAGTCCACGACGATGCGCATGATCGCCGGCCTGGAGGACATCACCTCGGGCGATGTGCTCATCGATGGCAAGCGCGTCAACGACGTCGCTCCCAAGGACCGCGACATCGCCATGGTGTTCCAGAGCTATGCTCTGTATCCCAATATGACGGTGTACGAGAACATGGCGTTTACGCTCGAGCTCAAGAAGGTCCCCAAGGACGAGATCGACCGTAAGGTTCGCTCCGCTGCTGAGATCCTGGGTATTACCGAGTACCTCGACCGTAAGCCCAAGGCGCTTTCGGGCGGCCAGCGCCAGCGCGTCGCCATCGGCCGCGCCATCGTGCGTGACCCCAAGGTCTTCCTGATGGACGAGCCGCTGTCCAACCTGGATGCCAAGCTTCGTAACCAGATGCGTGCCGAGCTCATTAAGCTGCGTCACGAGATCAAGGGCACGTTCATCTACGTTACTCACGACCAGACCGAGGCTATGACCCTCGGCGATCGCATCGTGGTCATGAAGGACGGCGTCGTCCAGCAGATCGCCACCCCGCAGGAGGTCTTCAACCATCCCGCGAACATCTTCGTCGCCGGCTTTATCGGCGTGCCGCAGATGAACTTCTTCGATGCCCAGCTGGTGCGCTCGGGCAACGGCTTTACCGTCAAGACCGACGACATGAATGTCGCGCTGGCCCCCGAGACCTGCGCTCAGCTTGCTCTCAACTGGGACGGCGGCGACGTGAAGGAGATCACGGCTGGCGTGCGCCCCGAGCAGATCCTGCTTGCCGACAAGGGCGAGGAGGGTGCGCTCCAGGGCACCGTCGAGGTGACCGAGCTCATGGGTTCGACCGAGCATGTCCACGTGACTGCTCCCGATGGCCAGTTCGTCCTGATCATTCCCGTTGTCGACCTTGAGGCCAAGGGCGCGCTCAAGGCTGGCGACACCATCTGGTTCAAGTTTGAGAAGAACGCGACCCACCTCTTCGATAAGGTCTCTGGCAAGAACCTAATCTAGGCCCGGTGCATCCAGGCCCTCCCTTTGGGCGACTGCGGTATTGCCATCCTTTTGCCGCGGTCACATATAAGGCTCCCCTCCCGTCCACTGGGCGAGAGGGGAGCCTTTCTTTGTGTTGGGGCTGTCTGACCGGTCGTTTGTCTCGATCTGTAACGGGTGAGG
>DBGAPG010000002.1:0-12308 GCA_048438765.1 Collinsella sp.
GGCTATCTCTTTGAGGAGCCGAGTAACCTGCTATTGCAGGAGTGCCGCAATCCCGAGCAATATGATGCGATCGTGCAAGCAATTGCCCAGGGGCGCTCGAAGATCTCGGAGATTGCGAGCTCTACGGGAATCCCTGCGAGCAACGTAAAGAGCTATGTGGATAAGCTGGCGTCGCTTGGGATTGTCGAGCGCGAGCTGCCCCTAAACGAGACGAGCAATAAGCGAGCCGTGTATCTGCTGAGCGACCAGATGTTTAGGTTCTGGTACAAGTTTGTTCCGCAGAACATCGGGCTGATTCAAAACGATATGGCCGAGATGGCGTATGAGCGCATTGAGCCGCACGTATCGGATTATATGGGTACGGTCTTTGAGATTATATGCAGACAATACGTGTACGAACTCGCGCGGGCGGGCCAGCTTGATGTGGTTCCGGCAAGCGTTGGGCGCTGGTGGGGGACGGATAATCGCACGCATACGCAGGAAGAAATCGACTTGATTGTTGACGATGGCGAGGGCACTGCGCTGTTTGCGGAATGCAAATGGCGCAATGAACCGGTAGACGAGGATGTTCTGGAAAAGCTCGTGTACCGAAGCGAGCTCTTTAGGCGGCAGCATAAAAGCTACGTGATCTTCTCGAAGCGTGGCTTTACGCAAGGATGTCAGGAAGCTGCGGCGAGCAGGGGAGATACCAAGCTGATTTCGTTTGCCGAGATGTGCGAGCGGAGATAACCAAGCGCGCTCTGATTTGATGCTCGGAATGGGATGCGCTTTCCCTTTGCGGCCTTTGGCGGAAACTACGTCCCGGATTCCCGCTTCAGGATGGGATGCCGTTTCCGATAGAGGCATGGGGCGGAAAGTGCGTCCCAGAATCCGGCGCAACGCCGCTGGAGTAGAGGGGCGAGCTCCGGACTTCGTAACCGAAAATCCATTTGTTAAACCTGGCACCCGTGGGTAGAATAAGGTCGACGGCAGCCCAAGGGTGATAGCTGGGCAGCGCCGTTACTTCGATTAAGGGGTCAATGCCTTAGAGGCGTCGACCCCTCTTTTTCTGCTTCGTACGCTGCTTGAGTGCCTCGGTAAGTCCGATAAGCGCCGTGAGGAGCGAGACCAAAGCGGTCAGGAGCTTCACGAAATCAGTCAGATCGGTCATGGGCATCACCTCCCGTCGCATGGAGGGCGCTGCCCGGCACATGGAACTGCCGTCAACAACTGCAATTCTATCAAAGTACTGCTATAAATACGAATATATGTTCGATAATAACAGTGACATGATTCTCTCAAAGTGTGGCTTTACGCAAGGATGCCGGAAAGCCGTGCTGTGCGATTTCATGTCCGCACGGGTTCCTATCCTTACGGCAATGTAGCCGCCTATGTAACGAGCGGCGGTTGACGGAGAAAGGCCCTGACCGTGCCAGACAAAAAGACGCCGGATATTTCGGCCATCGATACGACGAACTTTGCGCGCCAGATCGTGCTCGACTTTGAGTTTGCGCCGGTGCCAAAGCAGCGCCAGCGCCGCGGACTACGTAACGAGATTATCGAGGTCGGCGCTGTTAAGCTCGATTACCACGGCAACGTGATGGGCGAGTTCTCGCAGTTTGTGCAGACAGAATTTACCGAAGGCGTTGCGTTCCCCGTCCGCGAGCTCACAGGGATATCGGCTGTGGACACTGCGATGGCTGATCCGCTCTATGTGGTGATCAAAAGACTCAGCGATTGGATCGGTCGCTACTCCGCCCAGATAGTTTGCTGGAGCGGGGCGGATCATCGACAGCTTATGACCGAGTGCCAGGCAAAGCACATGGACCTTTCCGCATTTCCTACGGACTGGGCCGACCTGCAGGCGTTTTACACTTCGATCATGGACGTGGGCAGCCACGGGTGCGTCTCTTTGAGTGACGCGGCAACGTGGTTTGGCATCGAGTTCGACGAGTCGACGGGTCACGCCCACAGCGCCTTAGCCGATGCGCGCGTGACCGCCAAGCTGCTCAAGCAGGTGATGGATGGGGACTACCGCGTGAGCCCGCACGTCCAGGAAGTCCGCCAGCGGTGGGGGATGGGCGAGCGAGCCCAGACGCGCCTTTCCAGCAAGTGCCCCGAGCTGGGCGACCTGCTGCTGAGGCTGAAGGCGGAGGGGAGGTAGGCCTTTTGAGAACGCCATTCGGTTTGGCATGGCAGGGCTGTAAGCGCGGCTTCGCACTGCTGTTTGAATCGAAGCGTCAACCAGTATGACGAGCTGTCTGGTCTGTCTGCCTACACCATCGCAATCCCGCGGGCCGCACTCAACAGCTCATACTCCCTTTCGCTCCACTGCCGCAGCTCGGCCGTGCGTACGGCGTCGCGACACAGGTCCAGAAACACCTCAGCTCCCTCGCAGAAGCACTCGCGGGCAAAGTCGCCCGAGCCGCTTGCGACGCACGCGCCGTCGGCAAAGAGCTTCCAGCTAGACGGCTCACGCAAATCGTCTCCGAACAACTTAATCTGTAGCACATGTGGATTGCTAGCAGCGCAGAACTCTTCCTCGAGCTTCTGTACCGTGAAGCGCATCTGGTGGGAGAGGCTGTTCTTGACCATGGCCGAGGCATAGCCGCTCGGCTCGTCCAGAAGATGCATTCGTTTTGGCTTGGCTGCCAGGTTGTGGAAGTTGCGCTCACTGCGCACGGAGAAATTGTCCATACGGACTCCTTTCATCGATGTTGGCAGGGCCACCGTGCCTCTTGGCCGGTTGGCGTCGGGATCGTGGAGCCAACTCTCTACCCCGACTCTGGATAAAACGCGCCCGCTCCTTGCGGGCAAGATGGAGTCTATCAACGTGTACGGACAGAAATCAAGCGCCATCCGCGAAATGACGCGCGGATGGCGTTGGTTTCCCAAGTGATTATTCGGCTTTCATCCGGAAAAGTGTCGAAATCAGCCGTGTAAAAGTACGGAAAAGTGTCGAAATAGGCACCTTAAAACTTCGGAAAAGTGTAGCTGGATGACAAAACAGCACTTAGAAGCCGGTGCTGGATGTGGGATCCTGCGGCCGCCTTCAGCCCTCGCTACTCGTCGTCCCCGTCGTTGGGGTCGCCCTTGAGGGTGTTGATGTCCAGGTACTGGTTGTCGTCCTCTTTTTGCTGCGTTGCCGATTCGGACGCGGTGGGGCCGCGGAACAGCTGGAATCCCTCAAACGCAATGGCGCCGAGCAGGGCAATGACAATGGCGATAAAGGCAACCTTGACTGCCTGCGGAAATTCCGAGAAACGCAGTGCCTTTTCCTCGGCGTAATAATCGGCGAAGCGCTCTTCGCCCGTGCTTTTGGTATACGCCGGTGCGGACGCGGCCTCCGGGTCATATTCCGGTGCAGGCGTGGCAGCGTACGGATCGTTGAGATAATCGCTCGATGCGGTGCCATAATCCTCGGTCTCGATGCGACCGGTGCCAGCATAGCCATCGGAATAATCGGAATATGCCGCACCGCCCTCATAGCCCGCGGCGCTCGTGTTGGCGGCAAAAAGCGGGTTAACTGGAACATCGAGCGCCGGCATGCCGGTAGAGGTCTCATCCAGATCGGCTGCAGCCCAGGAATCGTGGACAACCTGATGGGCAACGGGCTCATCGAGCCTTGTGACCGGAGGCTTGCGTGCCGCAGGAACAGGCAACTGCTGGGCGCTGTACATAACAGTGCTGTCGGCCGATTTGCCCTGCGTCGCTGCTGCGAGAAATGCCGCCGTCTCGGACGGGTCGCTTGCGGGGCGGGGAGCGGGCGTGGGCGCCGAAGTGGGTGCGGGTGTAGGCGCGGGCGTCGAAACAGCCGGCTGCGCAGGAGTCGGCGCAGATGCGGTCTTAGGCGCAAGTGCGGGATTGGGGCTTGACGGGCGAGCCCCGCCGCCGCCCATGAGTTCGTCGGCGGTCCACGGGCGATCATCCATCACATCGTCAAGGCTCAGCGAAAACAGGTCGTCTTCACCCTCATCGAACATGCGGTGCACATGTCCACCAATTGCCGGAATCAATCCGCGACCGGTGCATGATGCCTTGCTCAACGCCATTCTGTCCCATCCTTTCGAAATACTAATGACATCGATTATATGGAACTTCCCAAGCGGCTCGGTCTTGGATTCGTGCTTTCCAGAACTCGCGCCCAAAAGGGGAGGGGCAATCCAGGCGAGTGCCTACTTGTCGCCGGCCGCCGCCTTGGCCTCATTGAGGTAGCTATAGAAGCTGTACTTGGAGATGCCAAAGAACTCGCAGGCGCGCTCACTCGACTTGGAAATGAGGAAGGCACCGCGACGGTCGAGGTAGCCAATGGCACGAATGCGCTCGTCTTTGGTCATGAGTGCCGCGGGCTTGCCCACAAACTGCTCGCACTCGTGCAGCAGGTCCTCGAGCAGGTCGCCGATGTTCTTGGTAATGGGCTCGGGCTCGGTATAGCCCGTGCCGCCGGTGCCGGTAAAGGCATCGAGCGAACGCTCAAAAGCCTTCATAAGCGTAATGTCAAAGTTGATGCCCAAAATGCCGACGGGCTTGCCCTCGTCGTTGCGGATAAAGATGGTAGAGGACTTGAGCAGCTTGCCATCGGTGGTTTTGGTGAGGTATGGCTCGCGGTCGTGCACGTCGGTGGTGCCCTCGTGCATGGACTCAAACACAATATGGCTGGGGCCGTCACCCAGTTTGCGCCCGCTGACGTGGCCGTTTTCGATCACTACGATGGAGTGGTCCACGTCCTCGGTCTCCAGATCGTGGACGACGACTTCGCAGTTGGGGCCAAATTGGAGCGCCAGACCGTGTGCGAGGCGCTTGTAAAACTCAATCTGTGACGGGGTCATGGGTGCCTTCCTAAAAATTAGTTTGGGCATACTTTGCCATAAACCACACCTGTTCGCAAATAACGAAAGCGTTGCTGCGTTATGTAACCGTTCGTCGGCGAAAAGGTACCGATTACGGCAACAAACAATTTGTTAGGTTTGCCAATCAAAAAGTGTGATAGAACAGTGCTAACAAACTTTTTGTTTGGCATCCACATAAAAGTTCAGTCGCATGAATGGGAATGGGCTGAAACGCGTATGCGGGGGCCGGCAAGAGAGGACTTAAGGAGTTCACCGTATGGCCGATAAGATCCAGTGGGCGGGCAACACGATGCCCAAGAGCGATGACAAGCACTTGGGAATCATGAGCCTCGACCACGTGAAGAAGGCCCGTGCCTTCCACCAGTCGTTCCCCCAGTACACCGTCACTCCGCTTGCCCGCCTGGACGGCCAGGCCGCGCGCCTGGGCCTGTCCAACCTGTGCGTTAAGGACGAGAGCTATCGCTTTGGCCTCAACGCCTTTAAGGTCCTGGGCGGCTCGTTTGCCATGGCCAACTACATTGCCGACGAGACCGGCAAGGACGTTGCCGAGTGCACCTTCGATTACCTGACCTCCGATCAGCTTGCCAAGGACTTTGGCCAGGCCACCTTCTTTACCGCCACCGACGGCAACCATGGCCGCGGCGTGGCATGGGCTGCCAACAAGCTCGGCCAGAAGGCCGTCGTGCACATGCCCAAGGGTTCCACCAAGCCCCGCTTCGATAACATCGCCGCCGAGGGCGCCACGGTGACCATCGAAGAGGTCAACTACGACGAGTGCGTGCGCATGGCCGCCGCCGAGGCCGACGCCTGCGAGCGCGGCGTCATCGTTCAGGACACCGCCTGGGAGGGCTACGAGAAGATCCCGTCCTGGATCATGGAGGGTTACGGCACCATGGCTTCTGAGGCTGCCGAGCAGCTGCGCGAGATGGCCATCAACCGCCCGACGCACGTGTTTGTCCAGGCTGGCGTGGGTTCTCTCGCCGGCGCCGTGGTGGGCTACTTCACCAATCTGTATCCCGATAACCCGCCCACCTTTGTCGTGGTCGAGTGCGCTCCTGCCGCCTGCCTGTACAAGGGCGCTGCCGCCGGCGACGGCGACCCGCGCATCGTGGACGGCGACATGCCCTCCATCATGGCCGGCCTGTGCTGCGGCGAGCCCAACATCCTGGGCTGGGATATCCTGCGCAACCACGTCACTGCCTTTGTGTCCTGCCCCGACTGGGTCACCGCTCGCGGCATGCGCACCCTGGGCGCCCCCGAGAAGGGCGACCCGCGCGTCATTTCCGGCGAGTCCGGCGCTGTGACCACCGGCCTGGTCGAGACCCTCATGCTCGATCCCGAGTACGCCGAGCTCAAGGAGCTCATCGGCCTGGACAAGACGAGCTCCGTGCTCTGCTTCTCCACCGAGGGCGACACGGATCCGGATCAGTACCGTCGCATCGTCTGGGAAGGCGAATACCCCACTTGCTAATCGTTGGGGCGGAGTAAATAGGTATCGCTCCGCCACCTCACAGGTAGATTCCTTCGTTTGAAAGGTTATGAACAATGGCTAAAGAACTCGATTTCGACGCTATCAAGGCTGCTGCTGAGTCTCATCGTGCTGATATGACTCGCTTCCTGCGCGCTATGATCTCGCATCCCTCTGAGTCTTGCGAGGAGGGCGAGGTTGTCGCCTGCATCAAGGCCGAGATGGAGAGCCTTGGCTATGACGAGGTCAAGGTCGACGGCCTGGGCAACGTTATGGGCTTTATGGGCGAGGGCGACAAGATCATCGCCATCGACTCCCACATCGACACCGTCGGCATCGGCAACATCGATAACTGGGATGCCGATCCCTATGAGGGCTACGAGACCGACGAGATCATCTACGGCCGCGGCGGCTCCGACCAGGAGGGTGGCATGGCTTCTGCTACCTACGCTGCCAAGATGATGAAGGACATGGGCCTCATCCCCGAGGGCTACAAGATCATGGTCGTCGGCACCGTCCAGGAAGAGGACTGCGACGGCATGTGCTGGCAGTACATCTACAACAAGGACGGCATTAAGCCCGAGTTCGTCATTTCCACCGAGCCTACCGACGGCGGCATCTATCGCGGTCACCGCGGCCGCATGGAGATCCGCGTCGACGTTCACGGCACCTCCTGCCACGGCTCCGCTCCCGACCGCGGCGACAACGCCATCTACAAGATGGCCGACATCATCGCCGACGTCCGCGCCCTCAACAACAACGGCTGCGACGAGTCGACCGACATCAAGGGCCTCGTCAAGATGCTCGACCCCAAGTACAACCCCGAGCACTTCGAGGACGCCCGCTTCCTGGGCCGCGGCACCTGCACCGTCAGCCAGATCTTCTACACCAGCCCCAGCCGCTGCGCTGTCGCTGACTCCTGCGCCATCTCCATCGACCGTCGCATGACCGCTGGTGAGACCTGGGAGTCCTGCCTGGACGAGATCCGCAACCTGCCGGCCGCCAAGAAGTACGGCGACGACGTGAAGGTCTCTATGTACATGTACGACCGTCCGTCCTGGACCGGCGAGGTCTACGAGACCGAGGCTTACTTCCCCACGTGGATCAACAAGGAGACCGCTCCGCACGTCAAGGCCCTCGTCGACGCCCACAAGGCCATGTTCGGTGACGAGCGCATCGGCTGCGAGCCCAGCATGGACAAGCGCACCGGTCGCCCGCTGTGCGACAAGTGGACCTTCTCCACGAACTGCGTTTCCATCCAGGGCCGCTACGGCATCCCCTGCGTCGGCTTCGGCCCCGGCGCCGAGTCCCAGGCCCACGCCCCCAACGAGGTGACCTACAAGCAGGACCTGCCCACCTGCGCCGCCCTCTACGAGGCCGCCCTCAACCTCTACGATCCGAGTCAGGCCGATGGCGATGCCACCGTGTTCCGCGCCGGTCTGACCAACAACAAGATCGATTAGTCCCATTCTTCGATCCTGTTGAGCCGGGGGCCGTTCGTGTCCCCGGCACCCCCTGTTGACTTGGGGCCCGCGGTCGTTATCTCCCATGCTTCCTCAACGGTGGCGGGTCCTCGTCATGGTGCTCTGCATGTTCTAGCCACACGCGCATGCCGGAGCACATCTACTCATTGCGATCGTTTCATCTTTAGAAAGGACATTTCCATGGACGCTAAGTTTACCGAGCTCGTCGAGCAGCTGAACGGCCTCGATTTTAAGGGTATGTACGGCAGCGACTTCCTGCACACTTGGGACAAGACCACCGATGAGCTCAAGGCGCTCTACATCGTCGCCGACGCCCTGCGCGAGCTGCGTGAGAACAACGTCTCGTCCAAGATCTTCGACTCGGGCCTGGCTGTCTCCCTGTTCCGCGACAACTCCACCCGTACGCGCTTCTCCTTCTCTAAGGCTGCCAACCTGCTCGGTCTTGAGCTGCAGGACCTGGACGAGAAGAAGTCCCAGATCGCTCACGGCGAGACCGTCCGCGAGACCGCTACCATGATCTCCTTCATGGCCGACGTCATCGGCATCCGCGACGACATGTACATTGGCAAGGGCGACGCCTACATGGCTGAGGTCTCCGAGTCTGTCCAGCAGGCTTACGAGGATGGCGTTCTGGATCACCGTCCCACGCTCATCTCCCTGCAGTCCGACTCCGATCACCCCACGCAGTCCTCTGCCGACATGCTCTACCTTATCAACGAGTTTGGCGGCCTCGAGAACCTCAAGGGCAAGAAGGTTGCCGTCACCTGGGCCTATTCGCCCTCTTACGGCAAGCCGCTGTCCTGCCCGCAGTCGCTGATCAGCCTGCTGCCCCGCTTTGGCATGGACGTCACCCTGGCTCACCCCGAGGGCTACGACCTCATGCCCGAGGTCGTCGAGCGCGCCAAGGGCTATGCCGCCGAGTCCGGCACCACCTTTAAGCAGGTCAACACCATGGCCGAGGCCTTCGAGGGCGCCGACATCGTGATCCCCAAGAGCTGGGCTCCGTTTGCCGCCATGGAGAAGCGCACCAACCTGTACGCCGAGGGCGACGACGCCGGCATCGCAGCGCTCGAGAAGGAGCTGCTCGCTCAGAACGCTACGCATCAGGATTGGTGCTCCACGACCGAGCTCATGGAGAAGACTGCCAACGGCCAGGACACTATCTTTATGCACCCGCTGCCCGCCGACATCTCCGGTGTCTCTTGCGAGCACGGCGAGGTCAACGCCGACGTCTTCGACATGCACCGCGTGGGCATGTACAAGGAGGCCAGCTACAAGCCGTACGCCATCGCAGCCATGATGTTCCTGCAGAAGGTTGCCGATCCCGCCGCTACCCTCAAGGCCCTCGACGAGCGCAACACCGCCCGTTGGTTCCAGGCCTAAAGCTGGGCTGAGAAATGGCTAAGCGTATCGTTGTCGCCCTGGGCGGAAACGCCCTCGGCGCCAACCTTCCCGAGCAGATGGAGGCCGTCAAGACGACTTCCAAGGCTATCGTCGACCTGATCGAGGAGGGCAACGAGGTCGTCGTCGTGCATGGCAACGGTCCCCAGGTGGGCATGATCGCCAACGCGATGGCTGAGCTCACGCGCTCTAATCCTCAGAAGTACGTTCCCTGCCCCTTGTCCGTTTGCGGCGCCATGAGCCAGGGCTACATTGGCTATGACCTGCAAAATGCGCTGCGCGAGGAAATGCTCGACCGCAATATCGACAAGGGTGTCGCCACCGTGCTCACCCAGGTCGAGGTTGCGGCAGACGACCCGGCCTTTGCCGACCCGGTCAAGCCGATTGGTCCGTGGATGAGCGAGGCCGAGGCCAAGGAGCTGGAGGCCGACCGCGGCTACCAGTTCATCCACGACGAGAAGCAGGGCTTCCGTCGCGTGGTTGCCTCGCCCAAGCCCGTGAACATCGTCGAGCTCGACACCATCAAGTCGCTCGTCGAGTCCAACCACGTGGTGATATCCTGCGGCGGTGGCGGTATTCCCGTCACCAAGGCCCAGGGCAACCACCTTAAGGGCGCTGCCGCCGTCATCGATAAGGACTTTGCGGCCGAGAAGCTCGCCGAGCAGCTCGACGCCGATGCCCTGGTTATCCTGACGGCCGTGGAGAAGGTTGCCATTGGCTTTGGCACCGACCACGAGCAGTGGCTCGACACGCTGACCGCGGCTGACGTAAAGCGTCTGTCCGAGGCCAACGAGTTCGGTCGCGGCTCCATGCTGCCCAAGGTCCAGGCAGCCTCGACATTTGCCGAGAGCAAGCCGGGCCGCACGGCGCTCATCACACTGCTCGAGAAGGCGCGCGATGGCCTTGCCGGCAAGACCGGTACCACGTTTACCGGCGACGCTGAGTAGGCATATCTGCACCATTGAGGAGGGTACCCTGCGTCGCGGGGTGCCCTCCTTTGTGCTATGGAGAGCCAAGGGGCGTTCGCTGGAAAAACGAGCGCATGCCTGTTCCGACGGAGTGCGAGCTTGGTATGGTGGGTATAGCAACTATGGTGTCCAAGGCAGCCAGGGGAGGTTTGCGGAGATGAAACTCGGTTGCGTCATTATGGCTTCGGGCGAGGGCAAGCGGTTTGGCTCTAACAAGATGCTTGCCGATATCTATGGCGAGCCGCTGATTGCCCGGACCATCGATTCGGTTCCCCGGGGCTTTGACGTTGTGGTTTCGACGCGTTGGCCCGAGGTCGCTCAGATTTGCGAGGACAAGCATTGCCCGTGTGTGCTGCACGATGGCGAGCTGCGCAGCGAAAGCGTCCGTGCGGGCCTTTCGTGGGGAGTCGAACGCAACTGGAAAGGTTGCCTCTTTTTGCCGGGCGACCAGCCGCTCGTGAGTTCGGATTCTTTTGAGGCCATGGTTCGTGCATTTGACGAGCGTGGCCGCAAGCATTCGGTGCGTCTTGCGTGCAACGGGGAGCCTTCGAGCCCGGTGCTCTTTCCGGCGGAACTGTTCGATGCGCTCATGCGTCTTGAGGGCAAGGACGGCGGCGGTTCGATCCTCAAGGACCGTATTGACGTGGTGCTGGTCGAGGCGCGTGCCTACGAGCTGTGGGACGTCGATACCGCCAAGGGACAGCGACGCATAACGGAGCATATCGCCGCCTGCTCGTATTTTGATCGCGTGGCCAACAGCATCAATCAATAAGGAGCAATTATGATCATCATCAAAAACGGCGCGCTCGTGACGCCACAGGGGCTTCGCCGCGCCGATCTTGCCATGGATGGCGATAAGATCGTGCGGATCGCCGCGGCGATCGAGCCGGCCGAGGGCGATACCGTCGAGGACGCCGCGGGCTGCTGGGTGTTTCCCGGCTTTATCGACGGCCACACGCACATGCAGTGCTGGACTGGCATGGATTGGACAGCCGATAGCTTTGAAACCGGCACGCGTGCGGCTGCCTGCGGCGGTACGACGACCATCGTGGACTACGCGACGGCTGATCGCGGCGTGACCATGCCCGATGCCTTGGCCGAGTGGCATCGCCGTGCCGACGGAACCTGCACGGCCAACTACGCCTTTCATATGGCACTCGCCGAGTGGAATGAACGCAACCGCGCCGATCTTTCGGCTATGCGCGAGGCGGGCGTATCGTCGTTTAAGACCTACTTTGCCTACGATCATTTGCGCCTGGACGATGCCGAGACGCTCGAGGTGCTCGAGGAGCTCAAGCGTATTGGCGGCATACTGTGCGTGCATTGCGAGAACGGTACGCTGGTGAATGAGCTGCAGAAGCGCGTGTACGAGCAGGGGATTCATGGACCCGAGGGGCATGCGCTCAGCCGCCCGGACGTGTGTGAGGCCGAAGCCGTGAGCCGCCTGCTGTATCTGGCGCACCTGGCCGGCGACGCCCCAGTCAACGTGGTGCACCTTTCGACCAAGTTGGGGCTCGAGGCCATTCGTGCGGCCAAGGCGCGCGGGCAGAAGAATATCTATGTCGAGACCTGCCCTCAGTATCTGATGCTCGACGACACCTGCTATCTGGAGCAGGGCGAGGACGGCTTTGCGGGCGCCAAGTACGTGATGAGCCCGCCGCTGCGCCATGCCGGCGACCGTGCCGCGCTGCGCGAGGCGCTTGTGGCCGGCGAGATCGATACGATTGCGACCGATCATTGCAGCTTTAACCTGCACGGGCAAAAGGACCGCGGGCGCGACGATTTCCGCGCGATTCCCAACGGCGGGCCCGGCGTGGAGCATCGTCCCGTCGCGATTGCCACGAGCTTTGAGGGACAGCTGGGACCCGAGGATCTGTGCCGCTTGATGAGCGAGAACCCGGCGCGCGTGTTTGGCATGTACCCGCGCAAGGGCTGTCTTGCCGAGGGCGCCGATGCCGATGTGTGCGTGTGGGATCCCAAAGCGCGCTGGACAATCAGCGCCGCGACACAGCATCAGGCCGTGGACTACACGCCGCTCGAGGGCTTTGAGGCACATGGCCGCGCCAAGGCCGTGTTTGTGAACGGCGTGCTGGTGGCGCGCGATGGCGAGCCCACCGGAGCCCAACCCGGCCGCTACGTGCCCCGCTAGCAGCAAAGA
>DBGAPG010000003.1:0-14883 GCA_048438765.1 Collinsella sp.
GCCGCCACAGCCCGCGAGCGCAAGCGACAGGGCGCCCGCGGCGAGCGCCGAGGCAAACCCCCGGCGCGACATCTCAACATCAAACGCGCGCATCGCTAGCACGCCTCCTCGTTAGGCATCGTCCATGCGAGATGGTCGGTATGCAGCAGCTCCTCGGCCAGCGGCGAGAGCGGCTCGCCCAAGAACTCGCGGTAGCACGCCTGGACATCGGGATTCTCATGCGAGAAGCGAATGTCCGCAGCGGCATCCAGGCCCCACAGCACCTGACCGCGCTCGGCCGCCAGCTCGCAGCCGTCGTGGATGGGCTGACCGCCGCCACCGACGCAGCCGCCCGGGCATGCCATGACCTCAACGAAGTCATAACTCGCACGGCCGTCGCGAATCGCGTCGAGCAGACGGGCGGCGTTGCCCAGCCCGTGTGCCACGGCGACGCGCACCTTGGTGCCATCGATTTCGGCCACGGCCTCCTTCCAGCCGTCAAGTCCGCGCACATCGGTAAAGAAGTCGGCGTCGGGGTTCTTGCCCGTCACCAGGTAATAGGCCGAGCGCACGGCGGCCTCCATCACGCCGCCTGTGGCGCCAAAGATCACACCTGCGCCCGTGCCAAAGCCCAGCGGCGTGTCGAGCGGCTCCTCGACCAACGTGTCCACGCTCACGTGGTTCGCGCGGATCATGCGTACCATCTCGCGCACCGTCAGCGCAACGTCAGCGTCGGGCGTACCGTCCTCGCCCACCATGCTCGGCAGCGCGCACTCGGCCTTCTTGGCCGTGCACGGCATCACGGACACCACAAACAGACGCTCGGGCTCCACGCCCAGCACCTTGGCGTAGTAGGTCTTGGCGATGGCGCCAAACATCTGCTGCGGCGACTTTGACGTAGACAGGCTGTCGACAAACTCGGGGTAACGCGCCTTCACAAAGCGCACCCAGCCCGGGCAGCAGCTCGTGAACATGGGCCAGCCACGGCTGTCGCCCTCGCCCTTGGCGGCCTTACCCAGGCGCTCGAGCAGCTCGGAGCCCTCCTCCATAATGGTGAGATCGGCCGAGAAATCGGTGTCGAACACGTACTCAAAGCCCACGCGGCGCAGTGCGCAGGCCAAGCGCTCAACGGTGGCCTCCTCGCGAGATATGCCGAGTTCCTCTCCCCAGGCGCTACGCACAGCCGGCGCAATCTGCACCAGCACGATCTTGTCGGGATCGGCGAGAGCATCGAACACGGTCTCGGTATCGTCACGCTCGCGCAGGGCGCCCGTCGGACAATGCGTGATGCACTGACCACACGCGACGCAATCGGTCTTGCCGATCGGCGCGCGCCCGCGGGTACCCACGGCGGTATGCGTGGCGCGGTTGGTCAGGTCCCAAATCCCTAGGCCCTGCACGCTCTCGCACACCTTGATGCAGCGCATGCATTTAATGCACTTGTCGTTATCGCGGATGATGGGGAAATCGAAGTCCCAGCCCTCGCGCGCCAGATGCTGCTCGTACGGCAGATAGAAGATGCCCAGGTCGTTGGCGATGGTCTGCAGGTTGCAGTTACCACTGCGCACGCAGCTCGTACAGCGCGAGTCGTGCTGGGACAGCAGCAGCTGCACGTTGGTGCGTCGCGCCTCGCGGGCTTTGGGGCTGTTGGTGCGGACCACCATGCCGTCGAGCACATAGTTGTTGCAGGCGGCAACCAGCTGGTCGCAGCCCTCAACCTCGACCACGCACACGCGGCAACCGCCAATCTCGTTTAGATCGCGTAGGTAGCACAGGGTGGGAATCTGGATGCCGACGGACTTGGCCGCGTCCAGGATCGTGGTGTGCTCGGGCACCACGACCTCGCAATTATCGATAGTGAGCTTGACCATGTTGAGTGCTCCGCTTTCGGTGTTGTCGCTGACAGTGGGGTTGTTGAGCTCTACCATTCCAGGTTCCTCCCTCCGCGGAACGCACCAAAGCCAAAGTGGTCGCAACGCAGGCAGCGGCTTGCCTCCTGGCGTGCCTCCTCCTCGGTAAGGCCCTGCTCAACCAGATTCCAATCGTGGATGCGCTCGCCGGCCTCGCGCTCGCCCAGCTCGCAGCGGCCGCACTCGTGCTTGCCCTTAAACTGCACGGTCGGCAGTTCAACGTCGAGCTTGATCTTGTGGTCAAAGCCCAGGTAGCGGTCGATATTTGCCGAAGCAACGCGGCCGGCGTTGATGGCCCGGATGACGGTGGCGGGACCGGTCTGGCAGTCGCCGCCGCTAAAGAGGCCATCAAAGTTAGGCACGGCGCCATCCGAATCGGTGACCACGCAGCCCCACTTACAGGCGATGCCCATGTCCTCAAACGGCTTGGAGTCGATGTCCTGGCCGATGGCCACAAACACGCGCTCGCAGGGAATGACGCGCTCGGGCGTGGCGGCGGCACGCGGGGCCGGACGCCCACGACGGGGCTCGCCGATAATCTGCGGCTGCACGCGCAGGCCACTCACGCGACCTTCCTCGCCCGTCTCAATAGCGAGCGGTGCGGTGAGCTCCAGAACCTCGCAGCCCTCGGCCTGGGCGCCGGCAATCTCGGCATCCTGGGCCGTCATGTCGCAGATGCGACGGCGGTAGACGATGCTCACCTTTTCGGCACCGCAGCGCACGGCAGAGCGCGCCACGTCCATGGTCACATTGCCGCCGCCGATGACGCACACGCGCTGGCCGCTCAAGTCGGGCAGCTCGTCATCGCCGATGGCACGCAGCATCTTGACGGCCGATTCCACGCCGGGCGCCTCTTCGCCCGGAAGGCCGAGCTTCTTATCGCTGTGGGCGCCAATGGCCAGGTAGACGGCATCGAACTCGTCGCGCAGGCGGGCAAGCTCCTCGCCGTTGACGGAGTGGTCGAGTTCCACGTCGATGCCGGCGCTCAAGATCCAGTCGATCTCGGCCTGCAGGCGCTCGCGCGGCAGGCGGTAGCTGGGAATGCCATAGCGCAGCATGCCGCCCAGGTGGTGCCGCTGCTCAAAGATGGTCACCTTATGGCCCATCACGGCCAGG
The DNA here is from genome assembly GCA_048438765.1 of Collinsella sp. GTDB lineage: Bacteria > Actinomycetota > Coriobacteriia > Coriobacteriales > Coriobacteriaceae > Collinsella. The sequence continues at coordinate 3,006 of DBGAPG010000003.1, forward strand.
TAGTAGGCGCAGGAAAGGCCGGCCGGACCGCCGCCAATCACGGCGATGCGCTTGCCGGTATTGTCGGCCACGCTGGGCTTGTAATCGTTAAGGTCGCTGTGCTCAACGGCAAAACGCTTGAGGGCGAGGATGTTCATGGGGTCGTCGACCATGCCGCGACGGCAGTGCATCTCGCAGGGATGCTCGCACACCAGGCCGCAAACGAGCGGCAGCGGGTTGTTCTTGCGGATGACCTTGACGGCATCGGCATAGCGGCCGGCCTCGACCAGCGAAATGTAACCGGGAATGTCGACGTGCGCCGGGCAGCCCGAGACGCACGGGACGCGGGCCTCGCGGTCAAAGCCACAGGAGTGCTCGCGGATGTGATGCTCGAAGTCGTCCCGGAAGCCACGAATGGCCGTGAGTGCCATGGCGCCAGCCTCGTAGCCGATAGCGCAGTCGCTCGAAAGGTAGATGGTGCGGGCCGTGCGCTCAATCAAATTGAGCGTAGACTCGTCGGCGCGGCCTTCGAGCACATCGGCAAGCAGGTCGCTCAGCGCGCTCAGGCCCACACGGCAGGGCGTGCACTTGCCGCAACTCTGGGTGGAGCACAGGTTGACGAGCGCTGCCGTAAACTCGACGGGGCACGGGGCGAGCGAGCTCACCGCCAGACGGCGTCCAAGCGCATCGTGCAGGTCGTCCATGACGGCCTGAGCGTGGCTGCGTTCCATTACATGCAGTCGTGCCATAAGATCCCCTCTCATGCGGCAGCCCGGAGGCGAGGCCGGGCGAAGTTGCTACACGCACAACACTGACCTAAAAAGTTGTTAGGCCTCCACACGGTTCGGCAGGCGGTATAAAATGCGACCCTCAGCGGTGAAATAGAACATTACCGCAGATAAATGCCATATTTGATAAAACGCGTTACCAAATGACAATGCCCCGCCCACGCAATCACGTGGACGGGGCATTGATCAAGTTCTGCAGTCAGCGACTCTTTTGCGCCAGCGCCTTCTGTCTTTAGCTAAGCTCGGGCCAGTAACCCTTGTTGGCCTCGATCATGTCGTCGAGAACCTCCTTGGCGACCTTCATCGACGGCACGGTCTTGTTCAGCGTAAAGGCCTTGAGCGCCTTCTCGTACGAACCCTCGATCGTGGCCTCGACCACGAGCTTCTCGGAGTTCAGCTGCTGCATCATGAGACCCTGCTGGAACAGAGGAATGTTGTCACGGCTGATGACCTCGGGGCCGTTCTTGCCAATGTAGGCAGGCAGCTCGACCATGGCGTCATAGGGCATGTTGGGGATAGCGCCCTTGTTCTCGCAAATGACCAGGAAACGCTGCTTGGTGTCGTTCTTCAGAGCGATGGCCAGGTCGGCAATCCAGTCGCCGTGGCTGCCCGCATAGAACGTGCTCTCGTCGATCTCGCCCGTCTTCTCGTAGTGGTCGATACCGTCGAAGAGGTTCTTCTCGCGCGTCTCCTCAACCTCGTTAGCACGGGTGCGCTCGGGGTTGGAATGCTCGACGAACTCCTTCTGCTGCAGGTAGTAGTTCAGATACGTGTTGGGCAGGTACTCCGGGAAGCACTCCATGATCTCGTACTCGCCCTTCCAGACGTAGTACCAGCTGCCCTTGGTGTGACGGTTCTGCTCGGGGTGCTCGTCGGCGGTCTCCTCGGGCTTCTTTGCCATGAGCGAGCCCATGCCCTTGAGGTAGGAGTCGGGCAGCAGAATCTCATGCTCCTTGATGTACTCGCGCAGCTGCGGGAGCACCTCCTCGCCCTTGTGGCGGATCGAGGTGAACCAACCAAAGTGGTTGAGGCCAAAGTAATCGTACTCGACATCCTTCTTCTCGATATCGAGCGCGGCGCAAACCACGTCGATGATCGCGATCGGCATGTCGCAGATGTTGATGATGCGAGCGTTGGGGCGCAGCACGCGGCAGCCCTCGGAGACGATGGCGGCAGGGTTGGAGTAGTTGAGAATCCAGTAGTCCTTCTTGGCGTACTTCTCAACGTCATCGATCAGCTCGACCATGGGGAAGATGGTGCGCATGCCGTAGGCAAGACCGCCGCAACCGCAAGTCTCCTGACCCACGCAGCCGTGACGCAGCGGAATCTTCTCGTCCTGCTCGCGCATGGCGTAGCCGCCCACGCGCATCTGGGCAAACACGAAGCTCGCGTCGGTAAAAGCCGTCTTTTTGTCGGTAGTCACCGCGAGCTTGATGTCCAGGCCGAGGTCCTCGTGCAAAATCCAGTCCACGAGCACGCCGATCTTGCGCTGGCGCTCCTCGTTGATGTCGTACAGACGAATCTCGTCAACGTCGAGCTCGTCCTTGCGCAGGGCGATGGACTTGACGATGCCGGGGGTAAAGGTGGATCCGCCACCACACAGAGTAATGATCATTGTTTACTGCTCCTTCTCAATTGCGTTTTCGACCTTGTCGCGCATCTCGGCGACCTTCATGCCAAAGATGATCTGGATATTATTGCCGTTGCGGTTGATGCCGCTGTTGGGCACGTGGTTGATGAGGTCCTCATTGATGAGGTCCGGGTTCTTAACGTTCACGCGGAGACGCGTAAAGCAGTTCTCGAGCTCCTCGATGTTGTCCTTGCCACCAAGACCTGCGACCAGGTCGGCAATACCTGCATCGACGCCCTCTGCGGGAGCTGCGGCAACAGCGCCCTGCTTCACCGCGACAGACGCGGCGGCCTCGCCCTCGGCAACGGACTCGGCGAGCTCGGACTCCTCCTCGCGACCAGGCGTGTGGAGGTTGAGCTTCTTAATAAGGAAGGTGAAGAGGAAGAAGTACAGAGCGGCGTTGACGACTCCGAGCACCAGCATAACCGGCCAGTTGGTCTTGTCGACACCGAGGACCAGGTTGGAAACCACGATGTTGATGATGCCGCCTGCAGTCGAAGCGGGCACGGAGAGGACCTTGAGCAGGACCAGGAAGATGCCGGAAAGAACCGAGTGAACGACAAAGAGCACGGGAGCGGCAAAGACAAAGAGGAAGTCCATGGGCTCGGTCACGCAGGAGAGCACGGCGGTGATGATCAGCGGGATGATAACGGCCTTGGTCTTATCCTTGTTCCCCTTGTAAGCGGTGAAGATAAAGGCGAGACCGATACCGATGTAGGGCCACAGGTTGTTGAAGGTGTAGCTGTTGAAGTAGGTGCTATCGGAGAGGGGCTGGCCCGTCATTGCCATCTCGGCGACACGGATGGGGTAGGCACCGGCGATAACCTGATCGCCCAGCGTCAGGGTGCCACCCACATCGGAGAACTGGAACGGGGTGTAGATGAGGTGGTGCAGACCGGTGGGAACGAGCAGCTTGTTGAGCATGCCGTAGATAAACAGACCGATGTTGCCCGACTCCTTAATGATGCCGGCAACGGAGGAGATGGCACCCTGAACCGGAGGCCAAACGATGCAGAAGCCAGCGCCCATGATCCAGGAAATGATGATCATGATCAGGAACGGGAAGCGAACGCCCGAGAACATCGAAAGGGCAATGGGGAACTGCTTGTTCGAGTACTTGTTGAACACGGCACCGGTGATGCAACCGAGAATAATGCCGCCAAACACGCCGGTATCGAGCACCTGAATGCCCATAACGGTGGCCTGGCCGGTTCCGGTAAGACCGAGCATGCCGCTCGCATCGGCAAGAGAGCCGGTGGCGTTGAGCACGATGTTGTTAGCCTGCAGGAACAGGAAGAACGACATCAGGGCAATCAGCGAAGCATGGCCCTTGTTCTTCTTTGCCATGGCGCCGGCGATGCCCACGCAGAACAGAATCGAGAGGTTGTTGATGATAAACATCAGCGACTGGTAGACAACGGCGCCCACAAGCTGGAACGGACCGGAGCCCAGTACGGGGACCAAAGCGCAGATGGTCTTGTTGGTCAGAATGATGCCCACGATGAGCAGAATGCCGGCAACCGAGAGATACATCATCGGCTGAACGATCGACTTCGCGAACACCTCCAACGGCGCTTTGAAATTGAACTTCTTTTTTGCGGTCATAGCGGTACTCCCCTTCCTTTTCCGCAAATTAAGACAGATGTGCCCTGGACAAGACCGTGAGCCTTGCCTTATATCAATCGATGTGTGGGCACGTTATGCCTAGAGACCAGGTTCTCCAAGCAGGTTAACAATGTGATATGCGAGATAACTCTTCTCAGCATCGGTAACGACAACGTTATAGGTAGACGACAAGTGGGCGGCTATGGCGTCCGCGCACGAGAATGCGCACGGATACGCCGTTTCATCGATTCGGAACAGCGCGTCTCCGTTGATTTGCCCGGCCGTAGGATCGAGCGCTCGCTGTGCGAAAAACTGCAGGTGACGAACGAAACGTTCGTAAGGCAGAGAGGTGTCATCGAGGGTCGTAGCATAGCGCTTGGAAACAATCGCGAGCACGTCGCGAACAAGCTGGACCGAAACAATCAAACGATCGGAGCGTTGCGGCATGGTGGCGTTGACGATATGCAGCGTAATGAAACCCTGCTCTTTTTCGCTCATCTGGATGCCCATATACTCCTTGATAATCTGCAGCGCACGGCCCGCAAGCGCATACTCCTTGCGATAGAACTGCTGGATCTCGAGCAGCAACGGATTCTCACAGGAGACGCCCTTGCGCTCGCGCTCCAAAGCAAGGCTGATATGGTCTGCGAGAGCAATGAGAATCTTGTCGTTGATATCAACATTGAGCTCTCGACGGAGCATCTGAACAATGTCCTCGGAAATCACGAGGTTGACGGTGGGGATGGACTCCAAAAGATGTGCCAAGCGGTCAATCGTACGCGAATCCTGAGAAGTTCCCTCCTGCAACGCGTAGGTCTTTTCGATCGACGCCTCGTCGACGGCATCGCCGGCATGACGGCCAAAGCAGAGGCCTCGGCCGATGACGATGAGCTCGGAGCCATCGTCCGAAGTGACCATTGCGACGTTGTTGTTAAAAACTCGCTTGATAACCACGGTACCCACCACAAGAATTTACTCGGAAAGCCAGACGACAGGCTCTTTAACAGCAACAGGGCCGGAAGCATGCTCACGAAGAGTCGAGTTCTCCGAACGCTCGCACACGATAACGAAGACCGTGGGGTCGAAGCCGGCGGCGCGGACCGCGTCGAAATCGACCTCGACGAGGGGCTGGCCCGCGTCGACATGGTCACCCTGGGCAACAAGCGCATGGAAGCCCTTGCCCTCAAGCTTAACAGTGTCGATTCCGATATGCAGCATCACCTGAGCGGAGCTGTCGTCGGACATGATGCCCAGCGCGTGCTCAGTCGGAAACAGCGCCGCGACGGTGCCGGAAACAGGAGCGCACACCGTTCCCTCTTGGGGAACCACGGCAACGCCATCGCCCACGGCACGGCTGCTAAAAGCGGGATCATTGGTATTTTCTAGATGAACAAGCTCGCCGGAAACGGGAGCGAGGATTTCGAACTCGGAAGCTGCAGTCTTCTGCTCATCCGAACCGCCCATCAGGCGAGAAAAGAAACCCATGGTGGCATGTCCCTTCATAAATATAGCCCAACCAAAATCAAGCGAATGCATCCATAGAGACGCACCCGTTCAAAGACTTTGGTTAGGCCCACGTCCGAGGGACTCGGTAACCTTCCGCATTTCTTTTACGGGAGATATTGTAGACAAGCCCAAAGCCGGAACAACCATTTTGACCGATGAACGGTATTTTTTCTTCGATAAACGGTATTTAGGCGGCACTTAGGGACGTTCCATTTCTGCCGGCACCCAGGGACACTCCTTGTTTGGTGCATTGGGGACAGATTACTTTGCACCAATCATGAGTTGCGGTGAAATAGGGACTGAAAAGCCGCTCAAAAGGCCAAAACAGTCCGTATTCCACCGCAACTTCAAGACGTTGGTGCAAACCAATCTGTCCCCTTGCACCAAAAAGGGCTCCGAGCAAAAACATGCCCGGAGCCCTCTGGTCGCCTCGACTTAGAGCGCGACGCGTATGTTACTTGCGCTTGCCGCCGCCGTCACCGGGGCGACGGGAGCTACCGCCGCGCTTGCCGCCACGATTGTTACCATAGCTGCCACGGTTATCGCGACCGCCGGCACGACCGCCGCGGGAGCCGGCCTGGTTGCCGCCACGCCCGCCGCGATAGCCGCCACGGCGCTCCTCGCGGGTGTCGTCGTAGTTGCGCCAGTCATCGCGACGATCGCGGCTGGCACGCGGGTCGCGACGATCGCGCGACTCATTCGAACGACCGGCGCCGCTGCGGCCACCGTTGCCACGAGCGCCCTCGCGACGCTCACCACCGCGGCCGCCCTCGCGGCCTCCGCGCTCGTCAAAGCGCTTGCCGCCGCGGGCACCACGCTCGTCACGCGAACCACGGCCTTCGCCGCCACGGCGCTCATCGCGCTCGCCGCGCTCGCCATCGCGACCGGAGCGGCGACGGTCACCCGAGCCGCGCTTGCCGCCACGCGAGCCACGGCCCTCGTCCTCGCGCTCAACACGACGACGACCGCCACGGTCCTCGTCCTCACGACGACGGCGGTGTGCCTCGCCCTGGAACTGCTTGGCACGACGCTCGGCACGGTTGCCGCGCGGGCCCTGCTCAGCAGCACCGCCGCGCTCCTCGGCAGCCACCTCGCGGGCCACGCTCTCAACGGCCTCGTCCACGCGAGCCTGAACGCCCTCGCGCACGCGGGTCTTGCCGCCGCGCTTGGGACGGCTCGGGCGCTCGCCGTCGCTGCGGCGCTCGTCGCGACCGCGGTTGGAACGACCGGCCACATCGCCGTAATCGTCGCCGTTGCGCTTGCCGTCGCGACGTGCCTGCTCGAGCTTCTTCTTGCTCTTGGACTTGCCGCGCTTGGTCTTCTTCTTCACCTTAAAGGCCGCAGGATCGCGCTCGGGGTCAACCGCGGGCGGATTGGGGCCCACATGCAGGTCGCCGGCGTCATAAATGTCGGCCGTCTTGTCCATGAGCTTCTCGATCTCGTAGAACTCATCGACGTCCTGCTCGGTCACAAACGTAATGGCCCAGCCCAGCTCGCCGGCGCGGCCCGTGCGGCCGATGCGGTGGATGTAGTCGGTCGGCTCGGCCGGCACGTCAAAGTTCACGACATAGCGCACATCGCTAATGTCGATGCCGCGGGCGAGGACGTCGGTTGCCACCAGCACGTCGACGGTGCCGTCGCGGAAAGCCGAAAGCGCGCGCTCGCGCTGGGCCTGGCTGCGGTTGCCGTGGATTGCGGCGGCCTTGATGCCCTTGCGCTCCAGACGACGGCAGCAGCTGTCGGCGCGGTGCTTGGTGCGCATAAAGACGATAGTGCGCTCCGGGCCCTCCTTTTTGAGGAACTCGGGCAGCAGGTTGTTCTTGGCCTCGATGGACACCGGGAACACAAACTGGTCGACGGTGTCGGCGGTCGACGTGGCGGGCGCGATCTCCACGCGGGCCGGGTCGCTCACCAGGTCGGTGATCTCGCCCACGGCCTCCTCGTCAAGCGTGGCCGAGAACAGCAGCGTCTGGCGCTCGGCCGGCGTCTCGCGCACAATACGGCGAACGGCGGGCAAAAAGCCCATGTCGAGCATGCGATCGGCCTCGTCGAGCACCAGGACCTTAACCTCGTCCAGGTGGCAGGCACCCTGCTCGATCAGGTCGACCAGACGGCCCGGCGTTGCGACCAGGATGTCGCAGCCGTACTTGAGTGCCGCGGTCTGGGGCTTGTAGCTCACGCCGCCCACGACGGTCACGGCGACATGGCCGGTGACGTCGGCAATCTTGCCGGCGACCTCATCGATCTGTTGGGCAAGCTCGCGCGTGGGGGTGATGACGAGCATCGCGGGGCCGCGGCCGTTGCCCTCGGGCTTCTTGGCGCCGCGACGGCGGTTGCGGCCGCCACGCTCGCGCACGGGCTTGGGCGGAGCAATGTGCTCCAGATTGTTCATGGTCGGCAGCAAGAAAGCGGCCGTCTTGCCGGTGCCGGTCTGAGCGGCGGCAAGCAGGTCACGGCCCTCAAGCACCACGGGGATCGAGCCGGCCTGGACAGGCGTGGGCGCCGTGTAGCCCAGGTTCTCGATGGCACGAAGCATCTCGTCCGAAAGTCCCAGCTCGTCAAAGGCGGGCAGGTTCTCGGTCGCGGACTCGACGGTCTCGGCGGCGCTGGCCTCGTCGGCAGCATCGAAGGCAGCCTGGGTCATGGCCTCGCGGGTCTCGTCCAGAATCTCGGCGTCCGTGACGTCGGATACAGAATTACGCATATGTTGTTGTTCCTTATCTGCACGCGTTATGGGCACGGCATGCGGCCGCGCGAGCGTGCTTGGTAGTGCGCTAATACATACAAAAACAGGTGCGCACAGAGAGGACGTTGCTCAGCACGCTGGCGATCGCTTTGGCAGCCCTATCACGCGCCGTCCAGACGCAGCAGCTCTAAGCGATGGAGCAGATTCGCCGCCGGTTAGTATACCCGTACTCCGCATGCCCCCACGTAAACCACAGATGACGGGACGGACGGGGCGGGTCTGGGCCGATTGTCTCAATCTGTAACAGTTGCTCAGCAAAAACCGGCCTAACTGTTACAGATTGAGACAAACCCAAACCTCACAAAACAAAATCTCGATCTGTAACAGTTAGAGGTTATTTTCCCTGCTAGATGTTACAGATCGAGACGAAGGGCGGGGATGGTGCACCAACCCGGCAGCCGCCCTCATCTGTATCGGAATGTCATACATTTCTTTCTGTACTGTACACCCCCAGGGGGTATGGGTGTATAGTATCGGCAGGTTAACATTTCCAACACTACGTCACAGAAAGGAGAAGCCATGGCTCAAGATAAGTTTGACGTGGGCGGCATGACGTGCGCCGCTTGCCAGGCGCACGTGGACCGCGCCGTGAGCAAGCTCGACGGCGTCCAAAGCGTCGCGGTCAACCTGCTCGCCGGTTCCATGATGGTCGACTATGACCCCGCGCAGGTCTCCCCCGACGATATCTGCACTGCCGTCGACCGCGCGGGCTATTCGGCCTCGCCCGTCAGCACGGGCACCGATGCCGCCAACTCAAGCGGCAACGCGCAAGCCAGATCCGGCGCCACCCATATGGAGTCGCCTACCAAAAAGCTAGAGGCCACTGCCTCCGCTATGCGCACCCGTCTCATCATCTCAATCATCTTTCTCATTCCGCTGTTCTACATAGGCATGGGACACATGCTCGGCTGGCCGCTGCCCAGCGTCTTCACCGACCACACCCACAGCATGACGCTCGCCCTCACCGAACTCGTCCTGCTCATCCCCATCGTCTACGTCAACGACGCGTACTTTATCAACGGCTTCAAATCACTCGTGCACGGCGCGCCCACCATGGACGCTCTCATCGCCGTCGGCGCCACCGCGTCGATCGCCTGGTCGCTCTATGCCATGTTCATCATGGCCGACCAGCTGGCCGCAGGTCAGGTGCACGAGGCCATGATGACGAGCATGGACAACCTGTATTTTGAGAGCGCCGGCACCATCCTGTCGCTCGTCACCGTGGGCAAATACCTCGAGACGCGCAGCAAGTCCAAGACCGGCGGCGCCATCGAGGCGCTCATCGACCTGGCGCCCAAAACCGCGACCGTCGTTGACGACGACGGCACCGAGGCCACTGTGGACGTCGACGCCATCCTTCCCGGCCAGGTCCTGCGCGTGCGCCCCGGCGAGTCTATCCCTGTCGACGGCGTGGTACTCGAGGGCGCGTCGGCCGTGGACGAAAGTGCGCTCACCGGCGAGTCCATCCCCGTGGAAAAGACCGCCGGCGACACCGTCAACGCCGCCACGGTCAACCGCACCGGATCGTTTACCTTCCGTGCCACGCGCGTGGGCGCCGACACGTCGCTTGCCAAGATCATCCAGCTCGTCGAGGACGCCAATGCCACCAAGGCGCCTATCGCCCGCATGGCCGACAAGGTCGCCGGCGTGTTTGTGCCCGTGGTGTTTGTGATCTCGGCCGTGACCTTTGCGGTGTGGATGGCACTCACCGGCAGCATCAACGAAGCGCTCACCTCCGCCGTGGCCGTGTTGGTGATCAGCTGCCCGTGCGCGCTGGGTCTGGCCACGCCCGTCGCCATTATGGTTGGCACCGGCAAGGGCGCCGAGATGGGCATTCTGTTTAAGAGCGCCGAGGCGCTGGAGAACCTGCGCAGCGTGGGCACCGTGGTGCTCGACAAGACGGGCACGGTCACCCGCGGCAAGCCGGCCGTGACCGACATCGTGGCGGCCACGCGCGCCGACGGCTCGCCCGCCATGAGTGAAAAGGCGTTACTGAAGCTCGCTGCCGCGCTGGAGCGCTCGAGCGAGCACCCGCTGGCCGAGGCGATTATGGCCGAGTGCGAGACACGCGGAATCGTCGCGCGCATGGTCGAGGACTTTGCCGCCGTGCCCGGTCGCGGCGTCACGGCGCGCGAGGGGCAGAATGTCATCGCGGCCGGCAACGTTCGTCTGATGAGCGAGCTGGGCGCGGAGGTGCCCACCGGTCTTGCCGAGCAGTTCGCTGCCGAGGGCAAGACGCCGCTGTTCTTTGCCAAGAACAGCGAGCTTGTCGGCACCATCGCCGTGGCTGACGAGGTCAAAGAAACGAGTGCCGAGGCAATCGCCGCGCTCCGCAAGCTCGGCGTCGATGTGCGCATGCTCACCGGCGACAACCGCGTGACGGCAGAGGCCATCGCCCGCCGCGTGGGACTCACCAGCGATCAGGTTATCGCCGACGTCCTGCCCGCCGACAAGGAACGTCACGTGCGCGAACTGCAAGATGCGGGCGGCAAGGTTGCCATGGTGGGCGACGGCATCAACGACTCCCCCGCCCTGGCGCGCGCCGACGTGGGCCTTGCTATCGGCACCGGCGCCGACATCGCCAAGGAGGGCGCCGACGTGGTACTCATGCGCAGCGACCTCATGGACGTCGCCCGCGCCATCGAGCTTTCGCGCGCCACGATCCGCAACATCAAGCAGGACCTGTTCTGGGCACTGTTCTACAACGGCATCGGCATTCCGCTCGCCGCGGGCGTGTTCTTCCCGCTCACCGGCTGGCAACTCTCGCCGATGTTTGGCGCTGCGGCCATGAGCCTGTCGAGCGTGTGCGTCGTGTCCAATGCGCTGCGCCTGCGAACCTTTAAACCATCAGTTGCGGTGAAATAAGGCGTAACATGCTTAGCTAAACCGCTATTTTGTCCGTATTCCACCGCAACTTTAGGTACTCAACGAAAAGGAGATAATCATGAACTACATCGTTAAAACGTCTGGCCTTATGTGCGGCCACTGCGACGCTACTGTCGAGACCGCGCTGCTCAACGTAGCCGGCGTGACCGATGCCGATGCCGATCACGAGACCCAGACCGTCCAGGTGGAGTGCGCCGACACCGTGACCGCCGAGCAGCTCGCCGCTGCCGTCGAGGGCGCCGGCGAGAAGTTCCACGCCCTGTCCGTGACCGCCGCGTAGCAGACGCCGCCTACTCAATCCTCATAAGTTGCGGTGAAATAGTTCCTGTTTTAGCGCTTCAATCCTGTAAACAAGAACTATTTCACCGCAACTGACGGGGGCATCCGGAAGATCGACCAGAAACGAGGACCCGCCATGATGGCAGACCATAAATCGGTGACCCGCATGCTCAAGACGGCACGCGGCCAGATCGACGGCATTCTGCGGATGGTCGATGAGGACCGTTACTGCGTCGACATCTCCACGCAGCTCATGGCCACGCAGGCGCTTATCGCCCGCATCAACGCCGATGTGTTGAAGGCACACATCGAGGGCTGCGTCGCCTCGGCCATCGAATCGGGCGACGAGGAGCTCAAAGCCGCCAAGCTCGCCGAGATAGAGCGCGTCGTCGACAAGCTCGCCAAGTAATTGGTGCAAGGGGGACAGGTACGTTTGCACCACCTTGGTGCAGATTAACC
>DBGAPG010000004.1:0-9660 GCA_048438765.1 Collinsella sp.
GACGCGCATCTCGGCAACACCAGAAGCACCGCCACGACCCAGCCTAAAGTCGCTGCCAACGCGAATCGAACGAATGTCGACCACGCGTGACAGCAGTGCGAGAAAACCGACATGGTCGAGTGCCGCAACCTCAGGCGTAAAGGGAACGGCCACCACTGCATCGACCCCGGTCTGAGCCAAGGCATGTAGACGGTCGGCCGTTGTCATCAATTTTTGAGCGGGCGAAGGGCTTACCACGACGTCCGGGTCCGGATCGAAGGTAACCACGACCGCCTTACAGCCATGGGCACGGGCATCACGGACAAGCGCTTCGATGAGTTCCTGGTGTCCACGGTGAACGCCATCGAACACGCCGATGGCAATCGATGCGGCACCCAAGTGCTCGCACTCATCAAACGTATCGGCAGTAACGATGCGAGCCTCGTCCGACTCGCCCGCGAAAAAGACAAGCGCGAGCTCGCGAGCGGACAACATCATCGAACACCGCCGATTGCTTGCGGAAACACGTGCTCCATAACAAAGCGGCCACTCTCAATGCGGGCGAGCGCCTTGAGTCCCCCATCGAGCACCAACGCAAACGGCGCCTTCGAGGCATCGAAATCGGCAAGCGCACGCTCAACGGGAATGCGTCGGCCGCAAAGCAGGTCGTCGGCAAGATTGCCCGGCAAGTCAACACGCGTGGCGCCCAGGGCCGCAATGGGATCCAGGGCAAAGCCAGCCGCAGACTCGGGAGAAAGCTCCTCGATCGCATGACAAGCGCCAATGGAAACAACACCGGAGGCCGTGCGGCGCAGCGCGGAAATGTGCGCGGCGCTGTCGCAGGCGCGGCCCAGGTCGCGAGCGAGCGCTCGGATATAGGTGCCCTTGCTCACCGAGAACGCCACGGTCCACACACACGTATCACCCTCGCCGCCCACGGCGATCAGGTCGGCGGCATAGACCTCGACGGGACGCGGAGGTAGATCCACCGCATTGCTCTCGCGAGCAGACTTGTAGGCGCGAACGCCATTGACCGAGATAGCCGAAAACGCCGGCGGCACCTGCATCTGCGGACCCAGCATGGCGACCAAGTGCTCACGGGCATAGGCAGGATCGCGGAGCTCGTTGGCAACAGCCACCGTGCGGACGGCCTCACCCTCCGCGTCATCGGTATTGGTCTCGGCGCCAAACGAAATGTCGGCGACATAGCTTTTGGTATCGAGGGTAAGCATGCCCAGCAGACGGGTGGCCTGGCCCACGCCCACCACCATGACACCGGATGCCATGGGGTCAAGCGTACCGGCATGGCCAACGCGCCGCTCATGGAGGGCGCGTCGGCATTGCGAAACCACGTCATGGGACGTGCAGCCCACCGGCTTATCGACGGCGAGTAGCATATTCAATTGAGAAGGCGTTCGACGAGCCATGTACCATCCAATTAGTTAGAGCTCGACGGTCACCGAAGCGAGATCCTCCCCCACCAGCTCGGCCAGCATGGGAAGTGCCACGGCGAGCGTCTCGCGAATCGTTCCGTTGTTGGAAAAGCCGGCGGCGGCATGATGCCCGCCACCGCCAAAGTTGGCAGCAATCTCGGACACATCGAGGTCGCCCTTGGAGCGCAGGTTGCCACGCACCTTGGTATCGCCCTCAATGCCCTTTAAGAACATGCAGACCTCGACGCCCATCACCGAACGCACCACATCGACCAGGCCGTCGCACTCGTCCGAGGTGACGCCGCAGGCCTCAAGGTCGCTCTGGTAGGCATAGCTATACGCCACGCGCCCATGCGCGACCGTCTTAATGCGACCCATGACAATGGACTTGAGGTGCAAAAACTCAACGCGCATGCTCTGATAAACCTCGAGCGCAACGCGCGCCGGGTCGGCACCGTGGGCAACCAGACGCGAGGCCGCATGGAATGCGGCGGCATCGGCGTTTTGGTACTGGAAACGACCGGTATCGGTAACCAAGCCACACAGCAGACAGGTCGCAACGCCATCACGTGCGACAATGCCACAATTGTCCAAGAAGCGGTCGATGATCATAGCGCAGGCTGCAGCTTCGACGCACCTCAGACTGAGCTCGGCAAACTCCTCGCGCGCTGGATGGTGATCGAAGCACACCACATGCGCCGATCGACGCAGCACCTCGGCGGAGTTGTTCAGGCGCTCGACGACCGGCACGTCCACCGAGATGAACAGGTCAGGATTGCCGGTATACGCAGATGCCGGCACCAGGCGATCGGAGCCTTCCATAAAGCGGTAGATGCGCGGAACCGGATCATCGTCTGCCAGCAGCAGGGCAATGTCCTTGTTGGGAAAAAACTTCATGAGCGAAAGGCCCAGACCCAACACGGAGCCCAAGGCGTCGCCATCGGGAGAAGTATGTCCCGAAATCGCAATGGAGGACGCACCCTCGATGAGCTCGAGGATGCGTCGCTGAATATCTGCAGACTCGCACGAGGCGAGGTCGGCGGAATTAGTCATCTAAAGCTGCCTCCTGGGCGGCATCCGCTATCGGATAGCCGTCCTCGTCCTTTTCGATCGCAAGCGTGGCGGGAACGTTTTCCAGCGCACGCGTGATGCGCTCGGCCTCATCGGTCGAGCGATCGATGCGAAAATCGAGCTCGGGCGTGACACGCCAATCGAGCGAGCGAGCCAACAGGCTACGAATACGGCCCTTGGCGCTTGCGAGCGCCTCCATGACCTCGTCGTAGCGGATCGCATCGCACGACACGTACACGCGCGCGAACGAACGGTCCACCGCGACCTCGACCGCGGTCAGAGTAACCAGGTCGAGACGCGGATCGGAAACCTCAAAGAGCAGGATATAACCGAGCTTCTCGCGAAGCTGCTCGCCCAGACGGCGGGTTGCCTGCGTTTGCTTCATAGCGCTACCCCCTACTCGGTACGGGCAACCTGGTCGATGCGGTAACCCTCGATCTGGTCGCCGGGCTTGATGTCCTGGAAGTTCTCCAGGCCAATGCCGCCCTCGGAACCGCTCTTGAGGCTCTTGGCCTCGTCCTTGTAGTGGCGCATCGAGGCGATCTTGCCGTTGAAGACCACGATGCCGTCGCGCACCAGGCGCACGGAATCGGTCGCGGCGATCTCGCCCTCTTCGACGCGGACACCGGCGGCGATACCGACTTTGGGCACCTTAAAGGTGTCCAGGACAGTCGCGGTACCCGTGGCGACCTCGACCTCGGTGGGCTTGAGCATGCCGATACGGGCGGCGTCAAGCTCCTCGAGGCACTTGTAGATGACGTCGTAGCAACGGATCTCGACGCCCTCGCGCTCGGCGGCGGAGCGGGCCTTACCGTCGGGACGGACGCCAAAGCCGATGATGATGGCGTTGGAGGCGTCGGCCAGAACGACGTCGGTCTCGTTGATTGCGCCAACGGCGGAGTGGATCGTGTTGATGCGAACCTCGGACTGATCCATCTTGTCGAGCGAGTCCTGAAGGGCCTCGATGGAACCCTGGACGTCGGCCTTGATGATCAGGTTGAGCTCCTTGACCTCGGCGTCGGCAATGGTCTCGAAGAGGTTCTCGAGCGTGACGTGCTTGACGCGGCTCTGCTCCTCGATACGGGCCTTGAGCGAACGCTCGTCGGCAAGGGCGCGAGCCTCGCGCTCGTCCTCGAACACGCGGAACTCGTCACCGGCGTTGGGCACGGACTGCAGGCCCAGGATCTCGACAGCGTCGGAGGGACCGGCCTCGGTGACGGCGCGACCCTTGGGGTCGAGCATGGCGCGGACGCGGCCGTAGGTAAGGCCGGCGACCAGCGTATCGCCCACGTGCAGGGTACCGCGGGTCACGAGCACGGTAGCAACCGAGCCGCGGCCCTTGTCGAGCTTGGCCTCGAGGACGTTGCCGGAGGCAAAGGTGTCCGGGTTGGCCTTGAGCTCGAGCACGTCGGCCTGGAGCAGCACGGTCTCCAGAAGGTCGTCGATACCGATCTTCTGCTTGGCCGAGATGTTGACGAACATGTTCTGTCCGCCCCACTCCTCGGGGATGACGCCGTACTCGGTGAGTTCCTGACGCACACGGTCGGGATTGGCGCCGGGCTTATCGATCTTGTTGACGGCGACGACGATGGGTACGCCGGCGGCCTTGGCGTGGTTGATCGACTCGACCGTCTGGGGCATGACGCCGTCGTCGGCGGCGACGATCAGGATGACGATGTCGGTCACCTTGGCGCCACGGGCACGCATAGCCGTAAAGGTGGCGTGACCCGGGGTATCGATAAAGGTGATCTTGCGGTCGTTGATCATGACCTGCGAAGCGCCGATGGCCTGCGTAATGCCGCCCGCCTCGCCGGCAGCAACGCCGGTGTGACGGATGGCGTCGAGCAGCGACGTCTTACCGTGGTCGACGTGGCCCATGACGGTGACGACCGGGGCGCGCGGCTTAAGGTCGGCGGGATCGTCGTAGAACGAGAAGGTGTTCTCCTCCTCGGGGGTGATGATCTTGATCTGACGACCCAGGTCGTCGGCGACGAGCTCGACGAGGTCGTCGGACATGGACTGCGTCATGGTGAGCGGCGTACCCAGCAGGAACAGGCGCTTGATGATGTCGTTGGCAGGAACGTCGAGCGCCTCGGCAAGCTCCTGGACAGTAACGCCCTGGGAGACCTTGATGGCGTCGAGGTCCTCGGGGTTCACGCCCTGGGCCAGCGCCTCCTCTATCTTGCGCTCCTCCTGAGCCTTGGCAGCCTCGCGCTCGCGCTTCTCCTTGCGCTTCTTGCGGCGACCGGTGGACTCGCGAGAGGCCTCCTCGACGGCGGCACGAGCCTCCTCGAGCACCTTCTCGCGGCTGTACTCCTCGGCCTCGCGAGCCATGCGGCTGTAGTGGTCCTCTTCGTTGTTGTGACCGCCCTTGCGCTTCTTGCCCTTGCCCTGCTTGTCGGGGTTGGGGAAGTCCATGCCGGCAGCGACGTTGTTGCTGGCGTTGGTGCGATGGCTGTGCGGACGGCTCTCGGAGGCGTTGCGCTCGGAGTTGTTGTCGGAAGCGTTGCGATCGTTACGACGGCCACCGCGGCGGTCGTTGTTGCCGCCACGACGGTTACCGCGCTCGGCGGCGCGCTCGGCCTTGGCCTTGTCCTCGGCGTCCTTCTTCTCCTTGAGCACGGTCTCCTGTGCGGCGATCTGGTCGAGCAGCGAACGGAAACGCGAACCGGAGTCGGAAGCGGGAACGGCGCGGCGCTGGGCCTCGCGGGCAGCCTCCTCCTTCTCGCGGGCAAGGCGCTCCTGCTCGGCCTTCTTCTTGGCCTCGGCCTCGGCGCGGGCAGCCTCCTCGGCAGCCTGGGCTGCGGCAAACTGGCGACGCTCCTCCTCGCGGGCCTTCTCGGCGGCGATGCGCTCGCGCTCGGCCTCGGCAGCGCGTGCGGCCTCCTCGGCGGCAGCTGCCTGCTCCTCGGCCTGCTTGGCGGCCTCGACTTCCTGGGCGCGGGCCTCGATCACCGAGGCGAGCTGCTTGCGGACCATGGCGACATAAGCGTCCTCCAAGGTGGAGGAAGCGGACTTAGCGGGAATCTTCATATCGGCGAGATGACCCATCAGTTCCTTGGAGGTCATGCCGAACTCTTTGGCCAGGGTGGACACACGGACTTTTGCCATATGACTTCACCTACCCTTTCTGGCACCTTGGGTGCCTAGAGACTGAACGAGCGTGGGAGACGCGCCGGGACCCGCCCGGCGCAACCGCGCGCTAGATCAGGTCCTCCGCATCATCGAAGGCGTCGGTGTCGTGGACACCGCAGAAACGGGAGCCGGGACGAGCCTGGTTTCGGCACTGGATGCCGTCCTCGGACACATACTCGCAGCGGCGGACGTCCTCGTCCTCCTCGTCACCGATCAGGTCGGCGGCGGGCTCCTCGTGAACGGGAACGTTCTTGAGGATGTCGGCGGCAAGCGTCTCGGACTTAATGTCGATGTGCCAGCCGGTCAGGCGCGCGGCGAGACGGGCGTTCTGGCCCTCCTTGCCGATGGCGAGGGACAGCTGGTCGTCGGGCACGATGACGCCGGCGTAGGCCTTCTCCTCGTCGATGAGGACGCGGGTGACCTTGGCGGGCGACAGGGCGTTGGCGACGTAGACGGCAGGATCGGCATCCCACAGGATGACGTCGACGCGCTCGCCACGGAGCTCGCCCACGACAGCGCGAACACGGCTGCCCTTGGGGCCGACGCAGGCGCCCACGGGATCCAGACGGTCGTCGAGCGAGTGGACGGCAACCTTGGAGCGCTGGCCGGGCTCGCGGGCGATCGACTTGATTTGGACGGTGCCCTCATAGATCTCGGGCACCTCCTGCTCAAACAGACGACGCATGAGCTCGGGGTGGGTACGGGAGATGACAATCGGCGGACGGCTGTGCTCGCCACGAACCGGCTGCAGGTTGGAGTTGGGGTCGCGAACGTCGATGATCACGGCCTTGATGTGCTGGTTGTGCAGGTAGCGCTCGCCCATCGGACGCTCGTTGCGCTCGTTCTCGTAACGGCGCTGGTCGAAGTGCGGCAGCTCGGCCTCGACGCCCTCGCGAATCTTGACGATCGTGAAGTCGGGCGTGGACTGCAGCACGGTACCGCTGATGAGGTCACCGATGCGGCCGGAGAACTCCTCGTAGATCTGCTCGCGGGCGGAGTTACGCACGATGGCGTTGATCTCGGCCTTGGCGTGCTGGGCAGCGATGCGGCTCGTATTCTTGGGGGTGACGTCGATCTCCTCGAACTCGGTGAAGTTGCCCTCCTCGTCCATGGAATCGTCGATCGGCTCCAGGCGGTAGACGTAGATCTTGCCGGTGGTGCGGTCGATGGTCACCTTGGCGCCCCACTCAAGATGCAGGATCTCGGCATAGCTCTTGGCGAGCGACTGCTCCAGGCGGTCGATCAAGTAGAGCTGGTCGATGTGCTTCTCCTGGCAAAGCTCCATCAGGGCGGACATCATGTCGGATGCTGCCATCTTACTTTCCTTCCTTCGCGGGCTTGAAGTCGTAGGTGGGCTTCAACTTGCACTTTTTAACATCAGAGAAATCGAGGGTAACGGACTCGCCGTCCTCGAGCTCGAGGGTCACGTTCGTCTCGGTGGCGGCGGCAATCTTGCCGGCGTACTTGCGACGGCCCTCGGTGGCGGTGGAGGTGAGCTCACAATTCTCGCCCACAAAGCGGGCAAAGTCGCACGGGCGGCGCAGCGGGCGCGCCATGCCCGGGCTCGACACCTCGAGCGTATAGCTCGAAGAGATGGGATCGAGCTCCTCAATCACATCGCCGACCCACTTTGTGTTGGCCGTGACGTCGTTGAGCGACAGGCTCTGACCCTCGGCACCCTCGATACGCACACGCACGCAGGGGGCCTTGGTGGCACCCACGAGCTCGACGTCGACGATATCGATATCGTGCTGGGGAGCGACGGCCTCGAGCGCGTCGATGATCGCCTGCTCGGTCTTGGTCTTGACCATTGCGGCACCTCCATCCATACAAAAAAGAAGCGGGGCCGAAACCCCACTTCTTTCAATTACAACTTCATTCGCAAGCAAACTATACCAATAGCTGCGGAAACGTGCAAGCACAGTACGAACCTGCAGGTCAGCGGGAGCACAGGTTCTCCACAAGAATAGAACAATTGACCGCAGGCACCAGGACAGGTACATGAAAAACGAGGGGCGACCTAGCCGGATCGCCCCTCGCCTATAGCACGTCAGCTAAGCGCGCAGTGCTTACTTGACCACCAGGTTGACCAGCTTACCGGGCACGCAGATGGCCTTGACGACCGTCTTGCCCTCGAGCCACTTGGCGACGGCGGCCTCGGCGGCAGCCTGCATATCCTCATTAGAGGCATCGCGGGCAACGTCGACGCGGCCGCGGACCTTGCCGAGCACCTGGACCACGATCTGCACCGTGTCCTCAACGGACTCGGCCAGATCGAACTCGGGCCAGGCGGCGGTATAGGCGTTGCCCTCGCAGCCGAGCGCCTCGTGCCACAGCTCGTCGGCCCAGAACGGGCAGATGGGGGCAAGGACGCTCACGATGTCCTTGGCCACGCCGTAGCACAGCGCCTTGTCGCGGGCGGTACCCTCGGTGGCGTTGAGGTAGGCGCTCGCCGCGTTGACGAGCTCCATGACGGCCGAGATGGCGGTGTTGAACTGGCCGCGATCGAAGTCCTCGGTGCACTTGGCGATGGTGCGGTGACGCTCGCGATAGAGCTTCATCGCAACCTCATCGAGCGCGGACTTGTCGAAGGCCACGTTGGCATCGCCGGACTGGACGAGCTGCCAAACGATACGCCAGGCGCGCTTGATAAAGCGGTTGGCGCCCTCGACGGCCTTGGGATCCCAGTCGAAGTCCTTCTCGGGCGGGGCGATAAACAGGATCGCCAAACGCATGGTGTCGGCGCCGTAAGGTTCGATGACCGAGCTCGGGGGCACGACGTTACCCTTGGACTTGGACATGGTGTCGCCGTTCTCGTCCTTGACCATGCCCTGGCACAGCAGGTTAGTGAAGGGCTCGTCCACGCTCAGCAGGCCCAGGTCGCGCAGTGCCTTGGTAAAGAAGCGGCTGTAGAGCAGGTGCAGAATGGCGTGCTCGATGCCGCCGATGTAGTTATCGACGGGCATCCAACGGTCGGCGGCCTCGCGGGAGAAGGGCAGCTCGGTGTTGTGCGGATCGGTATAGCGCAGGTAATACCAGCTCGAGCACGTGAACGTGTCCATGGTGTCGGTCTCGCGACGAGCCTCGCCGCCGCACTTCGGGCACGTGCACTTCGCGAAGCCCTCGTGCGTTGCCAAGGTTTCGCCAGCGGAAAGATCGATGTCCTCGGGCAGGCGTACCGGCAGGTCCTCTTCCGGCACCGGCACCAGGCCGCACTTGTCGCAGTAGATCATCGGGATGGGGTTGCCCCAATAACGCTGGCGGGAGATCAGCCAGTCACGCAGACGGAACTCCACCTTGCGCTTGCCGCGGCCCATGGCCTCCAGGTCGGCGACGATGGCCTCCTCGCCCTCGGAGTGCTTGCCGCCCGTGAGGCCGGTGTACTTGCCGGACTGCACCAGTCGGCCCTCGGCCTCCATGGCGCCCTCCCAGTCGACGCTGGTGACCACGCGACCCTGTTCGTCTTTGAGCTGCTCGAACAGCGGGTCGCCGTCGCCCAGGATGATGGGGATGATGGGCAGGTCGTATTTCTTGGCGAACTCGAAGTCGCGCTGGTCGCCGCACGGCACTGCCATGACCGCGCCGGTGCCGTAATCGGCCACGATGTAGTCGGCAACCCACACGGGCACCTTCTCGCCGTTGATGGGGTTCACCACATAACGGCCGGTGAACGCGCCGTGCTTCTCCTTGTTGCCCTGCGCACGCTCGACAGCGGTGATCTTCTTGGCGTCCTCAACCACCTGCATGACCGCGGCCTCGTACTCCGTGCCCTCGACCAGGCCCTTCAGGATGGGGCTTTCAGGGGCGAGCAGGAAGAAGCTGCAGCCGAACAGGGTATCGGCACGCGTGGTGAACACGGTGATCAGGTCGTCTTCCGTGGGGTTCTCAGGCGCGTTGCCCTGCTTGTCGCACAGCGTGAACTTCACTTCAGCGCCCTCGGAACGGCCGATCCAGTTCGCCTGCATCTGCTTGACTCGCTCCGGCCAGCCGTCCAGCTGGTCCAGGTCGTCCAGAAGCTCCTGCGCGTAGTCGGTGATCTTGA
>DBGAPG010000005.1:0-4457 GCA_048438765.1 Collinsella sp.
GTACATGGGAACCTGTGCGGACTTGGCCCAGGCCGCAAACAGCACGAGCAAAAGAACGATAGCCTTGAGCTTGGCGTCGAGGCCGGCAATCGCGGTAATGGCGAAGGTACCGGTATGGGCAAACACGATGGCGGCGCCCAGATACAGGCCAAGCGCACCGATATGCGTAATGATCAGAGCCTTCATGCCGGCCTTCCTGGCCGTAGGCGTCATGTAGTAGCTAATGAGGCCCCAAGAGCACGCACCCGTGATCTCAAAGAACACGAGCTGGCCCAAAAGGGTCGAGCTGTACACAAGACCGGCCATGGCGCCGATGAAGGTCGCGAGGTACGCGTAGAAGCGACGACGCGGTGCGTCGGGATGCTCACGGTTATTCTTGCTCATATAGGGAATCGAATAGATCACGACAAGCAGGCCGATACCCACAAAGGCGGGCGCGAGCAGCGTGCTCATGCGATCGAAGGTGAATCCCATGACGAGGGTCTGCCCAAACGAGATCAGGGGGACCTGCGTGTCGGGCATGCCGGCGCCGGCGAAATTCGCGGCGAGGGCGATGGTGCAGACCGTCGAGACGGCGGCACCCAAAACGCTGAACCACTTGGCGTACGGACGGGGGAACAGGGCGACGAGCACCGAGGCCACCATCGGGGCCGCGATAGCGACCAAGCCGAGAAGGGACAGACTGACTGCAAATGACATTGTTTCTCCCTTCTCCTACACGCCGACGACCACGAAGACAAACGCCAGAACGGCGATGCCCACGACGGCCCAAGTCTGATTACCGAGCACCTTAAAACGCGAGCGCGAGCAGGAGTTCTCGATCACGCCGCATACGACAAAGTCGATCAGGCACTTAACAAGGAAGATGACCGCGCCCAGAACGGCCGCGATACCCACGGCCGCGGGCTCGCCCCAGGGGACGAAGATCGCGCAGAACCAGGCGACGACCAGGACCTGCTTCATGGACATGGCGAGCTTTGCCATCGCAAGCGACGGGCCGGAAAGCTCGGCGAGCGGACCTTCCTGGAGCTCCTGCTCGGCCTCGGCCTGATCAAACGGCAGCTTGCCGAGTTCCATGTAGCAGGCGATCGCAAAGGCGATGCCGGCGAGGATCACAGCGACCGGCGCGTCGATGGCGCCCGTCATGATGTGCTGGCCCATGGTGGCGATGTCGGTGGAGCCGCACACCAGGGCGGCGGCAAACAGCGCCAGCAGCATGGACGGCTCGATGAGCACGCTCATGAGCAGCTCGCGGACGCCGCCGATACCGGCGTAGGCGTTGGACGAATCCACACCGCAGAGGGCGAAGAAGAAGCGGGCGAGCGCCAGGCTATACATGATGGTGATGGCGTCACCAAAGACCGGGATGGGGCTTTGTGCCGTAAAGAGCGGCAGGCCCATCGCGAGCATAAAGGCGACAGCGAAGAACAGCGGCGGCATAATGCGCAGCGCAAAGCTCGCGTCCTCGCTCTGGGACTCGGGGCGCGCAAAGAGCTTGGCCAGGTCGCGATAGTCCTGCATGATGCTGGGGCCGCGACGGTTGTGCATCTTGGCGCGGATCACACGGCCGAGACCGGAGAAGAACGGTGCGACGGCCATGACGACCACGCCCTGCAGAACGGCAAGTACGATGTTGTTCATGCTCTCCCCTCCTTAACCCATTTGCACGGCGAGCACGAGGAACACCACGAGTGCCGCGACGATGTAGCAGATATAGATGCTGTAGTTGCCGCCCTCGAGCTTAGTCGCGAGGTCGGCGAGCTTCTCGACGCCCTTATGAGGGGCATCAACGAGAACCTTGTCGGGTACGGGCTCCACAGCCTCGGCCACACCGGTGAGCTTCTGGAAGAAGTGCGCGATGGACCAGCAGACGGCCGTGCAACGGTCGCGCAGCGTGTAGAGCGGCTGCATAAACCAGGACACCTCGGAGGCAAAGGTCGTGGCCACGACGGGCATATGCTCGTTGGGAGCATAGCCGCATGCCCACGGCTGGGACTTCTGCACCTTGCCGACGGTCTTGAGCTTGCGATAACCGCAGGCAAGGCCGACGAGCACCACGAGCGCAATGGCGATCGCGGGCGTGGAGGTGGCAGCGCCGGAGTATTGGTTCATGAGCTCCATGCCCTCGGTGGCAAACACGCCACCGTACGGATGCAGCACGGACGCGGCGACATCGACCAGCACGGGCGCGATCACGGGAGCGCCAATGCCCAGCACGACGCAGATGGCCGCGAGCAGGCCCTGCGCAAACACCATAGGGGCGGGAACCTCCTTGGCATTGGCCGCGGCCTCGGAGCGGGGCGCGGAGGCAAAGGAGACGCCATAGGCCTTGACGAAGCACGTGACGGCCAGAGCGCCGGTAATGGCAAGCGCAACGGCAGCGAACACGGCCACGATCATGACGGCCTTGTCACCCTGCATGGCGGCGTTAAACAGCGACTGGTAGGTAAACCACTCGGACACAAAGCCGTTGAAGGGCGGGATGGCCGAGATGGCAAGTGCGCCAACGAGGAAGCAGATGGCCGTTGCCGGCATACGACGGAACAGGCCGCCCATCTTCTCCATATTGCGCGTACCCGTGGAGTACAGCAGCGCACCGGCGCCCAAGAACAGCTCGCCCTTAAACATCGCGTGGTTAAACGTGTGGTAGAGGGCGGCCATCAGAGCCAGGACGGCGATGCCGACAGAGTTGAGCGCCATGGCGGCCATGGAGGCGCCGACGCCGAGCAGAATGATGCCGATGTTCTCGACGGAGTGATAGGCCAGCAGGCGCTTAATGTCATGCTCCTGTAGGGCGAAGGCCACGCCGAGGACCGACGAGATCGCACCGAAGACCATGACCATAAGGCCCCACCAGACCTGAACGCCCGAGGCGGAGAGCAGGTCGAGGCCTACCTTGAGGATGCCGAAGATACCGATCTTGATCATGCCGCCGGACATGAGGGCCGACACGTTGGACGGCGCCTCGGGATGTGCCTTGGGCAGCCAGCCGTGCAGCGGGATGATACCGGCCTTGGCACCAAAGCCAAAGAAGGCGAGCACGAAGCACACGGATGCGACCGCGGGGCTAAACTGCGTGGCGCGGAAATCCGCAAAGGCAAACGAGCCGCCGGCGAAGTTGGTCATGGTGAGGAAGCTCGCCATGATGAGCACAAAGCCCACGTGCGCGATCACAAAGTAGAGCCAACCGCCATGGATGGAGTTCTCGTTCTCCTCGATCACGACCAGGAAGTACGAGGTCAGCGACATGAGCTCAAAGGCGACCAGGAACCAAAACGCGTTGTCGGCGGTGATGACGAGCATCATGGACGCCACGAAGGTGTTAAAGAAGAAGCCGGCGCGGCCCTTTTTGCCCGGGTACTCATCAAAGTAGTTGAGACCGTAGATCGAACCGGTAAACGCGAGCACCGAGATGAGCGCCACGAACAGGCCGGACAGCTGATTGAGCAGCAGCTGGAAATGGGCAAACGGGAAGAACACGATGGTGTCGACCGACGTGACATCGCCCAGCACGGCCTGGATACCGGCCACAAACGAAAGCACCGCGGCGACGGCGCCGACAAGGCAGCCGGCGGTCTTGGCGGCGTTATCGGCCTTGATCAGCAGAACCGAGGCGAGCGCACCGATGCACGAGACGGCAAGCGATGCGATAAACAGCGTCATGCTATCCATTGTTTACGCTCCCTTCTGCTTTCTCGGACAGGCCCTGGGCCACAGCGGTAGCGTCGACGACCGGACCGTTTCCGATCGAGCGCAGGCGCTTGGCCTCGTCGAGCTCGCGATCGGCCGCGCCGCCCATGACGGTCAGCGCCTTGGTGGGGCACGCCGCCACACAATGCGGGCCGTCCGGATCGAAGGCGCACAGGTCGCACTTGACAGCGCAGGTGTACTGGCCGGGAGCCCACGTAAGCAGGCTGCTCAGGGACTTAGGATACGAAGGCGTCGGGTCGCACATGCCTGCGACACCGGCGATAGACGTGCCATCGGGATGGATGGCTCCGAAGGGGCACGCGATGGCGCACAGCCTGCACCCGATGCACTCCTGCTCCTTGACGTGGATGCGGTCGCCATCGTGCTCGATGGCATTCACCGGGCAAACCTCGGCGCAGGGGGCACCCTCGCAATGGTGGCAGGCAAGGGCGGCCGAAATACCGCCGGTCTTCACGAGCGCCAGGCGCGGCGTATCCTGAAGACCCTGCATCCGGTGGGCGTCGGCACAGGCGGACTGGCATGTTCCGCAGCCGATGCACCTCTCCGGGTTGATGTCGATGAAGCGGTTCATCCCCACTTCCTTTCAAAATAACGGGCCGGGCTCCCGAACGTACGGGACGCCCGGCCCAAAAAGCCAACGAGAACGGGACTACACGATTTGATTCACGTGCGTCTCGTCGTCGAACTTGGCGGCACCGGGCTCAACGTCCTGGGGAGCGGCGGCGTCGACCAGAGCCTGCTTGAGC
>DBGAPG010000006.1:0-7035 GCA_048438765.1 Collinsella sp.
AAGAACGTCCCCAACGACTAGTCGTTTAAGGACGTCCCCAATGACTACTTGCGCTAGAGCATAAGTCACGCTAATAGTCAAGTTATGTCTGTTTAAACAAAATAGCAGCAGTACAAGCGCATTCACGCTTGCCTAAAATCGATATTAATGAACAGCCTGTTTGTATCTGTAAAATGCATGGCTTGATGTGCGACGCCTTGGCGTGTAATGAGTCAAAAAGCAGTAAAGTAATCAACTTGTAACAAACCTAGACGTTTAAACAAATAAACCAACCTTTTGCGAATTTTAGCTATAATTCCACAAACCAAACAGGTATACTTCCTTAATGTCGTGTAGGAAATACGTAGACAAAAAGGAGGTTATGTGATGGTAAGTATTGTTCTTGCTAGCCACGGGGACTTGGCTGCTGGAATCAAGCAGACGGGCTCGATGGTCTTTGGCGATCAGCCGTCTGTAGCCGTGGTCTCGCTCGAGCCGAGCATGGGCCCCGACGACTTCCGTGCCAAGGTCGAGGAAGCAGTCGCTTCCTTCGAGGACCAGGAGCAGGTGCTCTTCCTCGTTGATCTGTGGGGCGGCACGCCGTTCAACCAGATCAGCGGGCTCATCGAGGGCCACGATTCCTGGGCTATCGTCACCGGTGTCAACCTGCCTATGCTCATCGAGGCATATTCGCAGCGCTTTGACGCAAAGAACACTGCACATGCGATCGCAAAACATCTCGTGACTGAGGCCAAGGCTGGCGTGCGCGTCAAGCCCGAGTCTCTGGAGCCCGAGGAGAAGAAGCCGGCTGCGGCCGCTGCTGCTCCTGCAGGCGCCATCCCTCCGGGAACGGTCATCGGCGACGGGCACATCAAGATTGCCCACGTCCGTATCGACACCCGTCTGCTGCATGGTCAGGTGGCCACCACGTGGACCAAGCAGATCAACCCCAACCGCATCATCGTGGTTTCCGACGGCGTTGCTCACGACGAGCTCCGCAAGACCATGATCGAGCAGGCTGCCCCTCCGGGAGTCCATGCCAACGTCGTTCCCATCAAGAAGATGGCCGAGGTCGTCAAGGACACGCGCTTTGGTGACACCAAGGCCATGCTGCTCTTCGAGAACCCGCAGGATCTGCTCAAGGCCATCGAGGCCGGCGTCGACATCAAGGAAGTCAACATCGGTTCCATGGCTCACTCCAAGGGCAAGGTCGTCGTCACCAACGCCGTCGCTATGGGCGATGACGACGTCAAGACTCTCGAGGCCCTCAAGGCCAAGGGCGTCAAGTTCGAGGTCCGCAAGGTTCCTTCTGATTCCTCCGAGGATCTCGACGCCATGTTGAAGAAAGCTAAGGCCGAACTGGCCGCTCAAGCATAGTAAAGGAGGGTCCGATACATGTCTGCAATCACTATTCTGCTTGTTGCGATTGTCGCGTTGCTTGCCGGTATGGAAGGCGTTCTGGATGAGTTCCAGTTCCATCAGCCGCTCGTGGCATGCACGCTTATCGGTCTCGTAACCGGTCACCTTCAGGAGGGCATCCTCCTGGGCGGTTCGCTCCAGATGATGGCCCTTGGCTGGGCTAACGTCGGCGCCGCTGTCGCGCCTGACGCCGCTCTGGCCTCGGTCGCTTCTTCGATCATCATGGTGCTCGCCCTCAACGGTGGCGCCACCGATTCGGCCAAGGCCGTTACCGCCGCCATCGCCGTCGCCGTCCCGCTGTCGGTCGCTGGTCTGTTCCTGACCATGATCTGCCGTACCCTGGCTACCGCTATCGCTCACGCCATGGACGGTTGCGCCGAGAAGGGCGACTTCTCCGGCATCGAGCGCTGGCAGTACGCTGCCATCCTCATGCAGGGCCTTCGTATCGCCATCCCGGCAGTACTTCTGTGCATCATCCCGGCCGAGGCTGTTACCAACGCGCTTAACGCTATGCCCGACTGGCTGTCCGGCGGCATGGCTGTCGGCGGCGGCATGGTCGCTTCCGTCGGTTACGCCATGGTCATCAACATGATGGCCACCAAGGAGACCTGGCCGTTCTTCATCCTCGGCTTTGTCCTTGCTGCCATCCCTCAGCTCACGCTGATCGCCCTTGGCCTCATCGGCATCCCCCTTGCCCTCATCTACCTTGGCCTTAAGGATCTGGCCAAGCAGGGTGGCGGCATGGGCGGCGGCTCCGGTGACCCGCTCGGCGACATTCTGAACGATTACGAGTAGGAGGGGAGTGATACATATGGCAGAGAACAAGATTCAGCTCACCAAGGCTGACCGCAAGAAGGTTTGCTTCCGTCATCAGTTCCTTCAGGGCTCGTGGAACTACGAGCGTATGCAGAACGGCGGCTGGTGCTTCGCAATGATCCCTGCGATCAAGAAGCTCTACACCAGCAAGGATGACCAGATTGCCGCTCTTAAGCGCCACCTGGAGTTCTATAACACCCACCCCTATGTTTCCGCCCCCGTCATTGGCGTTACCCTCGCTCTCGAGGAGGAGCGCGCCAACGGTGCCCCGATTGACGACGTCGCCATTCAGGGCGTCAAGGTCGGTATGATGGGCCCGCTCGCCGGCGTCGGCGACCCCGCCTTCTGGTTCACCCTTCGCCCGATTCTGGGTGCTCTGGGCGCTTCCCTGGCCCTGTCCGGCAGCATCGCCGGTCCGCTGCTGTTCTTCTTCGCGTGGAACATCATCCGTTACGCCTTCCTGTGGTACACGCAGGAGTTTGGCTACAAAGTCGGCTCCTCCATCGCCAAGGACCTCTCCGGTGGTCTGATGGGCAAGGTCACCGAGGGTGCATCCATCCTGGGTATGTTCATCATCGGCGCCCTGGTCGAGCGCTGGGTGTCCATCTCCTTCACCCCGGTCGTCTCCAAGGTCACGCAGTCTGCTGGCGCCTTTATCGACTGGGCTAACCTGCCCTCCGGTTCTGAGGGTGTCAAGGAAGCACTGACGATGTATAACTCCATCGGTGCTAACGCCCTTGATCAGGTGAAGGTCACCACGCTTCAGGCCAACCTCGATCAGCTCATCCCCGGCCTTGCCGCCGTGTGCCTGACCCTGCTGGTCTGCAAGCTCCTCAAGAAGAAGGTCAGCCCGATCGTCATCATCCTGGCTCTCTTCGCCATCGGCATCATCGGTCGCGTCTGCGGCTTCATGTAAGCACGTTTCGGCTTAAGACCGAGAGTTGCTAGGCAAGGGCTTTTGAGCCATTGAAACGGACCGCACCCGGTGGGTACACTGGATGCGGTCCGATTGTTTTTATTGGAGGGCGAGGCGCGTATGGCGCAATCTCAGAACAGCACGGTCGATCTGGCAACGCCGGCAACCTGCCTGATGGGGCTTACCAGCCACGGTAACGTGATGGTGGGCAATAAGGCGTTTGAGTACTATAACGAGCGCAATCCCGAGGATTATATTCAAATCCCGTGGGACGAGGTCGACTATATTGCCGCCGAGGTCTTGCGCGGCACCAAGAAGATTACGCGTTTTGCCATCTTCACCAAGGACAACGGTCACTTTACGTTTTCGACGCGCGACGACAAAGAGACGCTTCGTGCGGTCCGCAAGTACGTCGACGAGGATAAGCTCGTGCGTTCGCCCGACTTTATCGATGTGACGGCCAAGGGCGCCAAGAGCATCCCCTCCGTTATCAAAAACCTCTTCCACAAAGGTAACTAGTCATTAAAGAGCGCCCCCCAAGTGGGACGCAGTTTCCCATGGGGCTCGATCGGGAAAGTGCATCCCAGTTCGAGCGCCGATTCCGGGATGTAGTTTCCGGAACGGGGTCGTTTGGGAAACTGTGTCCCGTTTCGAGCCGAAATTCTGGGACACAGTTTCCAGCGAGGTCCCATTGGGAAAGTTTGACCCAGAATTTGCCTGGATAGTGGGACACACTTTCCGGAGGGCTGTTCCACCGCAACTTCGAAGAGTGGCTATACGCTGTATTACAACGGCGTAAATCTGCTACACTAGTACAACATGCCTCCGTAGCTCAGGGGATAGAGCACCGCTCTCCTAAAGCGGGTGTCGACGGTTCGAATCCGCCCGGGGGCACCAGAGAAATATCGAGCTCGGTACCGCTACGGTGCCGGGCTCTTCTGGTCTAAGGGCAGGATTCGAGCCGTCGACACCCGCGTCACTCATTTCCCCGCGGGGGAGTTTTCGAATCCGCCCGGGGGCACCAGAGGAATATCGAGCCCGGTACCGCTACGGTGCCGGGTTCTTCTGGTTCAATGCCATGTCAAAAACGAAGCGCCCGCTTGCTGGGGGAGCAAGCGGGCGCCTGTGAGCGAATATGTTTGCGGCGAGAGCCGTGATGAGCGGTGGGGTGGCGACTAGTTGGTCGTACCGGAATCGTCACCCGTGCCCGAGCCAGAGCCCGAACCCGAGCCAGAAAGTGCGACCGTCAGCGTGATCGTGCTGTCGGTGGACTGCTTGCCGGTGGGGGAGACGCCCGTAACGGTGGCATCCTCGTTACCGCTCACGGGATTGCCGTTCTGGTCACAGAAGCCAATGTTATAGAAACCGGCGTTGTTGAGCGCGGTAACGGCGGCGGAAATGCTCTTGCCGTACAGGTTGCCCGGGACGGTGGCCTTGCCGGACTTCTTGGCAATGACGACGGTAATCGTGGCGCCGGGCTTCTGCTTGCCGCTGGGGTTCCAGCTGATCACGGTGCCCTCGGTAACCGAGTCGTTCTCCTGGTAGCTCACGTCGACGCCAAAGCCTGCCATATCGAGGGCGTTGCGCGCCTGGGCCTCGGTCATGTCGGTCAGGTCGGGGACGGACGTGGTATCCGGGCCGCTCGAGACCTTGTACGAGATGGTCGTGCCCTTCGCGACTTCCTTACCGGCTTCGGTGCCCTGCTCAAAGACCTGGCCCTCATCAGCCTCGTTGGCCTCCTCGGAGGCGTTGCCCTTCAGGCCAACGCTTGCCAGTGCGGCTTCTGCTTGGTCCTTGGTCAGGCCGACAAGTTTGGGAACCTCAACCTTTTCGGAGGGCTTGGGGCCCTTGGAGATTACCAGGTTCACCTTGGTGCCCTTGGCTTTCTTGGTGTTGCCGTTGGGCGTCTGCTCGGCGACCTTGCCCTCGTCGACATCGTCGTTGTAGCTTTGGTCGATGGTGCCGACCTCGAGGCCGGCTTCCTTGATCAGCTCGACGGCAGTCTGCTGGTCCTTGCCCAGCACATCGGGCACGGTGACCTGCTCGCCGCCAAAGAGTCCTGTGGCAAAGGCCACCACGATGCCGATGACGGCAACGGCTGCCACCACGGCGGCGATGATCTTGTTCTTGTTGGATTTGGGCTTTTCGACCTCGTAGGAGCCGGTGGAGCCCGAAACCGAGCTACGGGCGGTATTCTGGCCGCTCACGCCCGAGACGGGACGCACCATGGCGCGCGTCTGATCGGAAAGCTCGCGAGTCTTGGTGGCGCCCAGCTCACCGGGGGCACCGATGATGCGCGTGGGCTCCGAGACGTTGACGGCACGGCCCGACAGGTAGCTGTTGAGCACCTGACGCAGCTCGTCGGCGGTCTGGAAGCGGTTTGCCGGATCCTTCTCCATGCACTTGAGGATGATGCGCTCAAGGTCGGCGTCGACACCGGAGTTGATCTGGCTCGGCGGAATAGGCAGCTCGTTGACCTGCTTGAGTGCGACTGAGATAGCGTCGTCACCGTCAAAGGGAACGCGGCCGGTGGCGCACTCGTACATCACGACGCCCAGCGAGTAGATATCCGAGGTGGGGCCGAGGTCCTGACCACGGGTCTGCTCGGGGCTGACGTAGTGGGCGGTTCCCAGCACGTTGTTGTCTTGCGTGAGGTGGCTGTTCTTGGCGCGCGCGATGCCAAAGTCCATCACCTTGATGTTGCCGTCGGGCAGCACCATGATGTTCTGCGGCTTAATGTCGCGGTGGATGATTTCGTGCTTGTGGGCGACCGAAAGCGCGGAGCTGATCTGCGAGCCGATCTGGGCGACCTTCTTGGGGTCGAGGGCGCCGTGGCTCTTGATGCCGCTCTTAAGGTCGGTGCCGCGCAAGTACTCCATGACGATGTAATAGGTGTCGCCGTCCTTGCCCCAATCGTAGACGCCCACGATATAGGGGGAGGAGAGACCGGCTGCTGCCTGGGCCTCCTGCTTAAAGCGTGCGGCGAAGGTTGCGTCGCCAGCATACTGCGGCAGCATGATCTTGACGGCTACCGTGCGGTCGAGGACCTGGTCCTGTGCACGGTAGACGGTCGCCATGCCGCCTGTCCCCACCTTATCCTTGAGGAGGTATCTTCCCCCGAGGACCCTCTGTTCCATTCCTGCTCCTAACATAACTATTCGCTCAACGATGTGTGTAGTACCTACGATGTGGCCGCTGGGGCCGTGTGGCGCGTTGCCGCTAGCTCTTCGGCCGCGGCGCGCCTCGGGTGTCCGATTCGATCATGGGCATCACGCTCCTTGGGCGGCAAGTGCCGCGGTCAGGACGATGCCGGCGATCTTGGCTGCCTCGACGTCGTGTTTGTCGTAATCCTCCAAGGCCACCGAGATGGCGACCGTGGGTGAATCGTAAGGTGCAAAGCCAACGAACATCGAGTTGACGTTGGTGCCGCCGGTCTCGGCCGAGCCGGTCTTGCCGGCGACCTTGACGCCGGGGATCTGGGCATCGGTGCCGGTACCGGACTGGACGACGGCAAGCATGGCCTGCTTGACCTGGTCGGCCGTGGCGGAGCTGACGGCCTGCCCCAGCGAGCGGGACTGCGTGGTCTTGACCACGGTTCCGTCCGGGGCGAGTACCTGGGCTACAAAGTACGGGTCCATGACCACGCCACTGTTGGCGATGGCGGCGGCAATCACGGCGTTTTGCATGACGGTGGTCTGCGGGCCGGGCGTGTGGTCCATGCCGACAGGCTGGCCGGCGCCGGCCCAGGCGGTCTCCCACTCGGTCATGAGCGACGGGTCGGCCATGATGGAGGCCGCGGAGGTCAGGTCCTGGCCGAGCTTTTGGCCGTAGCCAAAGGCGTTGGCAAACTGTACGAGCGTGTTTGCGCCAACTTCGTTTGCCACCTGGCCAAAGACGACGTTGGA
>DBGAPG010000007.1:0-10452 GCA_048438765.1 Collinsella sp.
AGATCGAAGAGCTCAATAACATGCAAACCGAACTCGAGCAGAACAAGGCCGAGCTCCAGCAAGCCAAGTCTCAGCTTGAGGCAGAGCAGAAAAACGCCGAGGATGCGCTGGCGCAGGCCCAGCAGCTCCGCAGCGAGGCACAGGCAAAAGCAGAGCAGGAAAATGCCGCCGAGCTTGCCAAGCTTGAGGCCGATAAGGCCGCTGCCGCCGAGAAGCTCTCGGGCGAGGGCGTAAGCGGCAGCAATTCTAGCAGCCAGGCCACCAACACCAACACCACCATCGACACCACGGTGAACAACGCCAATACCGGTAGCTCCGATTACGATTCGTTCATTAATGAGTGGACGAGCCGCATCGACAATTATCTCGCCGGCTCCCCCATGGCAGGCCAGGGCTACAACTTTGCCGTCGCCGCTTGGAATACCGGTGTCGACCCCCGTTGGTCCCCCGCCATCGCCTGCATCGAGAGCACAAAGGGTGCTTATTGCGCCAATTCTTATAACGCCTGGGGCTGGAGTGCACGTGGCGGCGGTTGGCGCAGCTTTGGCAGCTGGAGCGAGGGCATCTCCGCTCACGTTTCCTATCTGGGCGCCAACTACGGCTCCACCCTTACCCCGGCTGCGGCCAAAAAGTACTGCCCGCCCACGTGGCAGGACTGGTACAACAAAGTCGCCGCTCAGATGAACCGCATCTAAGTGCAACTGCAAAGGGCCCCAACGGGGCCCTTTTCTTTTAGGTAGCGGAGGTATCGACGACGCCGGTCGCATTGGCAACCGCGACTATGACGATCATGCATAGGAGCAGCACACCCAATGCCTTGAGCCAGAGTTTCGCGAGTTTCTTGCCGCGATAGCTGTCGAGCAGTGCGAATCGCCGACGAAGACGGCGCTTATCGAGCAGCGCAAAATGCATAAGCACCATAAGGCCATCGACAAAGAAAAAATACTCGATTATGAGAAACCACGTCGGGTAGCTTTGGTTTGCTCCGGTGGGGTGAAAGACGGCAAAGTGACTTCCGGCAAAGAACACAAGCAGCGAGAAGCAGACGAGCGTATTCCAAATGCGCCCCAGAGACTCCGGAACACGAGAGAGCAGACCGCATGCAGCGGAGGTGGCAGGCCTAGGAAGCTCTGCGGGGTTTCGGAGCCCTTGGGGCGTCACCCCCGTCTCCAAGGCCGGAGTATGGACAAGCGCAGGCACAGGAGGCCGCACGGGGTGAATCAGGTCGTATGCCGCGCGCGTCGCCCGTCCCAACGCTTCCGCACTCGCAAAACGCTTGGCCGGGTCGAGCGCCATCGACATGCAGATGACATCGGCCAGTGGAGTGGGAATGCCACGCGCCTCGCATTGCTCGCGCATGTCAAGCCCTGGTTTAGGGTCGACTCCCGTCAAGCAGAAGAACAACAGGGCGCCGAGTGCGTAGACGTCGCTTCGCACACTCGTCTGCCCAAACCCATACTGCTCGGGCGGCGCATAGGGCCGTGTCCCAAACTTGACGGTATCGGTATCGGCGCCATCGCGCCATACGCGCGCGATCCCCAAGTCGATAATCACCAGCGATGAAAACGTCAGGCCGTCATCAGGCGTATAGTTGGCACCTGTCACGATGATATTCGACGGCTTGAGGTCGCGATGGATCACCGGCGCCGACGTCTCCCCCGCCATTGCAAAACCGGCGTGGAGCCCGCCCACGGCATCGCATAGGGCAGGATACAATTCACGCGCATAATCGGGGGTGGCTCCCAGACGGTACACCAGCGCCCTGAGCGTCTCCCCTTCGATGTATTCCATAACCACGTTGAGCTCGTCGCCCACACGACGACAATCGACGATTCTGGGCAGGTGCTCAAAACGCCTGCCTGCCCGCTGAGCGGCAAACAAACGCCCGTATGCCCCGCCGATTTGAGCCGAAGCATCGATGCGTTTACGGACAAAGGGGCCGAGCGAACCACCGCCGGTTCCTTCAAAGTACACGAGCTCGGTTGTTTCAACGGACGAGCGCTTAAGTACACGCTCCACGCGATAGCTGTCGTCGCGATCGAGCGACGCCAGGTGCTCGACAAGCGCTGCGGTCAGCTCGTCATCGGAATATGTTGGGGTCTGAGTATCCATAGCCTCCATCATAGCGCAGGGCGCAGACACCCCATGGCATCCGCGCCCCGTTCGTTTGCGTCGTTGTTCGGCAGCTCCGCCAGCTCAGATATCAACCGCTAACTCACCGTCTCCTCGCCAAAGCGATACAGCTCCTCGTTGACCTTTTGGAGGCTGCACCCGCGATCGATACAAAAGATGATAATCGCATCGCGGCGGTCCTTGCAGTTAAGGACGCTTACCCCGGCAGCCGTCAACGCACGGTTGGTCTCTTTGAGCGTCAGCGCCATCGCAAAGGCAATCTGCAGCACCTTATTGCGGCTCGGATGCCGCGCACCGGTAAAGATCTGATACCCAAAGGTCTCATTGAGATCGGCCATACGAACCACGCGCGAGCGCTCCAAGCCCTTTTCCTGCAGTAGCTGCTTCAGGTAGTTCGAAAGCGACGGAGCGGCAAAGTCGTGTTCTTTGATATAGCCATCGATGTTCGGCGCATCGAGAAGCTCATTGAGCAACTCCTCGGTCAGCTTTTTATCGGACATACGACTTCACCTCCCCCAGTGCATGCAACATGCTAGAAACCGCTTACGTCCGAACGCTCCCAGCTAGCAACCTGGTCGGGAGACACCGTACCCAGCGCCTCGAACTTCCAGGAGCCGCCCGCCTTCAGATGATTGGTGTTTGCAAGAGCCGTTCCAACCTGGTTGCCATCGGCATCATACAGAACATATTCAATCTGAATGTAGCTCTTTTCCTTATCCGTGTTATTGGTCAGCGTGCCCGTGATCTTATAGGTAAACTGATTGGAAGTGTCTTCAGCCTCGTCAGCAATGGTATACGGTTCTTGCGGTTCTTTTTGCTCCTCAGCCTGCTGTGTCGTCTCGGCAGGTTTTGCCGAATCGCTCGCAGGCGAATCGGTTGAGTTGCCGCCCATAGAGCCCACGGCACCGACAATAACCAGCACCACGATGACGCCTAGGACAATCTTACCGATCGGCTTCTTTCCCTCTTTTGCCATTATTCATCCTTCCTACGATCCGGCTACCGTGCCGGCACACAGCACATCGTAGGAAGGATTAGACTTGAATTCATTAGCTGAGAGCTAAGGTTGCGGCAAACGGCCAATGCAGTTATCCAAACGCCGAGCAAACGCACTTTGCGCGACCGTCTGCCGGCAGCGCATCAACCCACCGTGACGGATTCCCCGGTAAAGGCACTGACCATCAACAGGACAAAGAACACCAGGTAGCTGACACTCAGCGGGTACGCAATGACCAGGAATACAACCCAGCCGACATTGGTTTTACCGCCGGCACGGCGTCGCTCGCGATTGCGGCAGAGCCAAATCGTCACGCCGATGGCAGTGATAAACAGTACGAGTGCCGCCGCAGCCAGCCCAGCAAGCGCAAACATCACGCCAATGCTCACAGCAATAACCGGAAGCAACAACAAGCCGCATCCACACCCACCGGGACTATAAACGGCAGACTGTCGGCGTCGTTCCATCGTCACTCCAACCTCAATATCTTTGAGCACTACAACGCAGCGGCCTGCTGGACAGGAACGATCTTATTCAGCTCCGGTTCGATCCGCCTTTTCTCGGCCTCAAGGTCAAACGCCACCTGAGCGCGCAGCCAATAACCATCCGTCAGGCCAAAATAACGGCAAAGACGGAGGTCGGTGTCGGCCGTCACGCGACGTTTTCCCAAGACAATCTGCCCGATACGCTGAGCCGGAATCCCAGTCTCTTTCGCAAGGCGATATTGAGAAATGCCCATGGGAACAAGAAACTCCTCTTTGAGAAGCTCACCAGGAGTCACCGGCGACAGCAAATCGGCCGAAGTCTCATCACTTGTGATAATCGACGATTTCGACATTCCAAGCCATCTCCTGTCTCCACTCAAAACAGACCCGATAGCGCTCGTTAACACGGATGCTATATTGACCGGCACGATCGCCCTTCAAAGCTTCCAGGCGGTTGCCCGGTGGAACGCGAAGATCATCAAGCGAAGCACAAACCTGCAGTTGGCGAATCTTCCTCAACGCAACACGCTCAAAGGGCACGAACCTCCTGACCCGCACACCCATGGCAAAGCGTTCGGTATCCTCATCTTTATACGATGCAATCATAGTATCGCCTTACGTTAGTAACGTCAAACGTTTCTATAGACTTACATCTCTATTATATCGTACGTTTGTTCGTGTTTTCTAGAACAAATAGTCCTTCACGCCTTAGTCAAGCGAAAGTAATCGTTTGTAGACATCGAGGCCTTTGAGTAGGATTTCCTCGTCGAAGAGCATGCTATCGGTATGCAGAGCGCTTGTTGCATAGGCGGGGCAGCCATCCGAATCACTCGGGTTGTCTTGGTCCTCTGGCACGCCCGTGCCTAGCAAGAAGAACACGCCCGGCAGATGGCGCTGATAGAACGCGAAATCCTCGGCAATTAGCAGCGGCTCGTCCACGAGCTGCAATTCGGGCAGAGCGGGCGCGATTCGGGCAAACAACTCAGGATCGTTATCGACCGGTGGATAGCCCTCGGCAAAGTCGAGATCATACGTGCAGCCCGTTGCGGCACAGGCATCGTCCAGCACGCGGCGCACGCCTTCGCGCGCCCGGTCGAACATGTCGTCCGTAAACACACGCAGGCTTCCGGCCACATGGGCCTCCCCCGCCACCGCGTTGCAAACGGTGCCAGCCTGCAGCAGGCCAAACTTGCCGATACAGGGTTCGTCGGTGCCCAGCTCGTCCATCAGTTCGCGCTCGGCAACCAAGAACTTGGCAGCCGCCAGCGCCGCATCGTGCGATTCCTCGACCGGAACGCCATAGGTCTTAGCGATATGGATGCTCGTCCCGTGAATATGAATGTGTGTCTCACTCGAGCGCGCCAGCAGCGGGCCGGAACAGCTCGCCAATGTGTTCGCAGTCAGATCGGGCCACACGTGAAAGCCAAAAATGCGGTCGACCCCGTAGCGCTCGAACACACCGCTCTCGCAAACTGTCTTGGCGCCACCAGTCGTCTCCTCGGCAGGCTGGAACACAAAGAGCACGTTGCGCTTGATGGCACCTGGCTGCTCACGAATCGTGCGATCGACAAAGGTTGCCGCCGCAAGGGCCATGGCCATGTGTCCATCGTGTCCGCAAGCGTGCATCTTTCCGGGATGCTTCGAGGAAAAGGCCGCACCCGTCGCCTCCGCGATGGGCAGTGCGTCCATATCGGCGCGAATCGCCGTGGCATGCGCGGCGCCCGTGCCAGCGTCGAAGAAAGCACAAACACAGCTGGGGCAGGGATGGGTCACTTCACAGGCAAGCGAAGCGAGCACGCCCTCGATATAGGCTATGGTTTGAGGAAGATCGAAATCGAGCTCCGGAATGCGATGCAGGTCGCGACGATAGCGACGAAGTTCTTGGAGCTCGGTCATAAAGGATCCTTTCATGGGGCATATCCATTCACACAATATTGTGATACAGGATTGCGGCACACATGTTTCCAGCATATTGCTGCATTTTTTAAACGTTATATACGAATACTCTTGTTTGGTAAAGTGCAACGTGGTAGGGTCGTTACCACTTGATAGAGGCGCGGGCACGAAGAGCCGCGGGCGAGCCGGCAGGCTTTGACCCCGCGGGGAGGCGAAACCCGCCGAACTGGGTTTTTCAGGCACGAACAACCTGGTGGGCCTGCGGGAAACACCCGCAGGACTGTCTGCAGCAATGCGGGAGCGCTATCCGGACATTGGGTCCACGCTATGCGGATTCGATGCGCAGATGGCGCCGTCTGGATAGCGAGGTTTACGGGACATGGCATTGACCCCCAACGAGGCGTATGCGGCCAAGCAGCCGTTTGTGGACAAGGAGACGCTCGAGTATATCGTCGAGCATTTCCCCACGCCGTTTCATCTATACGACGAGGCGGGCATCCGCCGCAACATGCAAGAAGTGCGCGACGCCTTTGCATGGAATCCGGGCTTTAAGGAATACTTTGCCGTCAAGGCCAATCCCAACCCGGCGCTCATTTCCATTCTCAACGAATACGGCTGCGGCTGCGATTGCTCGAGCTATACCGAGCTCATGATCGCCCGATCGCTGGGTATCACGGGACACGACATCATGTTCTCGTCCAACGACACGCCGGCTGCCGACTTTGAGCTCGCCGACAAGCTGGGTGCCATCGTCAACTTTGACGACATCAGCCACATCGAGTTCTTTGAGCGCGTTGCGGGGCCCATCCCCAAGACGGTCAGCTGCCGCTTTAATCCAGGCGGTCTGTTCCAGCTCTCCAACGGCATCATGGACAACCCGGGCGACTCCAAATATGGCATGACCACCGAGCAGCTCTTTGAGGCCTTCCGCATGCTCAAGGCCAAGGGCGCCGAGAACTTTGGCATCCACGCATTCCTTGCCAGCAACACCGTCACCAACGACTACTACCCCAAACTCGCGCGCATCCTCTTTGAGCTTGCCGTGCGCCTGGAGCGCGAGACCGGCGCACATGTCGCCTTTATCAATCTGTCCGGCGGCGTCGGTATCCCCTATCTGCCCGAGCAGCAGGCCAACGATATTCACGCCATCGGCGAGGGAGTGCACGCGGCATACGACGAGATTCTGGTTCCCGCTGGCATGGGCGATATGGCGATCTGCACCGAGATGGGCCGCTTTATGATGGGTCCCTATGGGTGCCTGGTCACCAAGGCCATCCACGAGAAGCAGATCTACAAGGACTATATCGGCGTGGACGCCAGTGCCGTCGACCTCATTCGTCCCGCCATGTATGGCGCTTACCACCACATCACGGTGATGGGTCAGCCGGACGGTCCCGATAAAACCGCAGCCCCCGTCACGAACACGTACGACATCACGGGCAATCTGTGCGAGAACAATGACAAGTTCGCCATCGACCGCGAGCTTCCGCATATCGACATGGGCGACCTGCTCGTGATTCACGACACCGGCGCGCATGGCCACTCTATGGGCTACAACTACAACGGCCGCCTGCGCTCCGCCGAGGTCCTGCTGCGCCCCGATGGCTCGGCAGACCTCATTCGCCGCGCCGAGCGTCCGGGCGATTACTTTGCCACACTCGACGTGCTGCCGTGCGGCCGCGAGCTGCTGGCCAAATCGCGCGCCGAAAGCGCCCGCCGTCGCGCTCAGGACGAGCGCCTAGCAGTCGCCGCCAAATGGAACAAACGCGTCCAGATCGCGGAAGCGAAGGAGAAGAACATGGATATCCGCAATCTCGAGGGCTCAATCGTCGCCCTTGTCACGCCGTTTAAAAAGGACGGCAGTGTCGACTTTGACGCGCTTGAGCGCCTTATCGATTTCCACCTGCAAAATGGCACTGACGCCATCCTCACCCTGGGCACCACCGGTGAGAGTGCCACGATGACCGATGACGAGGACAACTCCGTCGTCGCCGCTGTGGTCAAGCATGTTGCAGGACGCGTCCCCGTTATTGCCGGCTCGGGCTCCAACTCCACGCAGACCATGCTCACCAAGTCGCTCACCTATCAGGGCCTGGGCGCCGACGGTCTGCTGCTCATTACCCCCTACTACAACAAGTCCAATGAAGAGGGTATCTATCAGCACTTTAAGACCGTCGCCGATGCCGTGGACATCCCCTGCATCCTGTACAACATCCCCGGCCGCTGTGGCTGCGGCATCAGCGAGCGCAACGTAGAACGCCTGGCCGCGCACCCCAACATCATGGGTATTAAGGAGGCCTCGGGCAACGTCGCCTACGCGGCCAAGATCGCCCACCTGCTGTCAGACGACTTCCGCATGTACTCGGGCGAGGACGCGCTTACCGTACCGCTCATGAGCCTGGGCGCCTCGGGCACCATCAGCGTGTGGGCCGATGTTCAGCCGCAGCTCGTGCACGACATGTGCCGCGCCTATCTGGACGGTGACGTGGCACGCGCCCGCGATATCCAGATTGCCGGCCAGCCGCTCATCAATGCCCTCTTTAGTGAGGTCAACCCCATCCCCGTCAAAGAGGCGCTCGCCCAGATGGGTATGATCGAGGCAAACTACCGTATGCCGCTGTGCCCCATGGCAGACGACACGCGCGCTGCACTTACCGATGCTCTGAAGGGAGCTGGTCTGCTTGATTAAGACCGTCATTATGGGAACGGGCCGCATGGGCTCGCTCATCCGCACTACCGCCGAAGGCATTGTCGACGCCGGCGGGCAGCCCGTTTTTGATATCGTCGCCCAGATCGGTTTTGATCTGTCCGAGCTCGAGAGCGCCCCGGCGGCCGACGTTATCATCGACTTCTCGAACGTCGTGACCTTCGATGCCGTCGTCGCCTATGTCGAGCGCACGGGCGCCGCGTTGGTCTCGGGCACCACGGGCTATACGCCCGAGCAGATGGACCGCCTGCGTGAGCTGGGCCAGAACACCCGCGTTATGCACTCGGGCAATTACTCCATCGGCATCGCAGCCCTGCGTCATCTAGTGGCCCAGGCCACACGCGAGCTGCCCGGCTTTGACTGTGAAATCGTCGAGACGCACCATAACCAAAAGGTCGACGCCCCCAGCGGCACTGCCAAGTTGTTGCTCGACGCCGTCGTCGAAGCTGAACCCGAGGCAGGCTACCACCCCGTCTATGGCCGCGAGGGCATGTGCGGCGCGCGTGACCCCAAGGAGATCGGCATGCACTCGCTGCGCGGGGGCACCTTCGCCGGCGTGCACGAGGTGAGTTTCTTTGGCCAGGACGAGGAGGTCACGCTCACCCACCGCGCCACGAGCCGTCAGATCTTTGTCAACGGCGCCCTGGCAGCCGCGCAGAAGCTCGTCGCCCGCGAACCCGGCTTCTACACCTTCGACCAGGTCATGTTTGCCTAACCAGGTATCAACCGAATCCACCCAAAGGAGAGATAGTAAATGAG
The DNA here is from genome assembly GCA_048438765.1 of Collinsella sp. Lineage (GTDB taxonomy): Bacteria > Actinomycetota > Coriobacteriia > Coriobacteriales > Coriobacteriaceae > Collinsella. The sequence continues at coordinate 8,978 of DBGAPG010000007.1, forward strand.
TAACGCAGCCGAGATGGATGCCCAGGAGATTATCAACTACATCGCCACCGCGCCCAAAAAGACGCCCGTCAAGCTGTACGTGCGCGAGAAGCCCGGCATGAAGGTTGCCTGGGACGACGCACATGTCTACGGCGGTCGTCGCGGCAAGACCGTCTTTGGCGACTGGGATGAGCTTAAGGCCATCCTGGACGCCAACGCCGATTCCATCGATTACTACGATGTGGAGAACGATTGCCGCAACTCCGCCGTGCCCATGCTCGACCTTAAGGGCATCAACGCCCGCATCGAGCCGGGCGCGATCATCCGCGACCGCGTCGAGATTGGCGACCGTGCCGTCATCATGATGGGCGCCATCATCAACATCGGCTCCGTTATCGGCGAGGGTTCCATGATCGATATGGGCGCCGTGCTAGGCGGTCGCGCCACCGTGGGCAAGAACTGCCACATCGGCGCTGGAACCGTGTTGGCAGGCGTCGTTGAGCCCGCAAGCGCCACGCCCGTCATCATCGAAGACGACGTCATGATCGGCGCCAACGCCGTGGTCCTGGAGGGCGTACGCGTGGGCAAGGGCGCTGTTGTTGCCGCCGGCGCCGTGTGCGTCGAGGATGTCCCCGCCGGTGCCGTCGTGGCCGGTGTCCCCGCCCGCGTCATCAAGATGCGCGACGAGAAGACCGACAGCAAGACCGGCTTGGAAGAGGGCCTGCGCCAGCTTTAATAGTTACGGCGTTTTACCAAACGCCGTAACGACCCGACGCTGCAAACGCCCCTAGGCGGCAATCTGACGTTCAATCGTCGGGCATGACCAGAAGGTCAATGCCTTCCTCTTTCGCGTCACCTTGCTCGCCTAGGGGCGTTTTCGCTGACGTGTGCTCAACCTGCGGGGTAATGTCAGCAACCAAGCCGAAAACAAAAAAGGCCGAAGTCCCAAAGGGCTTCGGCCTTTGTTTTTCTGCAACGTCCAAGCGCAGCTTATCGATTCTCAATACTTCCGATGTTCTTGAGCTCGATAGAGATGAGGCCGTTGGGTTCGTTGACGAACTCGATGTACTCGGAGTTCGAACCCATCTCGGCCGGGAAGCTGATTTCGATACCCGTGTCGGTACGGATCTTATGATTGCGCACCGCCGCGCGTTCGACCTGCTTGCGCTCCACGGGCACACGCTCGGGCACCTTCTCTTCGGTCAGCGCCGCACGCACGCTCTCCTTGATGACCGGCTCGTCCTCAAAGACCTCGTCGACGATATCCCAAGGCGGCAGCTCCTCGTCATCCTCGACCTTCTCGGCAACAGCAGCCTTAACCTTGGCGAGCGCTACGGCCGTATTGGCACCGTGCTCCTCGGCGACTTCCTCGACCACACGCGTCACGGTGTCGATGACCTCCTTACCCGATACGCCCGTGTCGCACTGCAGCAGGCCATCGGGGATAAGCATACGGTCCTCGCCGGCAATCTTGCGCTTCTTGTCCACGTAGCCGA
>DBGAPG010000008.1:0-5850 GCA_048438765.1 Collinsella sp.
GGGTAACGATGTCGTCGTCACCGGCAAGAACGATGCCGACGGCAAGATCGTCATGGACAAAATCACCTACGATAAGCCTGGCGAGCATACCTATATCCTGCGCGAGGTTAAGGGTGCCGAAGGCAACGGCATCACCTACGACGACAAGACCTATACCGTCGTGACCACGATCACCGATAACGGCAAGGGTAAGCTCGAGGCGAAGCACGAGCTGAAGGATGCCACGACTGCTGAGTTCAAGAATTCCTACAAGCCGAACCCCGGCGAATTTAGCGTCACCGACAAGATCGCCGCGACCAAGGTCCTGACCGGGCGCGACATGGCTGAGGGCGAGTTCTCCTTCGAGCTCGTCGAGGGCGAGGGCAAGGACGCCAAGGTCGTCGCCACCGGCAAGAACGCCGCCGATGGCAAGATCACGATGAGCGCCGTGAAGTACGACAAGGCCGGAACGCACACCTACACACTGCGCGAGGTCAACGGCGGAACCACCAGCAAGGGCGTCACCTACAGTGATGCCAAGTTCACCATCGTGACGACCATCACCGATAATGGCGACGGCACGCTCAAGGCCGAGCATGTCCTGAAGGGCACCGAGCCCGCCGAGTTCAAGAACACCTACAGCGTGACCCCGCTCGAGACCGAGCTCGACTTTGGCCTGAGCAAGGCTATTGACGGTCGCGACTGGACGGATGGGGACGAGTTCAGCTTTACCATCACCGCCCCCGAAGGCACCCCGCTGCCCGATCCCGCAACCGTAACCGTGAGCAAGAGGGACGCGAAGGACGGCATCGCCGCCATCAAGTTCGGTAAGATCCACTACGCCGCTGCCGGAACCTATAAGTACGAGATTCGCGAGAACGCGGGCAGCACGGTCGGCATGACGTATGACGCGCATGTCGCAACCGCCGAAGTGACCGTGACCGAGGACAGCGATGGCACCCTGACCGCCAACGTCACTAAGAAGGAAAACGGACGCTTTACCAACACGTACCGCACTGAGCTCGATTACGCCGCGGCCGGCGGCCTCAAGCTCAGCAAGACCCTCTACGGACGCCCCATGACCGAGGGCCAGTTCACCTTTACCGTGACGCCCGCCGACGATGATTCGGCTAGCGCACTTGGCCTGCTGCCCGGGGCCAACAACTATGAGTCCCCCGCAACGATAGAGGGAACAGTCGGCCAGATTGACATTCTGGCGGGCCATGAAGTCAAATTTACGCAGGCTGATGCCGGCAAGACCTTTACATACACCGTTGCCGAGAAGAATGACGGCCAGCCGGGTTACACCTACGACGACGCTGTCCGCACCGTGACGATCGCCATCGCCGACGACACCGCCGGCACGCTCACCGCCACGACGACCGTCTCCGGCGGTTCCGAGGGCACGCTGGTGACCGAGTACAAGACCGGCGCGGCCGCGGTCGAGAGCGCCGTGGTCCCGTTCGTCAACAGCTATAGCGCTACGACCAACACGCCTGGTGGCACCGCTGCTCAGGTCGTTGCCGCCAAGACCCTGACCGGTCGCCCGATGGTTGACGGCGAGTTCTGGTTCGGTATCGCCTATCAGGGTGAGCTTGTGGGTTATGAAAATCTCAAGCCCAATATCGGTGGGCACGTGAGCTTTGATGCGCTGCACTACGACACCAAGATGCTTGCCGATCTTGAGTCTGCCGGGCTTGCCCATCGTACCGACAAGGACGGTAAGCTTGCTTGGACCATTAACTACACGGCCTACGAAGCTATACACGGGCTGCCGAACGGCGTTTCTGCTACAACGTGGTACTTTGGCTTTAAGGTTATCGTCGTCGATAACGGTGACGGTACCCTGACGGCAACGGTCGACTACGGTGGCATCGAGCCCTTGTTTGAGAACGTCTACGGCGCCGATGCCGTTGACGCCGCGCTTGCCGGCACCAAGAAGCTCCAGGCTGCCGAGGGCCTGACCCCGGCCGACATCACGGGTAAGTTTACCTTTACCGTGGCCGCCGATGAGGCGGGTGCCCCGATGCCCGAGCGCACGACCGCAACCAACGACGCGGCCGGCAACGTGGACTTTGGCAAGATCCACTTTACGCTCGAGGACCTCAACCGCGCCCTGGGCGTGACGGACGATGCGACCGATAAGGCCGAGGCAGACGAGGCCGACGAGGCAGAGGCTGAAGAGGCCAACGCCGACGCTGATGCCAACGCCGACGAGCCCAGCGACGAGTCCGAGCCCGCAGATCCCGCTGCCCCGCGCTCGCACACCTTTACCTACACGGTGACCGAGTCCGGCACCGCCCCTGGCGTGACTAACGACGCCAATACCGCGCGCAAGGTTTCCTACACCGTGACTGACGACGGCGCTGGGCACCTGAGCGTCAAGCGCGACGGCGGCGACGGTGCGGACTTTACGTTCACCAACACGTACAGCGTGACGCCTACCGATTCTTCCGTGACCGATCAGGTCACGACCGTCAAGCGTCTGACCGGACGTGATCTTGCAGCTGGCGAGTTCACGTTTGAGCTGCTCGAGGACGGCGTGACTGTCGCTAGCGGCACCAACGACGCTAACGGTACCGTTACGCTGAGCCCGATCCGCTACGAGGCACCCGGCACGCACACGTACACGCTGCGCGAGGCTTGCCCCAACGCGCTCGGCCTGTACAAGGGCGTCACCTATGACGGTACGACCTACACCGTCGTGACCACCGTCTCCGACAATGGTGACGGCACGCTGACCGCGACGCACAAGCTCGAGGGAACCACCGAGTCGGCTGGCTTTACCAACAAGTATCACGCCATGCCCACGCAGGTTTCCATCGGCGCCATCAAGGTGCTCGAGGGACGCGAGCTCAAGAAGGACGAGTTTAGCTTTAAGCTCGTTGGCGAGGACATCGAGTCCACCGTCACCAACGATGCCGACGGCAAGATTAACTTCGACAAGTTCGAGTACGACGAGCCTGGTACGTACGTCTACACCATCAGCGAGGTCAAGGGCGACGAGGCCGGTATGACCTACGACAAGTCCGTCTTTACCGCGACCGTCAACGTGGTCGACGACGGCGAGGGCAACCTCAAGGCGAACGTCACCTTTACCAAGGGCGACAAGAGCGTCGAGGGTATCGTGTTCAACAACACGTACAAGAAGCCCGAGACGCCCGTGCCGACGCCCGATCCCGGCACGCCCAAGACCGTGACGAACATCGTCAAGACGGTCAAGGGTTTCCTGCCCACCACGGGTGACCAGCAGGCCGCCGCACTGCTCATGGCATTCGTCATCGCCATGGCCGGCGTCGGAGCCCTGGTCTGGGGTATCCGTAAGCGCTAGGCACGCTGGCAGCGCCCGGGGCCAAAAGGCCCCGGGCGACCGGCGGGGAGCCAGAACATAGCCCCACCCCCCACCCCCAGCCGCCACGGAGACGTCTCCCTTCTCCGTGGCGGCACTTTTGTGCGCAGGGGAGGAAGGGCCGCCACGAAATCGGCCCATCTACTACGTTTATCCCCTTACCCCCAACCATGCCAAAAAAGCGAAAACAAAACCGCAGGTAGAACGCCTGCGATTTTCTGGAAAACGGGGGTATGGTTGGGGGTATCGAGTCAAACGTAGTAGATGGGCCGATTTCGTGGTTGGCGCCGCCAAATGATCCCCCGGGGACGGAGGAAAACGGATCATTTTTGGCCCCACGCGGCTGGTGGGTGCGTTCGCGCAGGACCGTTCAAACAGAACCATGCCGTTTTCGGGGCTAAACTCAGGACTCCCATCCATACCCGCGTTTTCTGCAAAATGACGGCTCGTCTACCTGCGGTTTTATTTTCACGAATATCGGCATGGTTGGGGACTCGTGACTCAGCCCCGGAAACCGGCATAGTTTTGAAATGGCATTAAATCGGTGGCAGCCATTTTGCTATGCCGGAGCGGTTGATCGTCGGGCAACTACCCTCGCAGGTAGGCGATGGCGATCTGCGTGCGGTTGCGCAGGCCCATCTTTGCCAGGATCGAGCTGATGTGGTTGCGTACGGTGCCTTCGCCCATATAGGCGGTGGCGGCAATCTCCTTGTTGTCGAGGCCGCGGGCGATGAGCTCGGCGACTTCGAACTCGCGGTCGGTTAGGCTGGCGAAGGCCGCGGGCCGGCGGGTCGTGCCGGCATCGACGCCCGTCCCATCAAAGTTGATATCTTCGATCGCCTTACCCTCGAGCACGCGTTTGCCGTCCATGACTTGCGCCAACGCCGGAGGAATGACGGCGACATCGGTTTTAATCAAGTAGCCGCGGGCGCCCAGTTTGAGCGCCGACACAATGTACTCGTCATCCGAGAATGTCGTCAGAAACACCACGCGCGCCGAAGGGTCGCGCTCAAGGATTTCGCCCGCCGCCGAAAGGCCGTCGCGCCCCGGCATCTGAATGTCGAGCAGCGCGATATCGGGCGCGTGCTCGGCGTAGAGTGCCACCGCGTCGTTGCCGTCGGCTCCGGTGCCCACCACTTCGATCTGCGGCTGGGCGCCCAGGATAATCTTGAGCGAATCGACTACCAAGCGGTCGTCGTCGACAACTATGAGCCTCATCGGGCGTCATCTCCTTGCTGTTTGGGGACGGTGGCAAACACGCGCCAGCCGGGGGCGCCGGCGCGCAGGCCGGCGGTGAAGGTTCCGCCAAGCGCCTCGACGCGCTCGCGCATGGAGACGAGCCCCATGCCTTCTGCGACGTTGCTGCTGCTCGCCGGGGTCGCGTCTGCGCCATCATCGGTAACGATGAGCTGGTAAAACGACGGATGCTCCATGCACCGCACGGTAATGGTTTTGGCATGGGCGTGGCGCATGGCGTTGGAAAGCGCCTCGCGCAGCACCGCCGCAAAGCAGTTGGCGACGTTGGCGGGCGCATGCTCGGCCAAAACCTCAAGCTCAATCTGCGGACCGCTGTCCGAGCGCGCGCCTTCAACGATGCGTTCGAGCTGCACGGAGAGGTTGGTCGCATTGTCGTTGAGCGCGTGGACGCTGGCGCGCACGAGCTGGAGCGCCTCGTCAACGGTGTATTTGACGTCGGCGAAATCGGCGGCAACGCCGGGCTCGTTGGCATGGACCACGCGCAGGGCTTCGGTTTGAAGCGAAGCGCGCGTGAGCTGGTGGCCCACGTTATCGTGGATTTCGCGCGCGATGCGGGCACGTTCGGCGAGCGTCGCGAGCTCGACTTCGTAGTCCTGGCGGTCGGCGAGGTCGCGGTTGCGTGCCTCGAGTGCCAGGGCGCGCTCTTGCAGCTTGTCGCGGGTGCGACGCATGCGTTCCTGTTCGCGCTCCAGCTGCGCGGTGCGCAGCGACAGCAACGTGGCGGCGACCGAAAGGATGGCGGTTAGCAACAGCGTTCGGGTGGTGAGCGCGCCGCAGCGAAGGTCCGTGGCAAGTGCGCAGGCAAACACGGAGCCAATCGCCAGCGCGGGCCAGATGCGTTCACGGCGCACGCGCCGCGCGATGTCATAGAGGGCGAGAGGTACGAACGGCACAAACGGCGGCACGAAGACAGCCGCGATGACGTAGGCGTAGCTGCCGGCCTCGCTGGCGCGACGGGCGCGTTCTCCCTGCGCGACCTCGGCCAGTGCGGCGATGACAACGCCAAGGCAAAACGCCGCGACCAGGCGAGCATCCACAGCAAGGCTCGTGGCGGCTGCGATGCAGCACGCCAGCACGATCGATTTGTCGAATAGCCTGTTCATACGGGTATTGTACGCGATGCCGCGCGTGGTGGAGGGGGCCGCCTGCGCAACCGTGACATTCCTCCCACGCGGCAAAGCGGGGGCGTCGGCGGGCCACGCGACCGAGCCCCCGCACTCGTGACAAAGCTCACTGGTGCGCGCCGGCCGCTCCTGCGATGATGC
>DBGAPG010000009.1:0-9558 GCA_048438765.1 Collinsella sp.
TCGAGGTGCGCCGCGGCGCCCTCGTCCACCTCGAGCGCGACGCCCGAGGAGTCATAGCCGCGATACTCCATACGCTTGAGGCCCGTGACCAGGATGTTCTTTGCAATATCAGAGCCGGTGTAGCCGACGATTCCGCACATAAGATAAATCCCTTCGTTCGCGTGACTGCAAGACGTCCACGCACAAGGGGCGCTGAGACGTATAACGTTCGAGTATTGTACTCACGCAAACGCAAGCTGATATACCAGAAGTGGTATCTCAACTTAGATACCACTCGATGCACACACGTCCAGCCGGTCCAAACCACCACAAAGGTGCCTGCCCCCTTCGTGGTGGTCGCGCTGGCAATAGCGTTTGCCCAGATAAAACCTGCCAAAATAAACCTGTCCCTTTTTGGAAGGTTTGGGATGCTACAATCTGGCTTGTACTTGAAACGCATCAAAGGGGCCGCTATGGCAAAGGTAAAAATCAGCGACGTCGCGCGCGAGGCCGGGGTTTCGCTGGGCACGGTTTCCAACGCGCTCAACCATCCCGAAAAGTTGCGCCCCGAGACCCTCAAGCTCATCAACGAGACCATCAGTCGCCTTGGCTACCTGCCCAACCAAAGCGCTCGTCAGCTCGCGGGCGGCGCCACCAAGTCCTTTGGCCTGGTGCTCCCCCGTCTCGATCACGGCTTTTCGCTCCAAATCGCCAGCGGCGCCCACAACGAGGCCCGCAAGCACGGCTACGACTTGCTCATCGCCAACGCCGATAACGACGATATTCTCGAGGACCATTACCTGCGCTACTTTATGGGCACCCAGATGTCCGGCGTCATGGTTCAGCCCATGGCATCCCCCGACTGGCACCCCGCCATGACCAAGATGCCCGTGCCGATCGTCCATCTGGACATCCATTGCTCCGAGCCCGGCTACTACGTAGCGGCCGACAATGAGGCCCAGGGTCGCATCATTGCCGAACTTGCCATCGCCCGCGGTGCACGCCATATCACCGTTGTGGGTAGAGCAGCATTTATGCAACTCACCCTGCGCGTCCTTGGCATTCATAAGGCACTCGCCCTACACCCCGATATCAAGATCGAAGTCATCGACGCCGGCGAATGGAATACCGCCGCCGACGGCTACGGCATCGGCGCCCAAATCGCCGCGCGCCCCGCCGACGAACGCCCCGATTTTGTCGTCGGTCTGACCGACGTGCTGGCCTCGGGCGTCATCTCGGCGCTGGTCGACAAAGGCATCGCCGTCCCCGGGCAAGTACGCGTAGCAGGTTGCGATGGCAACCCACTCGCTTGGAGCGGATCGGTCCCGCTCACTACGGTAGCGCCCCCGGGCTACGAGATTGGCCGCAAGGGCGTTCAATTGCTCATGGAGCAAATTGAGAACAAGGCCCCGGCAAAGACCAAGCACGTCCACATCGGCTCTGCCGCGCGCACCGTCACCGCGGTCACGGCCATCGAGGACATCAACCGCCAAGAACTCGTGCGGCCATTCCTGCTGGAACGCGCCAGCACCCAGGCAAGCAGCCAGACCGACGCCACGGCCATCAACCTCGGTGCGTATCTATAGCACGCCCGCAAGTATGCTAAGTCGCCGCTCAAGCAAAAGGGGCCCGACCATTGCCGGACCCCTTTTGCTTGAGCGCAAACGTGGGCAATTGCTCGTTTCAACGCCGCAATTGTCTAGCGCACGGCCTTGACCGCCGCCGCCAGGTCGAACAACGTATCGAGCACGGCCTCGCAGCCATCCACCACGTCCTGCGGCAGCGGCACAATATCGGGGACGGCAAAGACGTGGCAGCCGGCCGTGATGCCCGAGACGCAACCATTGCGCGAATCCTCGACCACGGCGCACTCCTCGGGGACAAAGCCCGCGCGCTCGCAGGCGAGCAGATACATCTCGGGGTCGGGCTTGCCGTGCACGACGTCCTCGCCACACGTTACCGTTTCAAACTTGTCAAAGAGGCCAACCATCTTAAGGTTGCGCTCGGCCGTAACGAGGCGCGACGACGTCGCTAGACCAACGTGATAGCCCGCAGCCAGCAGCTCGTCTAGGCACTCGGCGGCGCCGGCCTTAAGTTCCAGTTCGGTCTTGACCATCTCGTCGCGAATCTCCTTGTGGCGACGATAGATCGCCTCGGTGGTTTCGTGGCTGCCATAATGCTTATCGAGGATATCCATAACATCGGGCAGCGTGCGGCCGATAAACTGATGGATCAGCGCTTCATCAATCGCGAGCCCCAGCTCAGCGGCGCCTGCCTTCCAGGCCTTAATCCCCAAACGCTCGGTATCGACCAGCGTTCCATCCATGTCAAAAATAACAGCCTTGATCATATCGGTCCCCCATCGACTCTCGCTGTCACGTTGCTGCAACTCTACCGCATTTGGCAACTTGTATATAACGTATATACCATATTGCACTTTCGTTACATAGGTAGAAGTCTTATGGCAAGTAACGCATTAGGATTATAGTTTTCGATCGAGTACTCAACGATAAGGATCGTTTCATGATTTTAGACACCACGGCACCCGCAGAGGAGCTTCAAGACAAGCTATCGGCGCTCGAACAGCTGCTTTTGGCATACGGACGCGTGGCTATCGGGTTTTCCGGCGGCGTTGACAGCAGCTTTTTGGCCGCCGTATGCGCCCGCATCATGCCTACCAATACCCTCCTCGTCCATCTCACCACGCCGCTCATCGGCACGCCCGAGCAGGCTTCGTTTGAGCAGTCCGTTGATGGGCAGGCCAATGAGGGGCCGCATTTTAAGCTCCCCGTGCTCAATCTTTCGGTGGATCAGTTGCAGCTCCCCCAAGTAGCCTGCAACGATGCCAATCGCTGCTACCACTGCAAGCACGCCGGCTTTACCGCCATCGTCAACCACGCCAAGTCGCTCGGCTTTCCCACCGTCATCGATGGCAGTAATGCAAGCGATCGCGGTGACTACCGCCCCGGCATGCGTGCGGCAGAAGAGCTCGGCGTACGCTCACCCCTTATGGAGGTCGGCTTTACCAAGGACGAAGAGCGCGAGCTGCTGCGTGCATGGGGCTATCCCGTTTGGAACCTGCCGGCGGGAGCCTGCCTTGCCACCCGCGTCCCCACGGGCGAGGAGCTTACGTTCGAGAAGGTCTCCCTGATCCGCGCCTGCGAGGATTACCTGCACGATCTTGACTTGGCTCAGGTCCGCGCACGCCTGGTCGGCGGCTGCATGCATATCGAGGCCGCTCCCGCAGATGTCGCCAAGATCGCCGCGCTCGGCGGCACCGCCGTCGATGCCGAGGGCAAGACCCCGCTGCCCGCCGCCATCGAGTCCGCGCTGCGCGAGCTGGGCTGCGGCCATATCTCCCCCAAGGTCACCCCCTACATCCACGGCAACATGAACCTTTAGGTTACGCCGTTTTACAAACGGCGTAACTGCTCTGACCTGCCAAAAAGGGACAGGTTTATTTTGGCAGGTATTATCTGGGGAAGCGCCGAATAGCTTCATATACACAGCCGCCGCAGCTCCATATGAGGCAAATGAATCCGTAGCGTTTGTCACAAATCTTAAGTATTTGTTCGACAGAACGGCCCCTGCTAGCTCCTGCTAGACTGGTAGATTCCCAACCATCTAGCCAGGAGCCTCAATGTCGCGCAAGTCCGCCTACAAGCAAGCACTTTCCATCGGCACCGCCGTGGTGCTGGGGTTTGCGTTGTTGACGGGATCGCTCGACGGAGCGCCCAAGCTGTTGTCGCCGCAAAGCGATGAGCAGGCAGCAGCTCTGGCCGAAAAACAAAACGAGAGTCCCAGCCGCACCGACGACGAGGCAGACTTGGTTGCCCGGCTTGAATCGGGAACAGCGAGCTCCGAGGACTCTCAAAATAGCCAAGACTCTGGCGATGGCTCCGAATCCACCGCGACCAACATCGGTGACGACGGTTCCACGAACAGCGCCGCCACCCCCATCGACGAAGTCGAAAACCCCGACCTCAACCGCGCCCGCGGTGTTTATCTCAGCAGCATTCCCGACTACGCCGGCAACCCCTACGTTGCCCTTCGCGCCGACAGCACGCACTCGTTGGGCATGCCGTCGTTCACGCTCGACGAGTATGAGCGTGCCACCGAAGAGGGCTGCTTTAAGAAATTCTCCAAGCTCGACAGCCTGGGCCGCACTCGCAAGGCGCTCGCCTGCATAGGCCCCGAGTCGCTCGGACAGGGAAAGCGCGGCGATATCTCGCGTATCCATCCTGCCGGTTGGCACCAGCAGCGCTACGACTTTATTCCAGGCCAGAGCCTCTACAACCGCTGCCACCTCATCGCCTGGTCGCTCTGCGGCGAAAACGCCAACCGCAAAAATCTCCTCACCGGCACGCGCTATCTCAACGAGACGGGCATGCTACCGTTTGAAGAGCAGATTCTCAACTATATTCGCGATACGGGCAACCATGTGCTCTACCGCGTCACGCCCATGTACAACGAAGAGGAACTTGTCTGCCGTGGCGTGCGCCTTGAGGCGCAATCGGTCGAGGACCACGGCAAGACCCTCTGCTTCCACGTATACTGCTACAACCTGCAGCCGCACGTGCAGATCGACTACGCCACCGGCCGCAACCAGACCTCGGGAGTTTAGGGCCGACCAAGCTGCCCGTAACCCAAAAAATGATCCGTTTTCCTCCGTCCCCAAGGAATCAAATAAGGCCGCCCCGGTTACCCAGGGTGGCCTTTTCGTCAGCACCTACATTGCAGGCAAAATCGCACGCTACTTGGCGCGACCCTCCTCATAGCGCTCCACCAGCTTGGCCTGAACGTCATAGGGAACCTGCTCGTAGCCAGCGGGCTTCATGGTAAAGTCGCCCGTGCCGCGCGTGATGGAGCGCAGGCGCGTCGAATAATCCGTCAGCTCGGCCAGCGGTGCCTGGGCAATGACCACGGTATCGCCGCGCTCATCGGTCTCCATGCCTGTCACGCGACCGCGCGAGGCCGAGATGTCGCCCATCACGGCGCCGGCGTAGCTCTCGGGAATAGTCACCGTGATTTCCTCGATGGGCTCCAGCACCACCGGGTCGGCATCGGCGCATGCCTTGCGCAGGCCGATGCGAGCCGCCGCGCGGAACGCCATCTCGTTGGAGTCGACGCTGTGATACGAGCCGTCGTACACAGCCACGCGAATGCCCGTGAGCGGGTAGCCGGCAATGATGCCGTCCTTCATGGTCTCCTGGACACCCTTGTCCACGGCGGGGATCAGCGAGCGCGGAATGCGGCCACCCACGACCTCATCCACAAACTCGTAGCCGTCGCTCGTGCCGTCGGGCCCAATAAGCGGCTCCACGCGCAGCCAGCAGTCGCCGTACTGACCGGCGCCACCGGTCTGCTTCTTGTGGCGACCCTGGGCGCTCGCCGTGCGGCGGATGGTCTCGCGATACGGAATGCGGATCGGCACGCTCTTGGCCACGACCTTGGTGCGATCCTCCAAACGGTTGAGCAGCACCGAAACCTGCGCCTCACCAACGGCGGAGATGATAGTCTGGCCCGTCTCCTCGTCACGATCGATGCTCATGGTCGGATCAGCCTTGCACGCCTTCTCGATAAACGTATAGAGCTTCTCTTCGTCGCCACGGTTCTCGGCCTCGATGGCAATGCGGTACTGCGAGTTGGGGAACTTAAACGCCGCAGCCTCGACCTTACCGGTAATGGAGAGCGTATCGCCCGTCTCGGCCGCCAGCTTGGGCGCCACGATGATGTCGCCGGCATAGGCGTGACCGACCTCGGTCATGTCGCGGCCGCACATCACATACAGGTGGGCCAGACGATCGCTCTTGCGGGTACGCGCGTTGATCAGCTCAAGGCCCGGCTCAAGCGTGCCCGTCAGCACCTTGATAAAGCTGATGCGACCCTGCTGAGGATCGGCCAGGGTCTTAAACACAAAGGCCACCGGGCGGTCATCGTCACTCGAGATCTTAAGCGAATCGCCGTCAATGAGCGGCATCTCGCCATAGTCGGTCGGCGCCGGGAAGTACGTGGCGATGTCGTCCATCAGCGAGTTGACGCCCTGCTCCTTGATGCAATCGCCCGCAAAGACCGGCACAAAGATGCGCTCGGCGATCGCCTTCGACAGCAGGCCTTCGAGCTCCTCCTGCGTCAGCGTCTCCTCGCCTTCCAAGTACTTCATCATCAGTTCGTCGTCAGCCTCGGCCACCAGCTCGCACAGATGGTCATGGGCCTCCTCGGCCTGGGCACGATACTCCTCGGGAATCTCCGACTCAACGGCTTCGGCGCCGTTGCAATGGCGCGCCTTCATGCGCACCAGGTCGATGATGCCATCAAAGTCCTCGCCCTCGCCCCAGGGAAGGGTCACGGCGCCCAGTCGCGTGCCAAAGCGCTCCTGCAGCAGGTCCATCGTGGTCGCAAAGCTGGCCTCGGAGCGCGACAGGCGGTTTACGAACACCGCACGCGCCAAGCGCAGGTCCTCGGCGGCATACCAGAGCTTAACCGTCGTAGGCTGCGGGCCGGCCTCGGCGTCGACCACAAACAGGGCCGTCTCGCAGACGCTCATCGCGGCAAAGGCGTCGCCGATAAAATCGGGGTAACACGGGGCATCGAGCACATTGATGCGCGCGCCCTTCCAGTCGATCGGTGCAATGGTCGTCGAGATGGAAAATGCACGCTTGACCTCTTCGGGATCATAGTCGAGCGTGGGCTTGGTGCCGTCGTGGCCGCCCAGGCGGGCGGTCTTGCCAGAAAGGTGGAGCATGGCCTCGGCGAGTGAAGTCTTGCCCACCCCGCCTTGGCCTACGAGCACCACGTTCCTTACGTTACCGGTCTTGGGAGCACCCATGATGACCTCCTTGCAGGGCCGCGCGCAATGCGCGACGCCAACGGGGAGAGTTCGCGGTCGGTGCCATCCCGGGAGCAGCATGGTCGGCAGCCGAGCCGACTCACCCTCCAAATGTCCTATGCCACCACCCTACCCTCACGGGCGACCGTCCATGCACACCTTTCGGCACACGTATGAATACAGGCGGCGAGAGGACAGAGCAAGTATGCCAGGCGATTATTAAACCCCATCGATACAAATAAAAGCCGCCGCAGTCCATAAGACCCGCGGCGGCTTCTTCTCAATACATAGCTGAGCTTAGCCCTCGATACGGCTCAAGAACTCACGGGTGCGCTGCTCACGCGGATGGTCGATGACCTGCTCGGCAGGGCCCTCCTCGACAATGCGGCCGCCATCCATAAAGACCACGCGGTCGGCAACATCGCGCGCAAACTGCATCGCGTGGGTCACGATTACCATCGTCATATTCTGCGCGGCAAGATCTTTAATGACACGCAGCACCTCGGCCGTCAGCTCGGGATCGAGTGCCGAGGTCGGCTCGTCAAAGAACAGGATCTCCGGATCGAGCGCCAAGGCGCGGGCGATACTCACACGCTGTTGCTGGCCACCCGAAAGCTCACATGGCACCTTGTTCTCGTTGCCCGTAAGCCCCATCTGCGCGATCAACTCGCCCGCACGAGCTTCCGCCTGCTCGCGCGGGCGCTTAAGCACGCGGATCGGCGCGTCGATGATGTTTTTCATCACGGTATAGTGCGGGAACAGGTTGTAATTTTGGAACACCAGACCGAATCGCGAGCGCGCCTGCTTGGGCACATCGCCCTTCGCATAGACCGCGCCCGAACCCGCATCCGTCGCAACGGCAAGGTCACCAAACGAGAGCGAGCCTCCGTCGAGTGTCTCGAGCAGCGTGGCACACCGCAGCAGCGTGGACTTGCCGCCACCCGAAGGCCCGATAATCGCCACGACCTCGCCACGCTTCACCTCGAGCGAGATATCCTTGAGCACCTCATTGCCGCCAAACGCCTTACGTGCGTTTTCGATTTTCATCACTGAGTTAGTCATGATAATAGTCCAGCTTCTTTTCGGCGGCGCCCAGCAGCATCTCGACCACAAAGTTAAAGACCCAGTAAATCAGCGCCGCGATCGCAAACGGCACCATACTCACCTGCGAGGCGACCAGCGCCTTGGCCGTCGAGAACATCTCACCCACGCCAATGGCAAACGCCAGCGACGTGTCCTTGACCAGCGTGATAATCTCGTTGCCCATCGCCGGCAGAATACGCTTGGCGACCTGCGGCATCACGATATACAGAAACGTCTGCACGCGCGAATAGCCCAGCACCTCGGCGGCCTCGTATTGACCGCGCGGAATGGACTGCAAGCCCGAGCGATAGATCTCGGCAAAGTAACCGGCGTAGTTGATGATGAACGCCACGACGCACGCCGTCCACTTGGAATCGGGCGTGAGCGAAATGCCAAACACGTAGTACGGGGCAAAGTAGATGGCAAACATCTGCAGCATGAGCGGCGTACCGCGCATGACCGAAATGTAGATGCGCGCAATCCAGCGAAGCGGCGCGATTTTGCTCATGCGCATAAACGCCACGGGAATTCCCAGCGGAATCGACCCGAGCAGCGTCAACACAAACAGCTGCAAACTGACCAAGAACCCCTGGCCAAGCATCTGCATCATGACCTGAATAGACATTACTTGAGCACCCAATTATCGAAAGACAAACCATAGCTTGAATATTTATCGCAGAGGTCCTTGACCGTGCCGTCCTCGTAGAGCGCCTTGAGCGACTCGGCTACAGCATCGGCCGACTTGGTGTCGCCCTTCTTAAAGCCGACGGCGTAGTGCTCGCTGGACAGCGGCTCATCAAGCTGCGTATAAGCATCGGGCTTGGCGGCAAGCTGATACTGGGCAATCGAAAGGTCGCAAGCCACGGCATCGACCGCGCCGCTCTCGAGCTGCATAAACGCCGTGTTGTACTCACCGATGGTGTCGAGCGTGGCAAACGTCGCCGCCAGATCCTTCTGGTCACCCTCAAGCACATCCTGCGCAGCGGAATCGGTCTGGGTAATCACGGTCTTGCCGGCAAGATCGTCCCAGCTCTTGATGCCCGCATCCTTCTTTACCACCAGCACCTGCTCGTTGAGCATGTACGGCTCGGAGAACGTGTAGTCGTCCTCGCGGCCCTCCATGGTAAAGCCGTTCCAGATACAGTTGATGGCGCCCGAGTTGAGCAGCGTATCCTTGGCATCCCAGTCGATGGCCTCGTATTTGACCTCCCAGCCCTGCTTATCGGCAACAGCCTTGGCCAGATCGAGATCAAAGCCGGTGTACTCGCCATCGTCGCCCACAAAGCCGTACGGAGGATAGGACTTATCAAAGCCCACCACGAGCTTCTTGGACTCCGCAGCGCCCTTCACATCCTTGGCCGCGGCAGAGCCAGCAGCGGATCCCTTGCCGGCGCCACCGCCGCAGCCGACAAGACCAAGGCCGAGCACCGTGGCGAGCGAGCCGGCTAGACCAACAAACTGACGACGAGACATATCGGTATTCATGGTATTCCCCCTTGGTGGCACTTTAGTTAAGTAAAGTGAGTCATGTAACGTTCAGAATCATACACTTTAGCGTGATAGAGCACAAGATGAGTTTGCCCGCCGCGCGAGGGGTGCGGGGGTTAAGTTTCCTGCTCTACAGTCCTGCTCACGACGGAGGCCACATTAAGTGGCCTCCTGTTCGT
>DBGAPG010000010.1:0-7001 GCA_048438765.1 Collinsella sp.
TCGGCATAAAGCGGCGGGGCCGCAGGATCATCTCCTGCGGCCCCGTCTGGTGTGCGCGGATGTGTCCGCCAATCCGCGGCTGTCGTGGTCTGCCGCTACGCGATGGTCGCGGTGTAGGAGGCGACGTCCTCGTAGGAATCGGTCAGGTAGGCGTCGATGCCGATGGTCGTATTGACGAGGTCATCAAGGCTATCGAGCGTGCCCTTCGAGAAGGTGAATTCCTCGGTGGCGTTGGTACCGGGCATCAGGTGAGCCGAGAACCAGGGTTCCTTCATGGTGCCGTTGACGTTGGTCTTGCCGGAAGGAGCGTAGAAGGTCAGGTCCTTGTCGCTCTTGTTGGTGATGTTGACGACAAAGCCGATGTCGCCCCAGTCGTCCTTGAACTTCTCGGTGATGGTGATGGTGCACAGGTCGTCATCGGCGACGGTGACGGCGGGGGAGATTTCGATGCTCTGGACGTCGTCGTCTTCGACGGTCTCATCGATCTCTTCTTCCTTCTCGGCCGCCTCGCGATCCTTCTTCACCGTACCGGACAGATCCTTGTCGGACTTCGTAAAGATAAGCTTGTCGCCTTCCACCTCGAGGACGAGCTTGTCGTCCTTGAGCTTCAGGTCGTGCGACTCATCTTCGGCGGTAATCGTTACGGTGGTGGCGTCCTTGGCCTCCCATTTCAGGTCGGCGACCTCAAGGAACATGTCGAGGACGCCCGTGCCGTCTTCGTCGAGGATCAGGATACAGTTGAGGCCCCACTCCTTGAGCATATCCATGTACTCATCGGTGAGCTCTTCGCCGTCCAAGGTTCCACCCGAGTACTGCCAGCTGCCAACGAAGTTGGCCTTGGGGTCTTTGCCGCCGCCGCTGCAGCCCGTCAGGGCAAAGGCGAGCGCCAGGACGCATGTAAGAAATGCGAGTACGGACTTTTTGAACGTTGTCTTCATGGTGTCCTCCTTTATCGAACGAAACCCATAGAAGCAAATGCGGGGGTGGCGGATCCCCCGCCAATTACCAGATGGAGGGGCTAGGGCCTGGGCGTTCCGCAGTTGCTGCAGAACTTGCCGCCGTTTTCGCTGCCGCAGTTGGGGCAGAACCACTTTGCCGGTGCCGGGGCGGGTGCGGGACTGCCGCACTCGGAGCAGAACTTGCCGGTGTTGGTGGCGCCGCAGCTGCAAGTCCACGTGCCGGCCGCAGGTGCGGCGGCGGGAGCCGGTGCGGGGGCGGGAGCCGGAGCCGGCTGCGGGGCGGCCTGCTGCTGTGCCTGGCCGGCGGCGAACAGCTGGCTGGCGTTCATGCCGCCCATGCCACCTGCCATGCCCATGCCCATAAAGCCTGCCATCGCGCCGTTGGGGTTGGCGGCTGCCGCGCGCATCGCATCGCTCTGGGCGCTGGCGATGTTGGCTGCCGCCATGGTGGGATCGCGCATGACCGCGGCTTTCTGCAGGTCCTTGATCATCTGCTCGTCTTCTTGCGAGGCGGCGATGGAGTTGACGCCAAAGCTTACGATCTCAACGCCGCGCAGGTCACGCCAGTCGGCAGAGAGGACCTCGTTGAGCGCGCGGGCGAGCTCGGTGGTGTGGCCGGGGATGGCGCTGTAGCGGATGCCCATCTCCGAGATCTTGGCAAAGGCGGGCTGCAGGGCGGTGAGCAGCTCGGACTTAAGCTGGCTGTCGATCTTGTCGCGCGTGTAGCTATCGGTCACGTTGCCGCATACGTTGGTGTAGAACAGCAGCGGGTTGGTGATGCGGTACGAATACTCGCCGTTGCAGCGCACGGAAATGTCGACGTCCAGGCCAATGTTGTTATCGACCACGCGGAAGGGCACGGGCGAGGCGGTGCCGTACTTGTTGCCGATGATCTCCTTGGTGTTGATGAAGTAGACGCGTTGGTCCTTGCCCACGTCGCCGCCAAAGGTAAAGCGGCTGCCGATATTGGCGAAGGTCTCCTTGATGGAATCGCCCAGGTTGCCGCTAAAGACGCTCGGCTCGCTGCCGGTATCGAAGACGAACTCACCGGGCTCCAGCGCGACTTCGATGATCTTGCCGTTTTGCACCACGAGCATGCCCTGGCCGTCGTTGACGGCGATGACCGAGCCGTTGGAGATGACGTTGTCCTCGCCGCGCGTGTTGGAGCTGCGGCCGCCGGTGCGTTTGCTGCCCTTGCAGGCCAAGACGTCAGCAGGCATCGATTCGCAGTAGATAAATTCCTTCCACTGGTCGGCCATGACGCCGCCGGCAGCTCCCAATCCAGCTTTCAAGAGTCCCATGGTGATCTTCCTTTCTCGTCAAAGGCCGGGTGGTATTGGTTGGATTGCTTAGTCGTCCTTGTCGTCTTTCATGACAACGGTGGTCTCGGTGTGGCTGAAGGTGTCGTGCTTCTCGGTCAGGTCGAGCTCGCCACAATACTCATCGGCACAGGTTGCTTCGTTGGCCGTCTTGAGCTGGCCTACCAGTAGCACGTCTCCGATAATCACGATGATCAGCGGCGCGATGATGTTGATGAGGATGCCCTCGATATCAAAGGTGAGGTAATCCGGATCGAAGGCGTATTCCCCCATAAAGAGAATCTGGGAGAGGATAAATCCGATCACAAAGAACAGCACCGAGGCGATGGCGAGCTTGGGCTTGGAGCAGGGGAGCTCGCCGACCAAGCGGCCGGTCTGGCCGTTCATGGCAAACAGGTAGCTCTTGCCGTTCCACGAGGTGGAGAGCATCCAGACGGGGAACAGGGCGTAGTCGCTGTCTTCCCAGGTGTAGTCGAACTGCTTGCTTTCGACCGTGGCATCGTCGTATTCGTCGACGACGGTCTCGCGCAGGGCCGAGATCGTGCTTTCTTCCATGCGGCGCTCGGCACGCGCCTTGCAGGTCTCGCAGTCCTCGTCGTAGCGGTTGGCGATGTAGCCGGGCATATAGGCGACCGAGAACGGACGCAGGGCGTCATAGTCAAACGGCTCGATAGCGTCCATGTGGCCGTCGGGCATCTTGGACGATCCATCGACGGGCACGCGCTCAAACGAGATATTGCCCTTGCGGTAGGCGTCGTAGTGGTCGGTGGTCGTGACGGTGCGGTCGGATTCCTCGGTCACGGTCTCGTTGGTCGCGTCAAAGTACACTTCGCCGTCCACATGGGCACCGTAGAGCCAAAACGGCACGTAGACACCTTGGACCTCGTCGATGTGGTTGCCGGTGACAAAGCTCTTGGGCAGCAGGATTTTGCCCTTGTAGTGGTCTTTGAGCGCAGCCATGACATCGTCGCGCCCGAGCTTAAACGGAATCACCAGGTCGGGTGAGAAGTCGCCCGAGAGCTGGCCGGGTGCCACGGCGGAGTTGCCGCAGTATGGGCAGGTGGTAACGGCGACGGTGCCGTCGGACACGAGCTCGGCGCCGCACGACGAGCAGATGTAGCCAGCGTTTTGGGCGAGCTCCTGCACCGCGTCGTCGGCGACGGGCTTTGGCGTTGCGGTTGCCGCATCGGCTTTGGCGTCGGCCTTGTCCTGGCGCTCGCGATAGAGGGCCTCGACTTCTTCGACTTCAAAGCGCGAGTCACAGTAGTCGCAGACGAGCTTTTGCTCGGCGCTTGCAAAATGCAGGGGACCACCGCAGGCAGGGCACTGATAGTTAACGCTCTCGAAGGCCATGATCGGTCCTTTCGCTGCCGGAGGCTATGCGCCGATGGCGCCGCCGCAGTATTCGCAGCGCCCGCTGGCATCGGGAATGGTGGTGGCTCCGCAGAAGGGGCAGGTGACCGCGGTCTTGGGGGCCTTGGCGGCCACGACGCTATCGCGCGTCTCCTGGCGCAGCTGCACCAGCGCGTCGCGGACCTCGGTTGCCTGGCGCTTGGCCTCGCGGTATTCGATGGAGCCGCGCTGATCGATGGTGGAGTCGTTCACGCGCAGGTTGATCTCGGTAAAGTACGGCGTGTTGACGTGAATGGTCAGGTTAAAGTCGTAATCCAGGTCATAGCGCGGCGGATTGTAGCTCTCGCGCTCGCCGTCCTTGGTCTCGCGATAGATCTCGGTGCGATGCTCGTCGATATCCATATCGCAGCCGAGTACCTGCGAGAACTCGATGATGTCGGGATTGGCGTCGCGCCAGCGGCTCTGCGAGGTGATGATCAGCAGGCCCGCGTCCTCATCGAGCATAATATTGGTGCGTCCGGCAGAAAGCGTGCGCGTGGGATTGAACGACGCCAGGCGCTCGGCATTGGCCTCGCGGTAGGCGAGCTGCTCACGGATATCGTCCGCGGTGCTGGAGCGATAGCCGTGAAAGTAGGGGGAGAGCTTGCCGGCGCACTCTTTGCACAGGTAGCCTTCATTGATTTTTGTCTTACCTAGAAGTCCCAGCTCGGTACCGCAAATCGCGCACTCTTTCTTCTCGAACATCTTGTCAAAGAAGCCCATGGCTGCCTCCCATCAACAGGTAGCGTGTGTCACTTTTGATGATGGGGGAGTGCGTGATCCTTCGCGATACCCAGACGGCTCAAGGAGTCTCCACAACTGGGACACATGGCCCATTTTTGACTAGTCATTGGGGACGTACTTAAACGACTAGTCGCGGGGGACACTCTTCGGCCACTCATTGGGGACGTACTTAAATGAGTGGTAGTTGGAGACACTCCTGGCCGAGCTAGAGATCGCGCGCGTCCCTTCTGGTCCATGCGGCTCAAAATCGCGGCGTGATGTGGACGACTGGGGCCGAATTAGCAGCATTTCGAGTCTGACTCTGATATCGAGATTGGTTCTTTATTAAAATAGAATTCCAGACAATTGAGCGGCCGGGGGTTAACCATGAGGGGCATGGGAGACACAACCGCATATTTGCGTCGGGGCATTCGGGAGATTATATGCCTGGCGCTGTTCTTCTTCACGTTTTTGACGTGCGAGTATCTCTTTGATGTGCGCATAGCCGAGTTCGTGCCATCGAGTGAGGTCGTTATCTACGAGAGTATCGTCGTCGGCGCGAGCGTGATTGGCTTTTTCGTGCGCCCATTTCTGTACTATCGCCGTCCCCAGACGATCGATGCGACGAGCGATATTACAGGCATGCTGTTGGTATCGGCGTTGCTGCTGATGATTATGGCAGTGCGGTTTGAGGTGCTAATTGCCGGCGGCCTGGTGGCGTGCTGTGCGCTGGGCTATTGCGGATCGACCGCCCATGCCAATCTTGCGCGGCGTTTTGCGCAGACGCCCTGCCTGGCGCGCGCCGTGGCGGTTTCCTATGCTGCGGGCATTTTGGTGCAGGTGCTCAACCATATGGTGATGCCTGCGGGCATTCCCCAGCAGTCTGTTCTCATTGCCTGTGCGATTGCGCTGGTGGGGCTGCTTCACGGTGTCCGCCGCGCTAAATTGCGTGATGAGCCTGCGCCCGAGTTCGAGGTCGAGATTGCCGAGCTATCGGTCGATGCGTCGGAGCGTGGCGCCAGGTGGCACGATGACCCCGAGGCAAAGGCGGCCTTTCAGGGTGCCGTGGTACGTCTGACGGTGGCGACCGCTTGCCTCACCGGCGTGTTCGCGGCCCTCAATGCCGGCCTTACGACCTCGCATGCCGCTGGCGCTATCGATCTGGGCGACTGGCCGCGCTTGCTGCTGGTTGTGAGCGCCCTTGCCGCCGGCGTCCTGTATGACCTGCGTGGGCGTTCGTATATGAATATCATCATGACGTGCGCCGCCATGCTGTCCACGCTCTCGTTCTTTGTGCTTATCACCGATGGCAACGGTGGCAACACGCTTGCCGCCACGATTATCTTTGGCTCTGTTAGACCAGGATTGACATGCCGACCTGCCGGCTAACTCGCCGTCTCCCCGTCGGGCGCCGGCGTCTTGACCCTCATCTCGAACGGCATCCCGCCCTCCCGGACGAGCGCCCTGAGGAACGCGTTGACGGCGGTGGACATGGACAGGCCGAGCTCGTCCAGGATGGCCGTGGCCTCCCTCTTGACCTCCGGGTCGATGCGGATCGTCGTGGCCGGTATGTTCGACGGCATGGCCTCACCCCTCCTCGTGTATCGCGGTGCGACCATTCTACCGCCTCTATGCGGCGGGCGCGGCCCAGTAGTCCATGTAGGGCGGCTCCACGTTGAACATGTCGCGGACGCGGCTCCTGCAGACGCCGTGCGCGAGCTGCCGCGCGACCGTGCGCCCGGCGGCGCCGGAATCGGTCGCCATGAAGGTTCGGCACCACCTGAACCAGGCGAGGTAGGCATCGAGGTGCTTCGTCGACACGCCCTTGAACGGCTCCATGAAGGCGCCGAGGAGCGAGTGGACGGTGTTGACCCGGTTGATGGTCCCCCCGGAGCGGTCCTTGGGGTCGTAGGCCGCGTGCGCGGCGACCTCGAGCTCGGCGAGGACGCCGACGTAGGCGGCCGCCCTGTCGGTCGCGACGACCGAGCCGGCCGCGATGCGGCCCCTCAGCGCGTCCATGGCGCGCTCCCTCGAAAGGGCGCCCCGCCCCGTGACCTCGAGGAACGTCTCGTTCGAGTCGTTCACGCCGGTCATGACGCAAATCCGCTCGCGCGACAGCCCGCGCCTGTGCACCTGCTTGCCGCGGTGCCGGGAGGGGCGCGGCATCGTGAACGACCCCTTCGCGTGGTTGCCCTTGAACGACTCGGGGAAGTAGGTCTCGTCGAGCTCGCAGCCGCAGCCCCGCTCGACCCTGAACGAGGGGGAGTAGGCCGAGAGGCACTCGATCAGCCTGTGGCGCATGGTGTAGGCGGTCTTGAGGCAGACGCGGCAGCGCCTCGCGCACTCGCGCAGGGGCAGCATGAGCACGAAGCACTCGGCGTAGGCCATCCAGGTCTCCTTCGGGAGCCTGCTCGTCCCCAGGATGCGCTCGCTGCCCATGCCGAAGGTCCTGCCGCAGCCCCGGCAGAGGTATGTTAGCGTCAATATAATTTTCACCATTTCCACCAACGCATTTTCGCCAATCGCGCCAACGCGGATACGCCGGATTCGCCAACGCGGATGTGCCGCTTTCGGCGCCTAGGCGCCCTCCTCCTTCCCGTCCTCACCG
>DBGAPG010000011.1:0-4567 GCA_048438765.1 Collinsella sp.
GCTCTGAACGACAAGAACGAGATCATCGCCTTCGAGTTCATGAACCTCGGCAAGTTCACCGACGCCCTCAAGGCCGGCAAGACCCCCGAGGAGGCCATCCAGGGCGCCATGGGCCACTACGGCCAGTGGGAGAACGCCGCCAAGTACATCGACCCGCGTACCGACGAGGAGACCCACTCCGTCGCCAGCACGTTCCCCGTTCACGAGTAGAAAGGGAGGGATATAACAATGGCAGTCACTTTCGAAGGCTACGAGCGCCGCGTCGAGAAGATCAACAAGTGCCTCGCTGAGAACGGCATCGCCTCCCTCGAGGAGGCCCTGCAGATCTGCACCGACAAGGGCTTCAACCCGCGCGAGATCGTCCACAACACCCAGTCCATCGCCTTCCAGAACGCCGAGTGGGCCTACACCCTCGGCTGCGCTCTCGCTGTCAAGCGTGGCGCCAAGTCCGCTTCTGAGGCTGCTGCCATCATCGGCGAGGGCATCCAGGCCTTCACCGTTCCCGGCTCCGTCGCCGAAGACCGCAAGGTCGGTCTGGGCCACGGCAACCTGGGCGCTATGCTGCTCTCTGATGACACCGAGTGCTTCGCCTTCCTGGCCGGCCACGAGTCCTTCGCTGCCGCTGAGGGCGCTATCGGCCTGGCTCTGAACGCCAACAAGGCTCGTAAGAAGCCGCTGCGCGTTATCCTCAACGGTCTGGGCAAGGACGCTGCTCAGATCATCGCCCGCATCAACGGCTTCACCTATGTGAAGACCCAGTTCGACTACTACACGGGCGAGCTCAAGGTCGTCGAGACCATCCCCTACTCCGATGGTCCCCGCGCTGCCGTTAACTGCTACGGCTCCGACGACGTCCGCGAGGGCGTTGCCATCATGTGGCACGAGAACGTCGACATCTCGATCACCGGTAACTCCACCAACCCCACGCGCTTCCAGCACCCCGTCGCTGGCACCTACAAGAAGGAGCGCCTCGAGGCTGGCAAGAAGTACTTCTCCGTCGCTTCTGGTGGCGGCACTGGCCGTACCCTGCACCCGGACAACATGGGCGCCGGCCCTGCCTCTTACGGCATGACCGACACCATGGGCCGTATGCACTCCGACGCCCAGTTCGCCGGTTCTTCCTCCGTGCCTGCGCACGTCGACATGATGGGTCTCATCGGCATGGGCAACAACCCCATGGTCGGTGCCACCGTCGCCTGCGCTGTCGCCGTCGAGGAGGCCCTCAAGGCCTAATCGCGCCCGCGCGATGCTCATATAGTTGAGCTTTGGAGTCGCTACCTTTCGAGGTAGCGGCTCTTTTTGTTTGCGCTGGCGCAGGGTAGCTAATGCCGGTATATCAGCTGGGGCGAAATACGAGATGTGAAGAGATGGAGCGTCAGAGCGTCCATGACGCCCACCTGCCATATTTGCCCTTTACCGATTTGCCGAGTCTTTGCGGCCCCATTGCCGATCACCCGTGCGACAATGCGCCGGACGAGAAAGGAATCCGATGGAATCGACTGATGTACTGGTAATTGGATCTGGCATTGCGGGCCTTTGTGCCGCCATCGAAGCGGCACGCACGGGCGCAACCGTCGCTGTGGCAAGCGCCGGCAAGACTATGAGTGGATCGAGCTTCTTCCCCGGAACCTGGGGCCTAGGGCTTATCGGACCCGTTAACGAAGACGACGAACAAGACCTCATCGACACCATCCAGACCGTCGGCGGCGGTGTTGCCGACCCCGAGCTTGTCCAGACGTTTGTCCACGGCATTCCCCAGGCAATTGAATGGCTCGAGCAAGACCTGGGCGTTGAGCTCAAGCGTCCGCAAAACGCTGAGAGCGCTCAGCAAAAGCAGTTTATCCCCTGCTTTGACCACAAAACGCGCATGTGGCGCGGCCTCACCCGCAAGCCCCTTGAGGACGCTCTGACAGCCCGGATCGAGTCGCTCGGCATTCGCCTGCTCCCCCGCCATGAGCTTATCGACCTTGTTGAGGACACGAACGGCAGAATCACCGGAACCGTGCTCTACAACCTCACCGAAGATCGAATCGTGCCCTTTGCTGCCAAGGCCACGGTCATCGCAGCCGGTGGCACAGGCGGCCTGTTCGAGCGCAGCCTTACGTCGGCTGATGTGCTCAGTTCCTCGCAGGCCATCGCGCTGGCGCACGGCGCAACACTTACTAATATAGAGTTCATGCAGATGATGCCCGGCTTCATCGAGCCCAGGCGTAACTTGGTCTTCAATGAGAAAACCTGGCGCTACGTGCACGTAGACCAGCCGGTAGATATTGCCGACGACAAGCTGGACGACCTGCTCGAGCAGCGCTCTGGATATGGTCCCTTCACGTCACGCTTGGCCTCCCGCGCTATCGACCTCGTCATCGATCAGGCAGGTGTCGAAGGCCTGGCACTCCACTACGACTTCCCCCGCGAGGATGTCCCAGAGTTTGTGCAGACCTTTGCCACCTGGCTGCAAGACGAGCACGGCATCGCGCCGACCGACGAGATGCGCGTTGCGATGTATGCCCACGCCGCTAACGGCGGCATCAAGATCGATAAGACCGCGCACACGGGCGTTGAGGGCCTCTACGCTTGCGGCGAGGCGACAGGCGGCATGCACGGCGCCGACCGCATTGGTGGCTTGTCAAGCGCCAACGGCATCGTGTTCGGGCGCATCGCGGGCGCATCGGCAGCCCTTGCAGCGCAGAAAGAGCCTAAGACAGCCCTGAAGGCGGATATCGCCCTCCCCCAGCACGGCATTGCCACAACAGATGCCGAGCACCTGACCCGCAGCCTTAAGCACACGATGAGTACCTATTGCATGATCAACCGCACCGAAACAGGCCTATCCGAAGCACTACACGAGCTTGAGGGCTTGAAGACGGAGGCAACGACCTTGAGCACACAGAAAGCCCAGGACAGCGAAGTCGCAGCCCTCGCCCGCCTGCAATCGCAGATTCAGCTGGCACAGGAAATGGTCAAAGCCATGCGTAAGCGGACCGAAAGTCTCGGATCGCACTATCGAGCGGATTAAACCGGACACCTATCTAAAGCAGAACACAATCAATCGATATCCATGGGCCCCGTGAGCTTGAAGCAGCACGGGGCCCATTCGTGTCCGCACGACAGCGTATCCTTATTCTGAATATAGAGCGGGCAAAGCCCGCATAGAAAATAGACCAGCGAGGAGGAGATATGGACAGCAGGGATATCGAGAAATGGCGTGTCGAACTTGACAGCTACGCCCATGTGGAAGACGGCGTTGAGTATTGGCTCGCACGCGATTTAATGGAACCCATGGGGTACACTCGATGGGAGAACTTCGCCGAAGTTGTTAAGAGGGCAAAAGTCTCGTGCGAAACAAACAAAACTCCAGTTGATTCCCATTTTCGTGACACCACGAAAATGGTAACTGCCGGTGTCGCCGCTCGCGCGGTTAAAGACTACAAACTTACGCGCTATGCATGCTATTTAATCGCACAGAACGGAGATTCAAACAAGCCAGAGATCGCGCTCGCCCAGGCATACTTTGCCGTGCAGACGCGCCGCCAAGAGCTCATAGAGCAGCGCTTCGCAGAGATTCAGCGCTTGCAGGCGCGCCACTCGCTATCCGATTCAGAGAAACAGCTCTCGGGTATTGCGTTCAAACGCGGCGTGGACTCCAAAGGATTCGCGATCATCAAGTCGAAGGGCGATGAGGCGTTATTCGGCGGCAGAAGCACGGCGGAAATGAAGCAGCAGCTCGGCGTACCCAAGAGCGCGGCATTGGCGGACAGGTTAGCCGATGTCCTCATCAAAGCAAAGGACCTCACGAACTCGATGACGGCCTTCAACGCCGAGGAACACGACTTGTACGGTCTGGACCAGATCAAACAAGAACACGTCGAGAACAACACGAGCGTGCGTGGCAGCCTCATCGACCGCGGAATTGTTCCCGAGAACCTACCGCCTGCCGAGGATACAAAAAAGCTCGAGCGTCGCGTGAAGGCAGACGAGAAGAAACTCAAGGAGGGTACTGACGGTTTTACCGATCCCCAGGGTAGGCTCGATCTGTGAAAGCGGCCGCGCCTTTTCGGGTTCGACCCCATGCGAGGTCAACAAAAAAAGACGGCCAGCTCTCGTTGACCGTCTAAACTTGCTTTGGTGGGCCGTCAGGGGGTCAGCCTGCTGCGCAGGCGACCGCTGCGGCGCCAAGGCGCCTTGCGCGCTGCGCTGGCAAATGCTTACGCATTTCCTCAGCTCCGAGCCCCGACGGGTTCGACCCCATGCGAGGTTAACAAAAAAGCGACCAGCCTAAGCCAGTCGCTTTAACATGCTTTGGTGGGCCGTCAGGGGGTCGAACCCTGGACCTTGGGATTAAGAGTCCCCTGCTCTACCAACTGAGCTAACGACCCGATATCAACACGAAGCAAGAACTGGGGTGGGTAAAGGGACTCGAACCCTCGACCTACGGGACCACAACCCGTCGCTCTAGCCAACTGAGCTACACCCACCGTGTCCTGTGCGCTTCGCGCTCGACTATTATTGCAAGGAACGCCACGCGATGCAAGCCCCAATTTTCAAGAATTTTGAAAAGAGTTTTTCG
>DBGAPG010000012.1:0-4183 GCA_048438765.1 Collinsella sp.
ATCTCAAGCACTGCAACGACGTCTTTGGCCATGACGAGGGCAACCGCTATATCTTGCAGGTAAGCCTCTATCTCAAGCTGTATATGAAAGTAGACGAGGCGGCATTTCGTCTGGGAGGCGACGAGTTTGCCATCCTGTCTACGATTGCAACCGAGGACGACCTCGCCGAACGTCTGGAACACTGCCGAACGATCCTGCTCAAAAACAACGATTCCGAGATGCCCCACTCGTTTAGCTACGGAGTGGCACACGCCGACCCCGCCCTGGGCGAAGCCTCCAATCGCATGACACTCGATGCCGACCATCGCATGTACGACTACAAGCTACGTCATGCCATGCACCTCGATCGGCGCAATATCACGCAAGTCCACGCCGACGACTTCGAAATAAGCGATCGCATTTTTGACGCCTTTTCGATGCTCAACGAGGGCCGTTATTTCTTTATCGAGAACTTGGACAAGGACCGCACCCTTTGGTCGCAAGGTGCCTTGCGCGATCTCGGTCTTCCTTCGGAGCACATAGACAGCTGCCGCGATTTCTGGAAGACGCGCGTCCATCCCGATGACCTCGAGGCCTACGCCAACGACATCAACCAGATCTTTAACGGCTCCAAACACCGCCGCGTCATGCAGTACCGCATGCGCAATGCCGCGGGTGACTACGTTCTCTGCCGTGCTCGCGGGTTTCGCATCGACGGCGACGGAAATGCCCCCTCGCTCTATGTCGGCGAACTCGTCAACCACTCACTCGCCGAGACCGTCGACGCCGCTACGGGCCTCGGAACGCAGCGTATGCTGATCAACGCTATCGATGCCTGCCGCCGCGATCGTTGCGAGACAGGGCTTATAGCGGTGCGCGTTCGTGGCACGACAAAGCTCAACGAGCTCTACGGGGCCGAGGCAGTCGACAACATGCTTGCCGAATACGCAGGCCGCATGCTGTCGATCACCCGCGGCAGGAGCCGGGTCTATCGTTCACGAAGCGTTCAGTTCGTCGTGCTCAGCAACGATTTGGACCACGAGGCATTCGAGCAACTGACCCACCACCTTAAAGAGGCCGTTTTCGCTCCTGTCCAAATCGCAGGCGACACCATTACTCCCGTCTGCCTTGTCGTCCCGGCCTTTTACGAGCACTTAACCCATCAAGCGACCGCCGTTTTAGGCGAACTCGACCGTCGCCTTCGCACGGCCGGCGGGCTTGTTCCCAACGACAGCCTCCCCATACCCGAGGCGGAGCGCAAAAGCGCCATCGCCGAACGTATCGACTCGCTCACGGGCCTCTATCGACCCAGCGAGTTTATGCGGCGCGCCAACGCATTTCTCGAGGCAAGGCGCGACGGCACCTGGTGCATCGCCACCGTCGACATGGGTCACATGCGCCTGTTTAATGAATGGCACGGCCAGGCCGAGGGCGACCGTGTGCTCGCCGATGTGGGCACGGTTCTCAAGGACATCGAGAATGCCGATATGGGCGTCGCAGGGTACTGGGGCCAAGATGACTTTTGTGTACTCATCCCCTTTAAGCACATCACCGTCCATCAAATCTACAACCGCGTTCGCGAGGCCGTAGCCAGGCATGATGACGGCGTAGGTTTTTGGCCGTCCATGGGCATTTACCCCATCGACTCCAATGAGGAGATCACCATCGATGCGCAGGCAAAGGCCATGTTTACCAATCGGCGCGTCAAAAACGACTTCAAGGAGCGCATTGCTATTTTCCGCCCCGAAGAATATGAACACGAGATTGCGTTCCACCGCACGCTGACCGAGTTCCAGTACGCGCTCTCAAACGGCCGCATCACGTACTACCTGCAGCCCCAGGTCGATATGGAAACCGGCGAGATCATTGGTGCCGAGGCACTCACCCGCTGGATTGACAAGGACGGCTCTCTCATTTCGCCCGCAACGTTTATCCCCACACTCGAGGAAAGCGGCTTTGTGGTGACGCTCGACAAGTACATTTGGCAGGGTGTCGCCTCGTGGCTGCGCGAGCGTCTCGATCGCGGTCTTCGCGTGGTTCCGGTCTCGCTTAATGTGTCGCGCGTGGATATCCTTGCCTGCGACGTTGCCGAACATATGGGGGCGCTCGCCGCCCAATACAACCTACCGCCCGAGCTCATGCGTATCGAGATCACCGAGACGGCTTATACGGGAGAATCCGAGGCCGTGGACAAACTGACAGCCGACCTGCACACCCGCGGCTTCTCGACCTATATGGACGATTTTGGCACCGGCCAGTCCACGCTCGCGATGCTCAAGAACGTCAACGTCGACGTCATCAAGCTCGACCGCGCATTTGTGCCCACCGACCGCGATCAAGGTCGCAGCGCGCAGATCGTGTCATCGATGCTCGAAATGGCGCAGTCGCTCCATCTGCCCGTCGAGGTCGAAGGCGTCGAGACAGATGAGCAGGCGGACATGCTACGACAAATGGGCGCCCGCTACGCTCAGGGCTTCCTCTACTACCGCCCCATGCCGGCGAAGGATTTTGAGGCATTGCTCGATGGTGGCAATAACAACTGATACGCTCGCGCGCAAAACGCCACCGTCGAAGGGGACATTTGTCTCCATTAGCTAACTTATATCCCCAATTCAAACCGAATTGGGGATATGATACAAACCGTTGTTCCGCCCAAGGAGGTTATCCATCATGAACGAGTCGTACCGCATGGGCGAGCAATCGATTATTGTCTATCTTCAGCGACTTGCGAATGGCGTCTCGACCGCCGAGCTTGACGTTGCCGCCCTGCCCGTAGAGTTGCGCGGCATTGGCGAGCAGTTGAAAAAGACGCATGCCATCCTGCAACAAGAGCGCCGGCTGCTTGAGAGCAACGCCTATATCGACCCGCTCACCAACTTGGGCAACCGCAACGGATTTGACCGTCACGTCGAGCAACTCTGGCACAAAGGCGACCCCTTCACCTGCGCCTATATTGACATCGACCATCTCAAACATTGCAATGATAGGTTTGGCCACGCCGAAGGCAATCGCTATATTCTGAGCATCTGCCGCACGCTCTCCGAAACCATGGAGCACGATGAGATGCTGTTCCGTATCGGTGGAGACGAGTTTGTGCTCATCTCGCTCTCCGCAAACGAGACCGAACTCGAGCAGCGCTTGGAGCGGGTGCGTGCCGGGCTGATCGAGGCGAGCTCAGGTGGCAAGGCGCCCATGATCGGCAGCTTTAGCTTTGGCTGCTCGCGCGTCGATCCACTTGCTGGCGACACGCGTCGCCAGATGACGATGGATGCCGATCGCAAGATGTATCGCTATAAGCTTATGCATCGTGTGCAGCAACCGAAAGACAATGACGCGCCGCAACGCCCAATCGTCGATCAGCTTCCCTGTAACGACCGGGTGTTCCAAGCGATCTCCATGAGCTCCGAGACGCGCTATCCGTTCATCCTTAACCTCGATACGGGAGAATCGCAATGGTCGGTCAACGCCGTGCGCGATTTTGACCTGCCCTCCCAGCACCCTTTTAACTCGGTCGACATGTGGCTTGCCCGCGTTCATCCCGAGGACCGCGACAACGTACGCGCCGAGCTCGACATGGTGATAAACGGCACGTGGCACTTCCACTACATGCAGTACCGCGTGATGGATGTCACCGGAGCGTACGCGCTTTGCGACTGCACGGGCTACCGCTTGGATGGAACCGATACCGAACCTAACATGTACGTGGGCATTATCATCAACCGAAGCCTAGCCGATACAACTGATTTCGTGACCGGCCTGGGCGATATCCACGCCCTGGTCAACGCCATTGGCGAAATGCGTCGCGTGGCGCGCAAGGCGGGGTTGATCGCCATTAAAATCGACGATATCGCTCAGGTCAATGCCCGTTTTGGCTTTGATGCGGGCGACCGTGTTTTGGCAGAATGTGCCGCTTGTCTGGTGGATTGCTCGCGCGGCAAGGGTCGCCTGTTCCGCTCGACGGGGCCGACATTCGTGGCGCTTTTCGACGACTTTGATCCCGAAGAGACCGACTCGATCGCAGACGAAATCGAGCGGTTTCTGGGTTCCCCCGTGCTCATCGGCTCGCTTGAATATCAGCCGCCCATTCGTGTGGCGACGCTCCATCTGAACAGCGTTGACCGACAGCCCGTTTCCATTTTGAACGAGCTCAAAGCGTTGCTTAAAGAGACACCACAAGTACCGGGCACCAAGCTGGACTAGCGTT
>DBGAPG010000013.1:0-3066 GCA_048438765.1 Collinsella sp.
TGATCCGTTTTCCTCCGTCCCCAAGGGATCATTTGGCGGTGCCGTTAAGCGGAAGGGGTGTTATCGGAGGCCTCCTTTTGGGCATACAATGGCTATTGGTTTGCTGCGGTGAAGGCCTGTCCGCTCCGCAGCTTTTTTCTACGGTTAAAGGAGTATGTATGTCCGTTGAGGTCATGAGGTCTGTGATCGAGGCCGCCGAGGGTCGCGTGCCCGTCGACACGCTGTTTGCCAACGCGCAGATCGTCGATGTGTACGGCCAACGCGTAGCGCCCG
This sequence comes from Collinsella sp., assembly GCA_048438765.1. Classification (GTDB taxonomy): domain Bacteria; phylum Actinomycetota; class Coriobacteriia; order Coriobacteriales; family Coriobacteriaceae; genus Collinsella. The sequence goes on from DBGAPG010000013.1 coordinate 274, forward strand.
GTAGTGTTGCCGTCAAGGATGGCGTGATCGTCGGTGTGCTCTACGATGGTCGCGACGATGTCGCTGGCACCTACGAGGCTGCCGAGGTTATCGACTGCCAGGGTCGCTATCTCGCTCCCGGTTTTATTGACGGGCATCTGCATATCGAGTCTTCGAACATCCGTCCCGCCGAGTATGCTCGCATGGCCGCGACGCGCGGTACTACCACCGCCATTGCCGACAGCCACGAGATTGCCAATGTTGCCGGTCTCGACGGCTTGCGCTTTATGATCGAGGACGGCCGCCGCGCACCCATCTCCATCAAGTACATGATGCCTTCGTGCGTGCCCGCGCTGCCCGACGAGCAGGCCGGTGCCGTTATTTCGGCTGCCGATATGCAGGCGTTTTTTGCCGAGCATCCGGGCGATGTCTTTGGTCTGGGCGAGATGATGAACCTGCCGGGCGTCTTTATGGCCGATCCCGAGACCTGCGCTCGCATTGACGCTGCCAATCAGACGCCGTCCAAACAGGTCGACGGCCATGCTCCGCTTGTTGCCGGCAAGGATCTCAACGCCTATGCCGCAGCGGGTATTATCGCCGACCACGAGTCGACGATTCCCGAGGAAGCGCTCGACAAGCTATCCCGCGGCATGTATGTCATGCTGCGCGAGGGCACCTGCAGCCATGACCTTGCCAACCTGTCGCCTATGCTGCTGGAAAACCCCGCCCGTGCTCGCCGTTGCTGCTTTGCGACCGACGACCGCGCTCCCTCCGACGCGCTTTCGACCGGCATGATCGACAACGCCTGCCGCGTGGCCATCGAGGCCGGCATCGACCCGGTGGTCGCCATCTCCATGGCGTCTCTTTCCACGGCCGAGGCCTTTGGCCTGGACCACGGCTGTCGTGACCCGCATGAGCTCCGCGGCGCGATCGCTCCGGGCAAGCGCGCCGACCTGCTGGTGCTCGATGACCTGACCTTTGCCACGGCCCCGCATCGCGTGTATGCCGCCGGTGCGCTCGTGGCACAGGACGGCGCCTTTGTGGGCGAGGTTGCGCCCGAGACCGCTGAGGTCGCAGCGCTTGCCGATGAGCTGCGTGCTTCCGTTAAGCTGCCGAAGCTTTCGCTTGACGTGTTCGATTATGCCTTTAAGCCGGGCGAGGCGGTTATTGATGTGATCCCTGGCATGGCTATCACGGGCATGGTTCGTCCCGAGACTGACGAGGACTTGCGTCGCATTATGCTTATCGAGCGCCATGGCCGCGGCGTGTCGCTGCAGGCCGAGGGCGTCGACGGCGACGGTCCCGCCGGCATGGGGCTCGTCGGCAAGCATATCGGTCGCGGCTGGGTGCGCGGCTTCACCATCACGGGCGGTGCCATTGCCTCCACGATCGGCCACGACTCGCACAACGTGTGCGTGGTGGGCGACAATGCGGCGGATATGATGGCTGCCGTTGAGGCCGTGGGCCAGGGCGGCCACGTGCTGGTGCGCAACGGCGAGGTCGTGGCGCGCATTCCGCTGGCGCTCGGTGGCCTTATGAGCGAGGGCACGGCCGAGGATGTTGCCGCGCAGCACGACGACTTTATGGTCAAGGCGCGCGCCATGGGTATTGAGCCGCCGCTCGACCCCATCATGGGCATCATCTTCCTGCCCCTGCCGGTCATCCCGACGCTCCGCATCCGCCCCGAGGGCATGTTCGACGTCACAACCTTCACCTACGCCGACTAGTCATCGGGGACGTTCTTAAACGACTAGTCATCGGGGACACTCTTTGGCGGGCTGCCTGACGCCGCGACCGTAGGACCTCTGGCATGTGTGAGCTATTTGCCAGGTCCTTGTAACGTTTACGCCCGCGGAGTCTTATTTGAGCTCCCTTTGGGTACGTTGGAATCGGATACGCGTCTGATTCCAACAAGCCCGAAGGGAGCTTTTCTATGTTTAAACTGATTGCATCCGATATGGACGGCACACTGCTTGACGAAAACGGCCAGGTGCCTCCCGAGACCTATGAACTGATTCTGGCGCTACACGAGCATGGCGTGCATTTCGCCGCATCGTCAGGTCGTCGCTACGATCGCCTGTGCGAGTTCTTTGCGCCCGTTCGCGACAAGATGGACTTTGTCGCCGCTAACGGCGCCCAAGTCTACGCCGACGGTAAGATGGTAGACCGTGAGGTGTATTCCCACCTGGCGATTCGAAGGCTCGCCCAAGCCGTCAGGACGTTTCCCAATCTGCATCTTGCGCTCTTTGACCGAACCAAGTCCTTTTTGCTCGATGACGAGTGCAAGTTCGTGCGTGAGGTCGATAAGGACCTTCCCAATGCCGAGCGCATTTGGGAGCTGCCCGATCCCAGCGTAAATATCATCAAAGCGAGTATCTTTTGCGACGACAGTGCGGTTATGGACAGTGCGTACGTGCTACAGCGCGAACTCGGTCAGCTCTTTACCTTTGCGCCTTCGGGCAACGCGTGGATTGATGCCATGCAGCCCGGTGTGTCGAAGGCCTCGGGTATTGCACAGCTCGCGGAGCATTACGGCATTGGGCGCGACGAGGTCATGGCGTTTGGCGACTCGATGAACGACTACGAGATCATTCGCTTTGTCGGCACGGGTTGTGCGATGGAAAATGCACGTCCCGCGCTCAAGGCCGTTGCCGATCGCGTGGTGGGGCGCAACCGCGACCACGCCGTCCAGCAGGAGCTTCGCCACGTTTTGGAGAACCTCGCTTAATCCGGCAGATGGGGACGTTCCTTATCTGCCGGCAGTGGGGGACGGTCCTTGCAGCGCTCCGTGAAGACTGTCCCCAAATTAGCTAC
>DBGAPG010000014.1:0-4832 GCA_048438765.1 Collinsella sp.
TAGTAAACTAACACGTGGCTAACTTTTTGGAAAGGGTCCCCATTCAGATTTCGAAAAAGTTTCCTATATGAAACAAAAAGGCGCGGCAAAGAGCTGTCCTTTGCCGCGCCCTGTCATGCTTAGAGCGAGAGGTTTCTGATCGACGTAACGCAGGAAGCCTCGTCTACGCCCGAAACGCGAAAGATGATGTCCTCGCCGCACTCGCCGTAGAGAGCCATGAGGCCCATGACATCGCGGCCATCCGTGTGGCGATCGCCGATACTGACTGACACGTCGCAACGATGCTTGGCGATAATGTCATAGAGCAGCGCAACCGGGCGGGCATGCAATCCCAACGGATCTTTAATCGTCTTTGTAAACTCGACCATGTCCCCTCCCGCGGCATCGCACATTCGGCCGGCAAAACCCAGCCACGTGGTAGCTATTGTACCGTTAGATGCTTCTCGAGAGCTCCTCTGAACACCTCGTGGTCAAAAAGTGGCAAATATGAGTACTGTCACCAATTTAGTAGCAGCAAAATCGAGAGTAAATTGCCTAATTTGAGCGATTCGAAGAGGTTGAAAGCCGTCAAACGCCCTTTGAAGGGGGTTAGATAAATTGATTTTGACCCCATTTTCGCTCAGAGCAGGCCGAAAAATATGGCACTTCTTTTGCAACAGTACTCATATTTGGCATTTTTTGACCACGGCGGCCAAAACCATGCCTCAAAACACAAAAGGAGGGGCCTCGTAAGGCCCCTCCTTAGGAAAGGGAATCGATTTATTCTACAGCCGTAGATTAATCCTAGCCGCTACTCCATCATGTCGAGGACGGAGGGGCGCAGCTCGCTCTCGGCAGCCTCGGGATCGGTCTCGCGCAGGCGGTTGATGTAGCGGTTGTACCACATCACGGCAAGGCCCAGGAAGACAACCACGCCGCCAACGTTGTAGACCAGCGTCAGCCACAGCGGCTGATCGAGCGGAATAGTGCCGCAGATAAGCACGAAGCAGAAGACCACAAGCAGGAATGCAGCAACGACCAGACCGAAGGTACGCGAGCCCATGCGGAAGTCACGGGGAGCGGTGTCGAAGTTCTTGCGCAGCATAAAGTAGGCAAGCAAAATCAGCAGCGGTGGGAGCAGAGCGGTGGCAGCCGTCATGTTGGTGACGATCATGAGCAGGTCGTCGAGGTTGCCGGAGCCCAAGGCCGGGATGATCAGGATGGGGACGACGATGGCGAACTGCAGCCAGGCAGCGCGGGCGGGAATGCCGTGCTCGTTGAGCTCGACGATCTTGCTACCAAAGACGCCCTTGGGGATCTCGGTGAAGAAGACCTTGATGGGAGCGGAGGTCCACATCATGAGGGAGCCCAGCGTGGCGGCGAGAAGGATCAAGCCGATGGCGCGCGTAGACACTTCCATGGGAATGCCAAAGTGGGCAAAGACAGCACCGAATACGTCGAAGATACCGGTGGAGATGGCAACGCCGCCCTCGGGGATGAACAGGTTAACCAGCAGTGAAGCGCCTGCATACAGAAGGCCGATTGTCAGGCCGGCGATAACGACGGTGCGCACGAAGGCCTTGACGCCACCCTTAAGGTCGTTAAGGAACACGCCGACAGACTCAGCGCCGCCAACGCCCTGGATGATCCAGGCAAGCGTACCGAAGAAGCCCCACGCAGTTGCGAAGTTGCTCATGTCGGGAGCCATGTTAGCGGGAGTAGGAGCCGTAGCGAACTCAACGCCGCCAAAGGCAGCAGCCAGGGACAGCAGGATGAACACGGCGGTCAGGCCGAGAGCCGCGGTCGAACCGAAGGAGGAAATGGAGCCGATCCACTTAGCGCCCTTGGTCGAAACCCACGTGGCGATAGCAAAGACAACGATCTCGATAATGGTGATCCACAGCTGCGAAAGCTCGGCGTTGGCACCAAAGAACACGTAGCTCGCGTAGATGATGACGTTGGGCAGGACGGACGCAAAGAAGAACAGGTTAACGAACCAGTAGCTAAATGCCGTCAGGAACGCCCAGCGACCACCCATCGAGGTCTTAACCCATGCGTACACGCCCGACTCGGAGTCCTTGTTGAGGCCGACGAACTCGGCGGTAACCAGGGTATAGGGGACAAAGTACAAAAGCGTGGCGAAGAAGAACGACGGCGCTGCTGCCAAGCCGATGGCCGCGTTGTTGTTGATGATGTTCTTGATACCGAACACGGCGGCGACCGTCATGCCCAGCAGAGCGAACGAACCAATCGTTCCTCGTTTTTCAGAGCTCATAAGCCCTCCCAATCATCTGTTAAATGTCATCTAAAACCGTCCGAGCTGCAAGTGCAAACACGGACGGCGCACCTGCTAAGGGAAATGGGGAAAAGGGAGTCAACAAAGCCATCTCCCTTAACAGCGCGAAGCAAACGTCCAAACGGACGAATACTACTTGTTGGGGAAGGAATAACCTTCGACCGTCACGTGCAGTACCACGACGCGGGGATCCGAAGCCTCGGCGATAACACGGTAGGCCTCGTCAATTTCGACGACGCCAACGCCGCCGGCGGGAATCGTCACGGTCTCCCCCGTACCCTCAAAGCGCTCGCGATCGTCGATATCACTGTAAGCGCGCGTACAGGCAAGATCGGCCTTGGAAGCCACCTCGACGGTCAGATCGCCGTCGAGCGGGGCGAGCACGGCATGGTAGCGACGGTGACCGACCAGATCGGCAGTAGCCGCCTCGTGGGCGTTCACCCACCAATACACCAGCGAGTCGCCGATAGAGTACGCCACATCGTGCTGCAGTTCAGAAACGCCGTCGAGTGCCTGGCCGGTACGCATCCACTTCTTGACGGACTTCATCTGGGCGTCGAAATCGGCACGCGAGTTAAAAACATGCATGACTTATGCCTCCTTAATGGGCGCCAGCGCCTGAGCCAAATCGGCAGACGTCAGCGGTCGCAGGGACACCTCAAAGCTGAAGCTCTCAAAACGGGTGCGATAGGAATCGAGCACCTCGGAACCCCAAGAGTTCGAGCCAAGGCCGAGCAGCTGGTCGTTGATGTTGACCGTAACCGTGTCGCCCGGGACAAGATCGTAGACATGCTTGGCGTTATCGATAGCCTCGCAGCTATAGGGCCATGCGGAGAACGAGAACGGGTTGGAAGCGGCATCGGCTGGACGGGTCACCAGCACGCCGTCACCGTGGCTAGAGCGCAGGGCAACCCAGCGGGTGCCCTCGCGGTTGGCGCAGTCCTGAGGCATAACGTAGGGCGTGAACATGTCGTCGACCGTAGTGCGGTAATGACCGACCGGGTTGGCGCGCAGCGAGTCCGGATAGTTCTCGCCCGGGCCGTGGCCATACCACTCGACGGCACGATCACAACCGGGAACCTCGAAGGAGATGCCGATGCGCGGGATAATGTCCGAATAGTCGCCGTAGGGCTCGCCGGAAACCTTGAGGTCGACGCGACCGCTCGGAAGCACGGTGTAGACGAGCTCAACGCGCATGCCGAACGCGCGGACGGGAGGAGCGATACGCTGGTTCACGGTAACGACGACCGCATTGCCGTCCTGCTTCCAAGAAACATTGCGGGTAGACGTCTGCATCACATCGATGAAGTTGTCCTTCCACAGGGAGTCATACTCCTGGGCGTGGTTATCGACGAGCGGATGCCAAAAACCAACCTGGGGACCGGAGGTCATGACGTCGCGGCCAGATGCCTTCCACTCGCTCACGGTACCGTTGACCTTACTGAAGGTCAGCTCGCCGTTGAGGGAGTGAACGCAGATCTCCTGCGCGGTCTCCTCGACCGTAAGCTCGGGACGCACGGGAGCGGCAATTGCCGGCGCCGGATGGTTTGCGATGGCAAACTGGCTTGCGCCCAGCTGGAACATCGGCTCGCACCAGGCGTGAGCAGCCATGGTGTAGGCGTGCACGGTCAGCAGGGTCTCGCCCACTGCGGCCTCGCGGATCACCAGCGGAAGCTGGACGGACTCGCCGGGGGCAACCGCGCCGGGCACGAGCGTCTTGCGGCAGACCACGTCGCCGTCCACCAGGGTCTCGGCCGACAGGCAAACATCCTCGAGGGTGGTAAACCAACGCTTGTTGGTGACGATCAGCTCGCCTGCCTCGGCGTCATAAGCCATGCGGACCGGGCAGATGACCTGGCCGTACTCGGTAAGGCCCGGGCTCGGCTGCTGCCAAGGGAACACCATGCCATCGATGCAGAAGTTACTGTTGTTGGGGTAATCGCCGTTGTCGCCGCCATACATGTCGTAGGCAACGCCGTCCTCGGTCACAGCAGCCAGACCGTGGTCGCACCATTCCCAAATGAACTGGCCCTGGATGCAATCCCAGCGATCGAAGACCTCCTGGTACTCGGACAGGCCTCCGGGACCATTACCCATAGAGTGGCCGTACTCGCAGTTGATGCGCGGCTTGGGGAACGGATGCTCGCCAAAGTCGTTCATCTGCGACACGCGGGAGTACATGGTGGAAATGACGTCGACGGTATCGGCGTTGCGATCCTCCTCGTAGTGGACCGGACGACCGTCGAGCTCGTGAGCTTTGGCGTACATCGCGCGGATGTTGCAGCCATAGCCGCTCTCGTTGCCCATCGACCACATGATGATGCACGCGTGGTTGCGCTCTTGCATCACCAGACGCTCAACACGGTCAACGTAAGCCGGCTCCCAGGCAGGATCGTCGGTGACCAGGGCGATATTACCGATATTCTCGAAGCCGTGGCTCTCCATATCGGTCTCGGCGACCAGCATGATGCCGTACTCGTCGCACAGCTCGTAGAAGCGCGGGTCGTTGGCGTAGTGGGACGTGCGCACCGCGTTGATGTTGTGCTGCTTCATGAGC
>DBGAPG010000015.1:0-19513 GCA_048438765.1 Collinsella sp.
AGGTCTATGCCCTCCTCTTTCAAGGCAATCTGCCGCACCTCGAACGGTCGACAAATACTAGAGACTCTTAATACGAGTACCGGCGGCAGTATCTTCAATCGTCAGGCCCAGGTCCTTGAGCTGGTCGCGGATGGCATCGGCCAGATCCCAGTTCTTGGCGGCGCGGGCCTCGGCGCGAGCCTCGAGAATCTTGGCAGCGGCCTCGTCCACATCGTCACCCGTGTAGGCAACCAGGCCGGCGGCAACGCCCAGCAGGCCCAGCGGCAGCTCGACCTTGGGCTCGGGAAGCTCGACGCCAAACGTATCGAGCAGCTCGGCCAGCGTATCGGCGGCAGCCAGGACTGCGGCCTTGTCGGCAGCATCGCCCGCCTGCTCCAGGTACTGGTTGCACTCGGTCACAAAGCCAAAGACAGCGCCCATGGCACCGGCGGAGTTAAAGTCGTCGTCCATGCACTCCTTAAAGGTGGCACGGGTCTCGGCGGCCTTGGCGGCAAACGCCTCGGATGCTGCCTCATCGGCATCGGCCGTCGCATGGTTCGCGGCCCAGCGAAGGTTCTCGACCGTACCGGCGATACGCGTGAGCGAGTTCTCGGCACCCTCCAGGCGCTCCCAAGAAAAGTCGAGCGGCGAGCGATAGCTCGTCTGCAGCATCAGCAGGCGCAGGGCGGCAGCGGAGTGCTGCTCGAGGACCTCGGCCAGCGTAAAGAAGTTGCCGAGCGACTTGGACATCTTCTCGCCGTCTACCAGCAGCATGCCCGTGTGCATCCAGGTGTTGGAGAAGCCCTGGTGCCAGGCGCAGGTGGCCTGAGCGCACTCGTTCTCGTGATGCGGGAAGGCAAGGTCGGAGCCGCCGCCGTGGATGTCGATCGGAGTGCCCAGGTAGCGATGCACCATGGCGGCGCACTCGGTGTGCCAACCGGGACGGCCCTCGCCCCAGGGGCTCGGCCAGCTGGGCTCGCCGGGCTTGGCGGCCTTCCATAGGGCAAAGTCGAGCGGGTCGTTCTTGTCCTCGTTCTCCTCGATGCGCGCACCCACCATAAGGTCGTCGATGTTGCGGCCCGAGACTTGGCCGTAGTTGGGATCGCTGCGCACGGCAAAGTACACGTCGCCGTTATCGGCGGCATAGGCATGGCCCTGCTCGATGAGCGTCTTGATCATGGCGATCATGGGGCCGATCTCCTTGGTGGCGCGGGGGCGCACATCGGGATCGAGCACGTTGGCGGCGCGCATGACGCCGATGAACTTGTCGGAGAACTCTGTCGCGACCTCGGCGGCAGTGCGGCCCTGCTCGTTGGCGCGCTTGATGATCTTGTCATCGACATCGGTGAGGTTCTGGGCGAACGTGACCTCGTAGCCGCTCGCGATGAGCCAGCGACGAATCACGTCAAAGCTGATGAACGTGCGGGCATTGCCGATGTGAATGTTGTCATAGACCGTGGGGCCGCACACGTACATGCGGACCTTGCCGGACTCGATGGGCTGGAACTCTTCCTTTTTATGGGTAGCGCTGTTGTAGATACGCATTCGTTACTCCTTAACGGTTTTCTGTAGCAGGCAGACGGCCCAGGCGCCGATTCCCTCGCCCTGGCCTTCCCAACCGAGCCTTTCGGTCGTAGTGGCGGCGACGCCCACGTTTTCGACATCGACGCCCAGGGCATGGGCGAGGTTGGCGCGCATGGCATCGCGGTGCGGGGTGATCTTGGGTTGCTGACAGGCAATGGTGCAATCGGCATCGACAAACTCAAAGCCCAGCTCGCGCGCATAGTCCATCACGCGGGCAAGCAGCACCATCGAATCGGCACCCTCGTAGGCGGGATCGGTGTCGGGGAATAGCTTGCCGATGTCTCCCCCGCGGCAGGCGCCCAGAATGGCGTCGGCCAAGGCGTGCGCGAGCACATCGGCATCCGAGTGGCCCAGCAGGCCGCGCTCGTAGGGAATGTCGACACCGCCGATGATACATCGACGCCCCTCCACCAGACGGTGAACGTCGTAGCCATGGCCAATGCGCAGGTTACTGAACATGGGGAAGGTCCTCTCCCTCGGCCATGCGGCCAAGCAGAATCGCGGTTACGGGACGCAAGTCCTCGGGCACCGTCACCTTAAGGTTATCGCGCGGGCTCTGGACGCAGCGGACGCGCCCACCCATGCGCTCGACCAGCGACGAATCATCGGTGCCGATAAAGCCCTCGGCAATGGCTGCAGCGTGGGCGCGCTTCATAGCATCGACGCTAAAGATCTGCGGCGTCTGCGCGGCCCAATAGAGCTCACGCGGCGGCGTCTCGACGATATTGTCGCCATCGACGATCTTGAGTGTGTCGATCGCGGGCTGGCCGCACACGACACCGTCGAGGGCGCGGTCGCTCACGAGCACGTCAATAGCGTGATCGATGGCCTCGGTCGTAATGAGCGGACGAGCACCATCGTGAATGGCGACGTATTCAAAGCCCGCCGGAACCGCATGCACGCCGGCACGGGTGGAATCCTGGCGGGTATCGCCGGCATCGGCAAAGCTGATGGGCGTGTCATAGTCAAACGGGTCGATGGCCAGGCGGCGCATCTCGGCACGACGCTCGGCAGGACACACCACCACAATGTGGCCGACCTTGTCGCTACGATCGAACGCGCGGATGGACCAGCTCATGAGCGGACGGCCCGCCACGTTAACGAGCTGCTTGCCGCCGGGATTTCCAAAGCGCTGGCCGCTGCCGCCGGCAACGACCACGGCGCATACGGGCGCCATTATGCGTTCCCCTGTTTGGTACCCTTCATGCGGTACAGGGAATCCGCAAGAATGGCAGGGTTGTTGACGCCAAAGTCGCCCAGGCGCTCCGGGTCCTCGCTGATGTCATCCATGAGCTCCTGCAGCGAGCCGTACTCGTCGACGATCTTCTCGGCCACGCCGTCGCGCACGACGGACACACGCGAAAGCGTGCGCAGGCCCAGCGGCGTCATGACGGAGTCCTCGTCCAGGTCGTCGTAACCCAGAACTGCCGCCACGTGCTGCGGGTCGGACAGGTCCTTAGGCGTCATGCGGCTCAGCTCGGCGCGGATCTTCTCGGCGTTTGCCTCGGAGGAATCGCTTGCGTAGTCGCGGATCATCAAGTCGTATTCGGTATCCATGCTGGAGCCCGCGAGCTGCTCGAGCTGCATCTGCACGAGCTTGCCCTGGTTACCCAGCTTGACGATGCAATCCTTAAGCTCGGTCTTTGCCTGCTGCATGATCTCGAAGCTCGAGAAAATACCGGTGATGTCGGCGAGCGTAACGTAGTCGTCGAGCTCAAGGGCCGTCAGGCGCAGCAGGGAGCGATCGAGCGACTGACGGGTGGTCTGAAGCGTGGCGACGAGCTGGTTGACCGAGCTCATGATGGTGGTGACGGGCTGGATCTCGTAGCTCTTGCCGTGAACGTACACGTTAACGACGGCACGGCGAGCCGAAACCGAGATCACGATGGCATCGGTGAGCACCGACATGCGAGCGGCAGTACGGTGACGCATGCCCGTCTCACTCGTGGCGAGCGAGGGATCGGGATTGAGGTGGAAGTTGGCGCGCAGGATCTGGGTGAGGTCGCCATCGATGACGATGGCGCCGTCCATCTTGGAAAGCTCGAACAGGCGGTTCGAGGTAAACGAAATGTTGAGCGGGAAGCCGTCGTTACCGGCAGCGAGCACGTTTTCGGTGTCGCCGACACAGATAAGGGCGCCCAGGTGACCGGCGATGATCATGTCCAGGGCGGTGCGGATCGGCTGACCAGGTGCCGTCAGGCGGATGGCCTGTTCCATACGCTTTTGCAGCTCGTTCTTATCCAAGGCATCGCTCCCATCGTATACGCTCCATAAACGCTAAATAGTTTCTCACGGTTTGTCCCTGCGGCGCTTGCGAAATCCGATGCTTACAGAATGAGCGAACACAGCTGAGAGCCCCAATCCAAATGAGCTGCTTATGTGGTAGCATCGGGATTCGCATAAATGAGGGAGTAGTCGCGTGACCGGGTTCGCCTCCGGTGGCGCGGCAAGTCAACACACTGGCCGATGCGGCCTGGCTTGCCTTAATGAACGAGACTCGTGGCTGTGCGCGCAACGCGTACGCCACGGGTCTTTTTTGTTACTCCCCCAAGAGGTACACGCGGGCCCGCCCGCAGAGAGGGAGCCAGACTATGGGACTCGCTGAGCTCGTATTGCTCGCTATCGGCCTTTCTATGGACGCCTTTGCCGTATCCATCTGCAAGGGCCTTGGCATGAAAAGGATCAACCTTAAGGTCGCCGTGATACTCGGCCTGTTCTTTGGCGGTTTCCAGGCCGGCATGCCCGTAATTGGGTGGGCCCTTGGTAGCCAGTTCATGGGCATCATCAGCCCCATCGACCACTGGATCGCCTTTATCCTGCTCGCCTTTATCGGCGGCAAGATGCTGTGGGAAGCCTTTACTGAGGACGAGAACGAAGGCGACGGCAAGGATGCCGAAAAGATCGACCTGGGCGAATATCTAATCCTTGCCATCGCCACCTCGATTGACGCGCTTGCCGTGGGCATCTCGTTTGCCGCGCTCTCGGTCGATATCGTTCCCGCCGTGTCGCTCATTGGCATCACGACCTTTGTCTTCTCCGTTGCCGGCGTAGCGATCGGCCACACCTTTGGCGCGCGCTACGAAAAGCCCGCCACCATCGTGGGTGGCGTCGTGCTCGTCCTCATCGGCCTCAAGATTTTGCTGGAGCATCTGGGGATTTTGGCGCTGTAAAACACCCTTCAAAACTAAACGTCCGGATGAGGTCTCATGCAGAGTTTTGCATGAGGCCTTTTCATGCAGACTTTTGCATGTCATACTATGATGCAAAAGTCTGCACGTTAGGAGATCGCCGTGGATACCCTTCCCATCACCACACCGCGCCAAGCTGGCATCTACGTGCGCCAGGCACGCGAGGCTCAGGGTCTCACCCGTGCCGCCCTCGCTAATAAGGCCGGTGTTTCGGAGCGCCTGCTCGCATCGCTCGAGCTGGGAGATGCCACGGGCATTCGGCTCGACAAGCTGCTGGCAGTTTTCGGTGCTCTTGGACTGGCGCTCGCCGCTCAAGGGGATATCGACGAATCGAAAAACGAGCAACCAGTCGACGCCCCGCATGCTGATTTGCAACCTCGTAGTACCCCCAGGCGCCATCACGCTCAACGTTTTCACCATCGCAACCGTCGCAGCGCAGCCGTTCCGGCTCTCGCAGATGTCCCCTTTACGTCCGAGCTCTACGACAAGGCCTTCGCCGATTTCGCCATGTCCAATCTCGGAGTCTCGATTGCCGCAAACGCATCTAACCAAACCAAGCCCGAAGGGAAATAGCCAATGGCCAGAACATCACTTCGGACCATTATTTGCGGCGTACCTGCGGGAACGCTCACGCAAGATGAGAACGGTCTTATCAGCTTTACCTACGATCATGACTATGACGGGCCAACCCTATCGACCAACATACCCGTATCGAATCGCACATACGGCCAACAGGTCATGAATCCGTACTTGTTTGGCCTTCTACCCGACAGCGAGGACCAACGAAAAGCGATTGCCGCCGAATTCAACGTTAGGCCCAACAATCCCGTTGCGTTGCTCAGCCATATCGGACTCGACTGTCCGGGCGGAGTGCAGTTTTGTGCCGAAGAAGATGCCGACGCCGTCCTGCATCGCGCTGGCGACTACCGCCCTATAGACGACCACGAAATTGCTCTCCGTCTCAAGTCGATCAGAGATGACCGCGATGCATCGTGGATGGGTCTAGATGAAAGTTGGTCACTTGGAGGCAACCAGGGCAAGTTCGCGCTCGCGTTCATAAACGGCCGCTGGTGCGAATGCATGGGCTCCTCGCCCACAACGCATATTTTCAAAAATGGCGTTATCGGATTTAAACTCGAGGCTCTCAATGAGTTTGTCTGCATGAAAAGCGCCCAGCGCGCCGGTATCGCAACGGCAAACGTCGAATATCGTATGTTTGAGGACGAACCTGCCCTCATTGTTGAGCGCTATGACCGCGTGAAAGTCGAAGACGGAATGATCAGGCGCCTACATCAAGAAGACCTCTGTCAGGCACTTGGGGTGATGCCCGCCCAAAAGTACACAGCAGACGGCGGCCCGACCACCCGCGACATTCAAGAGCTCCTCGTAAATACGAGCCACCATCAACTTAACCTGTATCTGTTTACGCAGATACTGTTCTTCAACGCCATTATCGGCGCACCGGATGCGCACGCGAAAAACTATTCCCTGCTCCTTGGAAACGACGGCGCAGCCATGATGGCTCGAATGTACGATGTCGCGTCGGGTTTGGCGTATGAGCGCATGCGCCGCCGGGCGCGCCTTGCCATGAGCGTTGGCGGCGAAAATCGTGTGGGGCGCATCGGTCCAGGCGCTATCCGCCGATACCACGGTATGGGCGACCCCGCGCTGGAGGCGGCACTCACCGATGCCGGGCTATCCGAGAAGTTTTGCTTTGCGACCATGATGGACCTCGCCTACGAGGTGCCCATTTGCATGGAAGAGGTCATGGACGAATACGCCGACCTGCCCGGCATGGCGGACCTGCGCGAGCATATGCTCGGCCCCGTCCGCGAAAACTGCCAGCGCACCCTCGACCTCATCAAGGCAGAAATGGACTAGGTGGCCTTAATTTCGCAATTATCAAACAAAAGAGAGGGGACACCCGTCGCAAAAGCTCGGATGTCCCCTCTCGTAATGTCATTTGCAATCCGCTAGCACGTGGCTCGAACTGCTGCTAGCGCAACCTTTACGCAGCGAGGCGCTTGAGGACGTCGATGAGCAGCTCGTAGAAGCGCTCGGCAGAAGCAAGCTCCATGCTCTCGTCCGGAGTGTGGACATCGGAGAGCGTCGGGCCCACGGCGATGGCGTCCAGGCCGTGCAGGGCCTCGGCAAACAGGCCGCACTCAAGGCCGGCGTGAATGGACTCGATGCGCAGCTCGGAGCCAAAGAGCTCGCGATAGCTCTCGACAAAGACGTCGCGGACCGGCGAATGCTCGGCATAGCTCCAGCCGGGATACTCGAACTCAAACTTGGCGTCGAAGCCCAGGACATCGGCGAGCGTCTGCAGGCGGTCCTTGAACTCGTTCTGCAGCGAGGTGATCGAGGAGCGCGGGGACAGCATAATCTTGACCTGGTCGTCAGAGGTGGCAACCACACCGATGTTGGAGGAAACCTCGACGGAGCCGTCGGTGGCGACGTTGCGGCGAATCACGCCGTTAGGGGCAAGACGCAGGGCGCGGATGAGGGCAAGCGCGGACTTCTCGTCCATGGCCTCGACCTCGGCGTCGTCGGCAATCTCGACGGTGCAGGTAAAGCCGGGGTCGAAGACCTCGAGCTCGGCAGTGACGTCGGCGATGATGCCCTTTGCGATCTGGGCCGCGGCCTCGGCGGCAGCGTGATCAGCGTAGACCAGCTCGGCCTTGCACTCACGGTTGATGGCGTTGTCCTTGGTGCCGCCGTTAAAGCTAACGATGGCGGGCTCGCCGGCAACCATCAGGCGGTCGATGATGCGGGCCATGATGAGGTTGCCGTTGCCGCGCTCCAGGTGGATATCGCTGCCGGAGTGACCACCCAGCAGGCCGGAGATGTCGAGCGTGAGGGTGCTACCGGTCTTATGCTCGCGCACGATCGGGCAGGTGTAGGTAACGACGACGCCGCCGGCGCAACTGACGGTGGCAACGCCCTCTTCCTCGGAGTCAAGGTTAATCATGGTGCGGGCGCTAATCTGGGACTTGTCGAGCGTCTCGGCGCCAACCAGGCCAGTCTCCTCGTCGGTGGTGAATACGCACTCGAGGGCGGGGTGAACGATCGAATCGTCATCGAGAACAGTGAGCATCAGAGCGACGGCAATACCGTTGTCGGCGCCCAGAGTGGTACCGTTAGCGGTGAGGACGCCGTCCTTGACGACCAGGTCGATACCATCAGTCGTAAAGTCGTGCTCAACGGAGCCCAGCTTGTCGCACACCATGTCGATGTGGCCCTGCAGCATCACGGTCGGGGCATTCTCGGCGCCGGCAGATGCGGGCTTGCGAATGATGACGTTGTAGACCTCGTCCTGATACACATCGAGACCGCGCTCCTTGGCAAACGCGACCAGGAAATCGCTGATGCCCTTCTCGTTGCCAGACCCACGGGGGATCGCGCTGACCTCCTCAAAGAAATGGAACAGCTGGGCGGGCTCGTAGCCGGTAATCTTGTAGTCCATGGTGCCTCCTTGGCGCAACTGGTTAGACAGTAAGACATGCGACTTGTATATTCCCAGACTTTGCGTGCATAAACCAGTCGAAAACGCCGAGCGCCCTCGCATCATCGGCTAACGGTGGACCGTATAGCGCAACGGTCACAACTTCCGCAGCTCTACAAATTGAGGCGCCCTTTCCGGAGCGCCTCGATTGCGCGTATCAAATTGTCGCCACGCCCTACAGCGCGCCGGAACCGGCTTGCATCATGCCGCCGGGGCCCGAGGTCACGCCGCCGCTCACGGGCGCGGCGTTGCCGGTGTGCGGTGCCGCCGGAGCGGTATCGCCACCGAGCGTGCCCGCCGGACGCGGTGCCGGGATCTCGCCCGTGCCGTGGCTAAAGACAAACTTGCCATCGGCCACGTCGCACAGGACGGTATCGCCCTCGCCCCACTCGCCGGCCAGAAGCTCCTCGGACAGCGGGTCCTCGATGAGCTTTTGAATAGCACGGCGCAGCGGACGCGCACCGTTGGTGAGGTCGGTGCCCTCGGCCACGATCTTGTCATAGGCCGCATCGGTGAGCTTGATGTTCATGCCGTTGGCAATCAAACGCTGACGCAGGTCGTCCACCAGCAGGTGCGCGATCTTGGTGAGATTCTCGCCCGAGAGCTTCTGGAACACCACAATGTCGTCGATACGGTTGAGCAGCTCGGGGCGGAACAGGCGCTTGAGCTCGCCCATCGCGCGACCACGGATCTCACTCGACGTGAGACCCTGCTCGCCGGTGGTGCCAAAGCCAACGCTCGCATCCTGCGCAATCTCGCGGGCGCCCACGTTGGACGTCATGATGATCACGGTGTTGCGGAAGTCGACCGTCTTGCCCTGGCTATCGGTCAGGCGGCCCTCCTCCAGCACCTGCAGCAAGATGTTGAAGATATCGGGGTGCGCCTTCTCGATCTCGTCGAACAGCACGACCGAGTACGGGTGACGACGAACGGCCTTGGTGAGCTGGCCGCCCTCGTCGTGGCCCACATAGCCCGGGGGGCTACCGATGAGCTTGGAGACCTCGAACTCACTGCCAAACTCCGACATATCGAAGCTGATGAGCGCGTCCTTGCTGCCAAAGAGATACTCGGCGAGCGTCTTGGCGAGCTCGGTTTTGCCCGTGCCGGTGGGGCCCAGGAAGATAAAGCTGCCGCCGGGGCGACGCGGGTCCTTGAGCGGCGAGCGGCTGCGGCGCACGGCCTTGGCAACGGCCTCGACGGCCTCGTCCTGACCGATGATGCGCGTCTTGAGCACGCTTTCGGCCTGCAGCAGGCGGCGGCTCTCGCTCTCGGTGAGCGAGGACACCGGCACGCCCGAGGTCACGGACACGATGTCGGCAATCTGGGAGACATCGATGGTGAGCGGGCTGGCGTCGAGCTCGGCGGTCCAGGCGGCCTTGGCCTCGGCGAGCTCAATCTCGGCGGCCTTCTGCTGCTCGGTGATCTCGGCGGCCTTGTTCATGTCGTCGCTCTCGGTGGCCTCCTGCGCGGCGGCCTTGAGCTCCTCTATGCGATGCTCGGCCTCGCGCACCGGCTCGGGCGCGCGGTTGGCGGCGATGCGGGCGCGGGCGCCGGCCTCGTCAATGAGGTCGATGGCCTTATCGGGCAGGAAGCGATCCTGGATGTAGCGGTCGGAGAGGTTCGCGGCGGCCTCGATAGCACCCTGCGTATAGCGCACATGGTGGTGCTCCTCGTAGCGCGGCTTGAGCGCGGTCAGGATCTTGACCGTGTCCTCGACGCTCGGCTCCTCGACATCGATGGTCTGGAAGCGACGCTCGAAGGCCGGGTCCTTGGTGAGGTACTTGCGGAATTCCTCGGCCGTGGTGGCGCCGATAATCTGGAAGGCACCGCGCGCGAGCACGGGCTTGAGCATGGAGCTCGCGTCGATGGAGCCCTCGGCAGAGCCGGCACCGATGATGGTGTGCATCTCGTCAATAAACAGGATGACGTCGTCAGCTTCGGTGGCCTCCTGGATCACGTTCTTGAGGCGCTCCTCAAACTCACCGCGATACTTGGCGCCCGCAACGAGGCCCGGCAGGTCGAGCGTCCAGATGTTCTGGTTCATAAGGTTCTCGGGCACGTTGCCAGCTGCAATCTGCTGAGCCAGACCCTCGACGATGGCCGTCTTGCCCACGCCGGGGTCGCCCAAGATAAGCGGATTGTTCTTGGTGCGACGCGAAAGGATCTCCATCATACGCTGGACTTCCTTTTCGCGACCAATTACAGGGTCGAGCTCGCCGTCGCGCGCCTTCTGCGTAAGGTTGGTGGCGAACTGCTTAAGCGTATCGGTGCCGCCCCCCTTTTGCTGCGACGCGTCCGAGCCGCTAAAGAACGGCAGGCCCGCACCGGGACGCCCGGCACCGGCGCCGGCGAGCGGACGCTTCTTGTCCTGGTCCTTGGCGGTAAGTTTCTCGATAGCCTTTTTGATGGAGGCGGACGACACACCCAGGCGCATGAGGATGTCCATGGCCATGCCGTTACCCTCTTCGACGATGCCAATCAGCAAGTGCTCGGTCGACACGTAGGTCTGGTTGTTCTCACGTGCCACGCGGAAGGAGCGCTCCATCACGCTGATGACGAGCGGCGTAAAGGCAAGCTTGGCAGCCTCGGTCTCCTCGCTGGGCTCGGGAACCGTGGTCTGGACCTCCTTGAGGGTGTCCATGATGTCGTCGTAGGAGATATCAAGCGAGCGCAGCGCCTCGGCAGCGATGCCCTCGTCCTCCTTGGCGAGTGCGAGCAGCAGGTGCTCGGTGCCCACCTTATTTGAGTGCAGATCGAGCGCCTCCTGTTTGGCCATCGACATGACCTTGCGCGCTCGATCGGTAAATCTATCTAACATGCTCGTTTCCTTACATGAGTTCATCGAAATCAAAACGCCCGCCCGTCGGCGGCGCTTTTGTCTCTTTACCCACAGGTTGTCTATGTTAACAGCTGGAGGAATATCTATAAACCCGGCTCACATGAATGCAGGTTATGACCGCATCGCGGGACTCACCGCGCGATGCGCGACAGGCGCCCCGCAAGAGAAACCCTAGGCGTCTTTCACCACGTCGGGACTCGTCGCACGCGATGCGCGATAGGCATCGGCCTCCTTGGAGACGCGTTCGAGCAGCTCGGATGTATCGACGCCCTCGACTTGCGCGACCGTTTCCACCGTCTGCATGGCGACCGCCCTCAGGTACGCGCACGCGCTGTCCCCCGGCTGCTCGAGGTCTATCTCCTCGCCGCCCTCCCGGGCAAAGCCGACCGCCATCACAAAGCCCATGATGCCCGAGACCAGAAAGCCCACCGCAAAGCTCGAATCTGCCTTGAGCTCTTCTCCGTCGGGGTGGACGATCTCTCTCACGCGGTCGATGATGATCGTATGGATGCCCTGCACGACCTGCTCGGCGGCACCCGCCCTCATGGTGATGACGATGCGCCGCAGCAGGCAGCGGACGTCGCGCCGGTCGAACGCCGAAAGGTCGCCCTCGCTCGAAAAATGCCAGAGGGCATCGGTGATGAGCTCGTTATCCTGCAGCAGCTGGGCTATGGCGATGGCGACGAGTTCATCGAAATCGTGAAAATAGTAGTAAAACGTTCCGCGATTGCACTGGGCGGCGCGGGTCACCTCGCCAACCGACAGCTCGAAGATGCTGTTGTTCTCGATGAGCTCCCAAAACGCCTCGATGATACGGGTGCGTGCATCGGGCGCATCGGCGTCCTTACGCGGTCTCGCCATGCGCCTCACCGCACCCCTGCGCCTTGGCGTTCATGATGAGCATCTGAAGACGGTTCTCCACGTTGGCGAAGCTCACGTCGGGATCGTAGTCGAGCGGCAGGAACTGCGCCGTGGGATACTGCTCCTTGAGCGCATGGATGAGCCCGCGCCCCACGACATGGTTGGGCAGACACCCGAACGGCTGCAGGATCACGAAGTTGCGGCAGCCGCGCTTGGCGTGCTCGAGAATCTCCGCCGGAATCAGCACGCCCTCGCCCGCATCGAACGTATGGTGCAGGATCTTATCGCTCGCGCGCACGAGCTCGGGCATGCGCGTCGGCGGCTCGTAGAGCGGGCTCGCCGCGCCCAGGCGGTCGCAACGGTCGTGCGCGAGCTCGAACAGGTTGTCCGCCGTGGCGTACCAGGCCTTTTCGGGCAGCGACAGGTCGACGTGGAACTCGCGCGACTGCGCATGCTTGTAGAAATAGGTCTTGCGGATCACGTCGGTCATGCGCGCCTCGATGACCTCGAGCCCGTTGTCCTCGAGGTAGCGCTCGATCTCGTGGTTGGCGCCGAGATGGAAATTGAGCAGGTACTCGCCCACGATGAGAACGGTCGGATGCGGGTTCGAGCGGTCGTACGGAACGGCGTCCATGATCGCAAGCGCGCGTTTGAAGCCCGTCGCCTGGCCTCTCAGCCCGGAGCGCTCCATGCCCTCGATAACCTCATCGAGCGCGCGGTCGAACGCAGCGTCCGCCGCGCCCTTCTCGAGCTCGTAGGGACGGATGCGCCTAAGCATGGCCTCGAGGGCATCGATCATGGGAAGACCGTAGGCGATCTGGATGCTCGGGCCAAGGCCGAGCTTGAAGCCCGGATGCGCATTGTGGGCATCGACGTCGTCGTTGGTGAGCACCGGGACATAGTCGTATCCCGCGTCGTCGAGCGCGCGGCGCAGCAGGGGCATGTAGTGCGTCAGGCGGCAGTCGCCGATATACTTGCCAGTCACCACGGCGACGTCGTGCGGGTCGTACTTACCGCTCTCGAGTGCCGCGAGCGCCTCGCCGATCACGATTTGCGCGGGGAAGCAGATGTCGTTGTGCACATAGCGTTTGCCCAGGCGGATGGCATCCTCGCGCCCGATATCAAGGGCCTCGGCGCGCACGCCCTGATTGCGCATCGCCGCGGTCATGAGCCTGCAGAACGCATGGGAGGTGTTGGGGACCAGCGCGATCTTGTCGTGCCGGTCGCGCTTGGTGTACTTGACCTTATACGGGTCGTCGAGCGGATGGACCGCGTGCACCCGGGCGCCCTCGGCACGCTCCTCCGCGCGACGACGGTTGACCGACTCGATAAACGAACGCACGCGAATGCCCATGGGACCGGCGACGTCGCTCTCATCGAGCTTGATCATCATCGGAACCTTGGAGCCCATCTCGCCCATCATGCGCGCGATCTCGTCGGTGAGATACGCATCGTGGCCGCAGCCGAAGCTGCCCATCTGCACGAGCTCGAGCTCGGGCGTCGATGCGACGATGACCGCGCACGACAGCATGCGCGCATGGTAGTTGTTCACGATGTCGATGCGGCTGTTGGAAAGATCGACGTTGCAGACCCCCGGCACCGCATCGGGCGTCAGCACGGGGATGCCGCGCTCAGAGAAGAGCTTGGGCAGCCCGTGGTTGACCAGCGGGTCGTTGTGGTACGGGCGCGAAGCGATCACCACCGCGTAGCCGCCGTCCTCATGCACGTTCTCGAGCACCTGCCTGCCGCGCAGCTGCAGCTGGTTCTCAAACGTCTGCTGCGCGCGGTCCGCCTGCTCGGTCGCCTTGGCAACCAGGTCGGCATCGATATCGAAGGTCTCCTTGCACCACGCCTTGAGCTGACGGTTTCGGTCGCCCTCGTCGTACCAGTGGAACAGCGGCGTATCGAACGGAACGCCGAAACGCTCCTCCGGGTTATCGGAATTGCGCATCACGTAGGGGTATCCCTTTACGACGGCGCACATCCACTCGCTGGTAGAGGCGGTGTTTTCGGTGGGCACCGTCGTGATGATGGGCATGAAGATGCGGTCGACGCCGGCGTCGACGAGATTGCGGATGTGCCCGTGGACGAGCTTGGCCGGGAAGCACACGGTGTCGGATGTGACGTGCGCCAGACCGCGCTCGTACATCGCCTTGGTGCTGCGTCCCGAGACGCGCACCTTAAAGCCGAGCGTGCTGAAGAACGTCGACCAGAACGGCATGGTGTCCCAGAACTCGAGCACACGGGGAATGCCGATCGTGACATCGCGCCCCCCGCTGACGGGAACCGTGGGGTACGACTCGAACAGCAGCTTCTCGCGGTCGACAAAGAGATTGGGGGCAGCCGCGGTCCGGTCGCGCCCCGTGCCGGGTGCCTGTGCCTCGCAAGCACCCTGCGGACGCAGCTCCTCCGCCGCGGGAACCTCGCGCACGAGCTCATCCCATGAGATGGCGCCGCCGCGCGGGCAGCGATTGCCCGTGACGTAAAGCGAGCCGTCGCCAAATGCCACGACCGCGCGCTGGCAGCGGTTGTTGCACCGACGGCAGGTAACGCCGCCGAACTCGCGATGCTCGAAGCGCTCCACGGCATCGAGCCCGATAAACGACGTGCCGGCGTCGCCCTTGCGGCATTCCTCGCGCGCGAGCAGGGCGATACCGATAGCGCCCATCAGCCCCGGGTGGGGCGCACGCGTGACGGGTTTGCCCAGATACTGCTCGAATGCGCGCAGCACCGCGTCGTTTCGGAACGTGCCGCCCTGGACGACGACTTTGTCGCCCAGACGGTTGAGATTTGAAACGCGAATGACCTTGGTGAACACGTTCTCGATAATCGAACGGCAGAGACCGGCCATGATGTCGCCCGGACCCTTACCGCGCCGCTGCTCGGAAACGACGCTGCTGTTCATGAACACCGTGCAGCGGCTGCCGAGAACGGCGGGGGCTTTGGACGAAAATGCCTCGGTCGCGATATCCTCAACGGCTATTCCGAGGTTTTTGGCAAAACCCTCGAGGAACGAGCCGCAGCCCGCAGAGCACGCCTCGTTGACGACGATATCGGTCAGCACGCCGTGGTTGAGCCAGATGGCCTTCATATCCTGTCCGCCGATGTCGAGCACGAAGGTCGCATCGGGAACGCATGCGCACGCGGCGCGGGCGTGCGCGACCGTCTCGACCGTATGGTAGTCGGCGTGGAACGCGCGCGCGAAAAGCTCCTCGCCGTATCCCGTGGTGCCCACGGCATCGATCGCAAGCGTGACTCCCGCTGTCTCCCAGCGGTTCTTCAAGCTGACAAGACCCTGTTGGGCGACGTCGAGCGGTCTGCCGTTATTAGACGCGTAGAACGAATCGACAAGCTCACCCGCCTCATCGACCAGGGCGAACTTGGTCGTCGTGCTCCCCGAATCGATACCGAGCGCCACACGCACCGTCTCTCCGGGCGCATACGCATCCGGACCCTTTGCCGGCGTCTCTTTGCCATGGCGTGCCGTAAAATCCGCCTGCTCGGCAGGTGTGGCAAAAAAGGGCTGGGCAAGACGTCCCTCCCCGCTTGCGGGCGCGACCGTCTCGAGCTTATCCAGCCGGACAAAAGCGTCGGGAAGGTCGATCGGTTGGGACGATGCGAACATGTCGGTCAGCGACAGGGCGGCACCGCGCGCGACCATGATCTGCGGATCGCGCGGGACGATAACCTGATCGTCCGATAGATTCAGTTGCTCCCGGAACACGCGGACCAGTGTGGGGTTGTAGGCGAGCGTACCGCCCTCGAAGATTACCGGCGGCTCGATGTCGATACCCTGGGCCAGACCGCCGATCGTTTGGCGGGCGACCGCGTGAAGCGCCGAAAGCGCCAGGTCGGTGGTAGGAATGCCCTCGTTGAGCAGCGGCTGGATATCGGTCTTTGCGTACACGCCGCAGCGGCCCGAGACCTCGTGGACGGTCGTTCCCCGGCTTGCGAGCTGCTCGAACTCGCCCGATTCGGTGCCGACCCCCATGAGCTTTGCCATCTCGTCGATAAATGCACCGGTACCGCCTGCGCACGAGCCGTTCATGCGCATGTCGGCAACCTCGATGTCTCCCTTATCGTTGGTGCGGAAGAAGATCATCTTGGCGTCTTGGCCGCCCAGCTCGATGGCGCAGCGCGTCTGCGGATAGAACCTGCTGATCGCGAGCGCGTTGGCGACCACCTCCTGAACGTACGAGGCGCCCAGCGCGGTCGCGATATCGCGCGCACCCGAGCCGGTCACCGCAACGCGCAGTGACTCATGGGGAAAGCGCTCGGCGAGCTCGCCGAGCATGGCGCGCACGCTCGCTGTCTGACACGCCCCGTGGCGGCGATATCCCCACCACGCCTCGGTCATATCCTCGTGCATCGCGTAAACTTTGGTCGTCGTCGACCCTACGTCCAGTCCTACTAGCAACGCCATAATGCTCCGTCTCTCGCATTTTTCCCGCTAGAGATATACCACTCTACGTAATACAACAGACTGTTGTATTTAAACTCCGTATAAAAAGCGGCTGCCGAAACGCTTCAGCAGCCGCCGAATGCACCAACAGATTGTTCTGCGCGCTAGCACGTCGGGCAACGGAGCAGCACGGGCCCTCCGGTCATGCGCACCGCTCACGCCCGCGATGTCGCCGAGAGAGCTATCCACGCTTAGGGCTCCAACCAAGCAAGTCGCCCGCGCTCAGCAGATCCCTAAGCGAGCTACTCGCACTCAGGAGCCATAGCCTGCTCCAAGAGCTCGGCATGCTCCTCCTCGAAAACCGTCCCCACAGGGAAGGCGCGACGGAAGACGAAGCGGGAAATCGGACCGGCTACCAAAAGGTTCCACGGCAGCGCCATCACAAAATTATGCGGGATGTTGATCATCCAGATCGCGGGCACGGAATACAGGTTCGCAAGGATGCCGCCGGGCATGTGCGTCAGACCCTCACAGGCACCGTACAGCGACATGATGATGACCATGGGAACGACCATGCAGGAGCTGACGGCGAGCGTCATGGCAAGTGGCGAGCTCTTGCCCGGCGTGACCAAGTACTTAAAGGCGAAACCCTTGGCGAGCGGGCTGGCGACGAACCAGTCGCAGCACATGGCAAAAATGTAGGCAACGGGGAAGCCGAGCCACGCAGTGGCAACGACCTCGCCGTTGATGGCCCCGTGCTGCAGGGCAACGTTGTAGATGCTCATCCAGAGCACCATGCAAAAGCACATGATAAAGGTGAACAGCAGGCTCTCTCGTTTGTTGATAGGCATAAAGGGCAGATTCCTCTCTGTGTTGTACCGCGGCGCCACGCAACAAAAACGGGCGGGCAAGATGGAGCTGTTGGAACTTCATCTCGCCCGCCCGTGGTACGCGCGTCTGCGACTACTTATGTGGTGGAACCAGCCTAGCACGAAACGCATGCGCTTCGTAAGCGTTGAGTTTATGAAGATGCAGGGCACCGATAATCCCCCGACCCCATAAGTTGCGGTGGAATACGGACTGTTTTGACCCTTTAAGCAGCAATTCAGTCCCTATTTCACCGCAACTCATTTGGTGCAAAGTAACCTGTCCCCCTTGTACCAATTAGCTGGTGTGGCGCCAGCGAGGGTCGGTGAGCGTACGCGCCACACCCAGTCCAACGGGCAGAAACGCTACGATGAGCACTGCGCGCACAAACCAGCCGAGCATATTGACCGTGTCGAAGGTGCACATGTAATACATCGAGCGATACAGATACAAGCCCGGCACCATAATGACAATCGAAGGCACCGTGAGGGCGATGCGCGGGTAGGTGAGCTTGACTTCAGCCAAGCTTGCGAGCAGCCCCGATACCAGCGCGCCGATAAACGCTGCTGCCTCGGGAGGCATTCCCGTGCTGAGGCCCAGGAAGGGAATCATCGTCGGCGCATCGACAAGGGTCAGACGCAGGGTATTGGACACGGCGCCGATCAACCCAGCTGCCGCGGCCATCTTTACCGGGCTGTTGAACATCACCGAGAAGCCGAATACGCCAACGAAGCTCATCACCACGCGCAGGAGCGTAAGGGCAAGCGGCGAAAGGCCCAGTGGGGCAAAGTCGTCCGGCGCCAGGCCAACACACTCGGCAACCATCCAACCTACGAGGGTCGCCATCACAATAATCGATACGGCATATGAAAGGCGCTCGATACCGCTTCGCATGTCGAGCTTAGCGATGTCGAGGCCTGCCGTAATGAGTGGAAAGCCGGGAATCACAAAGAGCATGGCGCCGATATAGCCTTCTTGGTGCGACATTGCCCCCGGTATGACCTGGCCAAGGCCGAGCAATGCCAGCAGATACGAAACGCAAGCGAGCGCAACGCCGGTCGTCAGCGCGCTGAACTGACCAAGGCCTTGCTTGAGAATATGGGAGCGGGCAAAGTTGCCGACACCCGCGCCCACGAACGCGCAGGCCATCTCGATAGGGCCGCCGCCGAGCAAAAAAACGAAGGCGCCACAGGCGCAGGCCGCCGCAAGGCCCTGTTGCCAAGGCGCGTAATCAGGTTTTGAACTCTCAACGGTCTTGAGCATCTCGTGATACTCGTGCACCGTGAAGCGACGACCATAGGTCTCGATTTCCTTGAGGAAACTCTCCATCATCCAAATGCGATGGGTATTGACGCCCGTTGTGGGCAAGCTGACGACCTCATTAAAGCAGTGACCATCTTCGATGCAGGTGCACTCAAACGACAGAAGACTTAAGTCAACGTGGATGGTGACACCGAGTACGGCGGCAACACGATTCATGGTATCGCGCACGCGCCAGGCACCCGTTCCGCTTGCCAGCATAAGCATGCCGGTGCGGCAGATGATGGATGATTTATCGGTGAGCGGCGCATCGACGGCAAGCTCATCGCCTGCCGTCACGATCTGGTGCCAGTCAGTTTTCATATGGAGCGCGCCGGCACGAACGCCGTGGTGCATGGGGGCTCTCGAAAGCAGCGAGTTAAGGCGCGAAGGCTGTGAGGGCTCCGCCGATTCGCCCTCGTCCTCGTCGGGCTCTTCATCGACCAGATCAAAGGAATCAAGCGGCGCTGGCTCGCGACGGTCGATCAGCTCCTCGTCCTCATCATCAAAGTAGTTGAACTGATCGAGCATGTCCTCTTCGATTGCGCGCTCGCTCGCGTCGTCCATCCCGGTGCTCCCTTCCTATCGACTAACCCCCATCCTAGACAGCGACGGCTAAAGGAAACATAAAAGAGACGGCTGTCATGCGAACCATGCGCGCAATAGCCGTGGGTAGTCGTTTAAGAACGTCCCCAATGACTACCAGTAACTCGACAAGGACTGTCCCCAAGTGCCGGCAGAAAAGGAACGTCCCTAAGTGCCAACCAGGGCAACACCGCAGATAGAGGACGGACAGACACTATGACCCAATCCGAGGGCACTAAAAAGATAGGAGCCCCCGCTCGTGACCGCGGGTCGGGGCTGCGACAATGATGTCGAAGTGCCATAGGCGCAGCCGCGCCGCAACGAGGTTGGGAGGCTCCCATGCCAAAGTATTCTACCGCGTTCGGGATGGACGTCCACCTGAGGTCGACCACCGTCTGCGCCCT
>DBGAPG010000016.1:0-3355 GCA_048438765.1 Collinsella sp.
TGCTAAGGCCGCAGCCAAGAAACCGGCTGCCAAAAAGGCCGCTACCAAGGCCAAGTCTGCTTCTGTTAAGCCGTCTGCCAAGGATGCGTAACAAAACCGTTACAGCTGTAATTACCCGCCCCGACGGGGCGTAGGATACAAGTCATAACCGTTCCGGGAGAAACATCCCCGGGGGAAAGGAACGTATGAATAAGATCTTCGACAACAAGCAGGAGTTTACCGAGCTCTATCGCGATGCCGTCATGAGCATTAGCGGCAAGAGCGTCGAGGCCGCCAGCGACCTGGACCGCTTTAACGCCCTGGCCAAGCTCGTGGCCGAGAAGTCCCGCACCGTTGCCACCAAGAGTGACGCCCGCGCCACCGCCGAGGGCAAGAAGCGCGTGTACTATTTCTCGATCGAGTTTTTGATCGGTCGCCTGCTCGACAACTACCTGCTCAACTTTGGCGTGCGCGACATGGTCGCCGAGGCGCTCGACGACATGGGCTTTGACCTGTCCGTCATCGAGAACCAGGAGCCCGATCCGGCTCTGGGCAACGGTGGCCTGGTCCGTCTGGCAGCGTGCTTCCTGGATTCCATGGCAGCCGAGGGCATTGCCGGCTACGGCAACGGCATGCGCTACCGCTACGGCCTGTTTAAGCAGGAGATTGTCAACGGCAGCCAGGTCGAGGCCACCGACGAGTGGCTCACCCACGGCTATCCCTGGGAGGTCCGTCGTCAGGACAAGGCCGTGACCATTAAGTTTGGTGGCCATGTTGAGGGCTTTGAGGAGAACGGCCGCACGTTCTACCGCACGGTGGACACGCAGGACATCCTGGCTGTCCCTTATGACATCCCCGTGGTGGGCTATGCCGGCGAGACCGTCAACAAGCTGCGCGTCTGGGCCGCCGAGCCGGTCGAGGAGCACTTTGACCTTGAGGCATTCAACCGCGGCGACTACGCCCTGGCCGACGCCGAGCGCGCCGAAGCCGAGGCCATCAGCGCCATCCTCTACCCCAACGACGCCGGCGAGCACGGCCGTCTGCTGCGCCTGAAGCAGGAGTACCTGTTTGTTTCGGCCGGTATCTACAGCCTGCTCGACACCTTTGAGAAGGAGCACGGCGCGAACTGGGAGCTGCTGCCGCAGTTTGTGGCCATCCACACCAACGATACCCACCCCGCCATGTGCGGCCCCGAGCTCATGCGTATCCTCATCGACGAGAAGAAGCTCGAGTGGGACGACGCCTGGAACATCGTGACGCAGGTCGTGAGCTACACCAACCACACCATCCTGCCCGAGGCCTTGGAGAAGTGGCCTATCGGCACGTTCTCCAAGCTCCTCCCCCGCGTGTACCAGATCATCGACGAGATCAGCCGTCGTTGGCACGAGTCGTTCGACACCACGAAGGAGGGCTGGCAGGAGCGTCTGCGCCAGACCGCCATCCTGTGGGACGGCGAGATTCGCATGGCCAACCTGTCCGTGATCTGCAGCCATAGCGTTAACGGCGTGGCCAAGATCCACTCCGACATCATCAAGAACATCGTGCTCAAGGACTTCTATGCCTTGACGCCCGAGAAGTTTAACAACAAGACCAACGGCATCTCGCACCGTCGCTTCTTTGCCGAGGCCAACCCCACCTACGCCAAGCTCGTGACCGAGGCCATTGGCGACGGCTGGCTCAAGGACGCCTTTGAGCTGGAGAAGCTCAAGGAGTTTAAGGACGACACCGAGTTCTTGAAGGCCGTAGGTGCCTCCAAGCGCGCTAACAAGGAGCGCCTTGCCGCCTACGTTAAGGCCGAAACCGGTCTGGTCATCGACCCCAACACCGTCTTCGATGTTCAGGTTAAGCGCTTCCATGCCTACAAGCGCCAGCTCATGAATATCATGAAGGTGATGGACATCTACAACCGTCGCATCGCCGATCCCAACTTCCACGTGACGCCGACGACCTTCATCTTTAGCGGCAAGGCTGCCTCGAGCTACACCTTTGCCAAGGAGACCATCCGCCTCATTAACTCCGTGGCCGACGTCATCAACAACGACGCCCGTGTGAACGAGGTCATGAAGGTCTGCTTTATCCCCAACTTCCGCGTGAGCAACGCCCAGCTCATCTACCCCGCTGCCGAGATCTCGGAGCAGATCTCCACGGCCGGCAAGGAGGCCTCGGGCACGTCCAACATGAAGCTCATGATGAACGGCGCCATTACGCTGGGTACCCTCGACGGCGCAAACATCGAGATCGCCGACCTGGCCGGCCGCGAAAACGAGGCCATCTTTGGCCTGACCGCCCCCGAGGTCGAGAAGCTCTGGGCATCCAACAGCTACTTTGCGTGGGATACCCTCAACGGCGACCGCGAGCGTCTGGGCCGCGTGATGGACGAGCTCAAGGACAACACGTTTGCGGGTCTTTCGGGCAACTTCGAGAGCATCTACAACGAGCTCATGAACAACAACGACCCCGACCTAGTCATGGCTGACTTCCGTAGCTACGTGGATGCATGGGAGAACCTCACGAGCAGCTACGGCGACCAGGAGACCTGGAACCGCAAGGCCCTGCTCAACAC
Organism: Collinsella sp.; assembly: GCA_048438765.1. Lineage (GTDB taxonomy): Bacteria > Actinomycetota > Coriobacteriia > Coriobacteriales > Coriobacteriaceae > Collinsella. Next base: position 2,543 of record DBGAPG010000016.1, read on the forward strand.
CGCCTCGAGTGGCTGGTTCTCGTCCGACCGCACCATTCGCGAGTATCGCGACGAGATCTGGCACGCATAAAGCGCGCGAGCTCCCTTTGCCGCACGGCATTACTCGACGGGCGTGACAGTGCGCCGCGCCCGTCGCTAATGGGTTAGGAACATCGATGACAGAAGGAGAAATCGATGAGTAAGAAAGAATGCATCGCGATGCTCCTCGCAGGAGGACAGGGCAGCCGATTGGGGGCACTCACCCAAAAGATCGCCAAGCCGGCGGTTAGCTTTGGTGGCAAGTTCCGCATTATCGACTTTTCGCTGTCCAACTGCTCCAACTCGGGCATCGACACGGTGGGCGTTCTGACGCAGTACCGTCCCTACCTGCTGCATGCCTACGTGGGCTCCGGCGAGGCGTGGGATCTGGACAGCCGCGACGGCGGCGTGTCGATCCTGCCGCCGTACGAGACGCAGACCGGCGGCGCCTGGTATGCGGGCACGGCCGACGCCATTACGCAGAACCTCGACTACATCAAGGCCAACGACCCCAAGTACGTCCTGATTCTTTCGGGCGATCACCTGTATCGCATGGACTACCGCAAGATGCTCAAGACGCACATTGAGAACAACGCCGACCTCACGGTGAGCGTTATGCCCGTGCCGTGGGAGGAAGCCAGCCGCTTTGGCATCCTGACCACCGACCCCGAAGACGGCCGCATCACCAAGTTCACCGAGAAGCCCGAGAAGCCCGATTCGAACCTCGCGTCCATGGGCATCTACATCTTCTCGGCCGACGTGCTGATCGAGGCGCTCGAGGAGGACGCTCTGGAC
>DBGAPG010000017.1:0-47835 GCA_048438765.1 Collinsella sp.
GCCTTAAGCACACCAGCAGCGGCAAGCGCGTGGGCGTTTTTGAGTGCGACGAGCTCTACACCGTACGCGTTCTGCCCAAGCTCAAGCCGACGTACTTTGTGCTGCTCAACCTGTTCCGCGACCAGCTGGACCGTTACGGCGAGATCGACCATACCCAAGACGTCATCGCCCACGCGCTGGAGCTTTCACCGGCAACGACGCTCATCTACAACGCAGACGACCCGCTGTGTGCCGCGATCGCCGCGCGCGTTCCCAATGCAAGCATCGCCTTTGGCATCGACGGCGCCACCGACACCGAATCCGACCGCATTAGCGACTCGCGTTTTTGCTCACAGTGCAACGCGCCGTTGGAGTACGACTATGTGCAGTACGGACAGCTTGGCGCATACCATTGTCCCTCGTGCGGCTGGGCCCGCCCCGGGCTTGTCCGTCGCGTGACGGGCGTGGAGCTCAGCTGCGACGGCTACGGCTTTGACTTGAACTTTGAACCCGATGCCGACGCACCTGCCACGCGCATCGCCACGCGCTATAACGGCCTGTACATGGTCTACAACGTTGCCGCGGCCTTCTTTGCGGCGCGCGAGCTGGGCGTGGACGCAGCTCACCTGCAGCCCACGCTCGATGCCTACGTGCCAGCAGGCGGACGCATGGGCCGTTGGAATATCGCCGGCCGAACCGTCGAGGCCAACCTGGCCAAGAATCCCGTAGGCTTCGATCGCCAGATCCAGTCCATTAAAACAGCAGGTGGCAGACTCTGCGCTTTCTTCCTCAACGACAACGATGCCGACGGCCACGATGTATCGTGGATCTACGACGTCGACTTTGAGCGCATCGCCGACACAGCGGGACTTGTCGCCTTTGCCGGCGGCACGCGCGCGCACGACATGCAGGTGCGCCTCAAGTACGCCGGCATCGATGCCGCCATCATCTCGAATATCGAGCAGGCGATCGGCGCCGTTGGGGATGAAGCCGACGGCGACACTTTCTATGCCGTCGCCAACTACACGGCCTTTCCGCCGCTGGTCAAGGAGCTCGACGGGCTTAAGGATACCGATGCGAGCTCGGTTGCCTCCTGCGCCGTAACACGCGCCGATGGGAGCGCTGTCCCCGTCGGCGTCGCGCCGGTCGAGCTTTCGCGCCCCCTGCGCATCGTCTATCTGTACCCCGATGCCCTCAACCTCTATGGCGACGGCGGCAATGTCATCGCCCTCGAGCGCCGCTGCGCCTGGCGTGGCATTCCCGTGCGCGTGGACGAGGTCCGTATGGGCGAGTCGCTCGATCTCACCGACGCCGACATCGTCATGATGGGCGGCGGCTCCGATCGCGACCAGCTGGCCGTGGCGCACGAGCTGCTCGCTCAAAAAGACAAGGTCGCTGCCTATGTTGAGGACGGCGGTACACTGCTTGCTATCTGCGGCAGTTATCAGCTGCTCGGCCGTTCGTACTATATGGGCGAGAATCGCATCGAAGGTCTGGGTGTCATTTCCGTCGAAACCGTGCGCGGTTCTGACCGCCTAATCGGCAACGTCGCCGTCAAGACCGACCTGGCGCCTGAGCCCTTTGTGGGATTCGAGAACCACGGCGGCCGCACCCTGCTCGATACAGAGGCCACGCCGCTCGGAACGTCCGTCGTTGCGGGCACCGGCAACAACGGCGACGATGGCTTTGAGGGCATCATCTACAAGGGCGTCATCGGCACGTACCTGCACGGACCAGCGCTACCCAAGAACCCTGAACTCGCCGACTGGCTCATCGCCCACGCCCTCGAGCGCCGCGGCGATGCGCAGGCCACAGCCCTGCTGCCGCTCAAGCCCCTCGACGACACCTACGAGCGCGCCGCCCACGACGCCGCCATGAAGCTCCTCCCCTAGCACCTCACCACCACAAAGGGGACAGGCACCTTTGTGGTGGTTTTTCAGTTTGCCAACGATATGTGAACGGCTAAAAAAGTCTGCTATACTCTTTCCCGCTGTCCCCATCGTCTAGCGGCCAAGGACGCCACCCTTTCAAGGTGGATATCGCGGGTTCGAATCCCGCTGGGGGCACCATTTAAATTAAGAAGCCCGTTACCCCCGCGGTGACGGGCTTTTTGCTACCGATATGCCGGGATTCGAACCCGACAGGGTGCGGAGCTGAGGAAACGCGCAAGCGTTTTCCAGCGCAGCACGCAAGGAGCGAAGCGACGCAGCGGAAGCGGGGGGCGCCAGCCGCACGCGGACATCCCGCTGGGGACACCATTTGAGATGTGAAGCCCGTTGCCCTCGCGGTAGCGGGCTTTTTGCTACCCATGTGCCGGGATTCGAACCCGGCAGGGTGCGGATCCCGGCATCATCGCAAAGCCAGTGGGCAAAAAATAGCAAATATGAGTACTGTTACCATTTTAGTAACAGCGATTTCATGCCTTTAGAAGTCGATTTAGACGTCAGGCGTCCTACGGCGGAAGAATTGCAGACGTTTATCGGCTAAGTACTTGTACATATGTTGCGTAACACTACATATTTTGCAAATAAATAATGCTACAGGACTTGTGACAGTACTCATATTTGACGTTTTTTGTCCACAACCCTTTATACCTAGGCAAGTCGGCGGCAAAACGGGCTTCAAAGCGTCCTTCGCAAACAAAACCGGGGCCCGCATGATGTGGACCCCGGCTCAATACCGTGACGATATGTCAGTTACGCTCTACACGTAGAACAGGATGTCGTCGTAGGTCGGGACCGGCCAGTAGTCGGCGGCCACGATCTCCTCCATGGCGTCCACGGCGGCACGCAGCGTATCCATAGCGGGGACGACCTCGTGTGCATACACGTTGGCCTGCTCCTGGCCATCGAGGCCCTCGGCCTTCTGATGCACGGCGTCGAGCGCCTTGATGGAGTCGTTGATGGTGGTGATGCCGTTGCAGAGCTTGTTGAGCGTGTTCTGCTCACACTGCATGGCGGCCTCGGCACCGGCGGCACGAATAGTCTCAAGGCCCTTAGCGACCTTGGTGGCATAGGCGGTAATGACCGGGCGATAGGTACGACGCGCCTCGCGAACCATCGTGGTGGCCTCGATGTTCATGAGCTTGTTGTACTTCTCGAGCTTGCAATCGTAGCGGCACTGGGCCTCGGCCTTGGTCAGGACGCCCGTCTCCTCAAAGAGCGCAATGGCCTTATCGGAAACAAAGGCGGGCAGGGCGTCGGCCGTGGTCTTGTTGTTGGCAAGGCCGCGCTTCTCGGCCTCGACGGGCCACTCGTCGGAGTAGCCATCGCCGGAGAAGAGGATGCGCTGGTGATCGGTCAGGACCTTCTTGCAGTACTCGAGCGCGGCGTCCTGGAACTCATCCTCGGGCGTACCCTCAAGCGCGTCGGCGAAGGACTTGAGCGACTTGGCCACGGCGGCATCGAGCACCAGGTTGGAGTCGGAGACGTTCTGCTCGGAGCCGCAGGCACGGAACTCGAACTTGTTGCCGGTGAAGGCGAACGGGGAGGTGCGGTTGCGGTCGGTGTTGTCCTGCATCAGCTTGGGCAGGGTATCGGCGCCCAGGTCGAGCACGCCGCGCGTGGCATGGACGGAAGCCTTGCCATCGATGATCTTCTCGACGACCTCGGTAAGCTGGTCGCCCAGGAAGATGGACATAATCGCCGGAGGAGCCTCATTGGCACCCAGACGATGGTCGTTGCCGGCCGAGGCAACAGAGGCACGCAGGAGCTCCTGATAGTTATCGACGGCCTCGATCACCGCGGTGAGGAAGACGATGAACTGCAGGTTGTCGAGCGGGGTGTCGCCCGGATCGAGCAGATTCTCGGACTCGGTGCCAAGCGACCAGTTGTTGTGCTTGCCCGAACCGTTAATGCCCTCGAAGGGCTTCTCGTGCAGCAGGCAGACCAAGTCGTGGCGGGAGGCGATGAGCTTCATCTTCTCCATCATGACCAGATTCTGGTCGATGGCCTCGTTGACCTCGCCATAGACCGGTGCGAGCTCATGCTGGCAGGGAGCAACCTCGTTGTGCTTGGTCTTGGCGGGAATGCCAAGCGCCCACAGTTCATCGTCCAGGTCCTTCATGTAGGCCGAGACGGTGGGGCGGATAGCGCCAAAATAGTGCTCCTCGAGCTCCTGGCCCTTGCAGGGAGCAGCACCAAAGAGGGTGCGGCCGGTGATGACCAGGTCCTTGCGCTTGCGGTAGGCGTCCTTCTTGATCAGGAAGTACTCCTGCTCGTCGCCCACGGAAGGAACGACCTTCTTGGGGGTCTTGCCAAACAGCGCCAGAACGCGCTTGGACTCACGCGAGAGCGCGGTCATGGAACGCAGCAGCGGGGTCTTCTTGTCCAGGGCCTCGCCCGTGTAGGAGCAGAAAGCTGTGGGGATGCACAGGACGTCGTCCTTGATAAAGGCGGGGCTGGTGGGATCCCAGGCGGTGTAGCCACGGGCCTCGAAGGTAGCACGCAGGCCGCCGTTGGGGAAGCTCGAGGCATCGGGCTCGCCCTGGATGAGGTTCTTGCCCGTAAACTTGGTAATGGCGGTGCCGTCGTGGTTGGGCTCCAGGAAGCTGTCGTGCTTCTCGGAAGTAATGCCCGAAAGCGGCTGGAACCAGTGCGCATAGTGCGTCGCGCCCTTGGAGATGGCCCAGACCTTCATGGCATGGGCAACGGCGTTGGCCACATCCAGGTCGAGCGGCTCACCGCCCTCGAGGGTTGCAGCAAGGCGCTTCCAAATGTCCTTGGGGAGGTAGTCCTTCATGACTTCCTCAGAGAACACCATGGTCCCGAAGCGGTCAGTAAGTTCGGCCATACGGAACTCCCTTCGTATCGGCACCGCGTGAGAAGCGGTGTTGATTACTAACAAACGAGTCATAGCTTAGACTCGCCGTGTTTCCGCGACATTACCGTTATGTTGCTGTCGCGAAACCAATCAATGAGGTTACCCTATCGGGGCGGCGTTGCCACCCTCAACAGCCAATCAACTGTATAAATAGCAGACCTCTCCCCATGGTTTAAGGGTAGTCAATTTGGGATGGAGCTCTATTAACTGGTATTTTGCATCAGATACCAGTCTTTATAGTCCGTGCCTAGATTAGCCGCTCTGTTATAGGGAAAGCCGATAGTAAGACATCTTTGATTGGTATCCCCAAATAGCGAGTGAAACTCCACCGTGACACAGTGGTGCTGTAGAATCCTTACAACACATCACACTATTACGTATCTAGAGGAGCACGATATGCGCGTCGACGAGGTTTTTAAGCAGGCAGCATCCCAGGGCACCGCGCCCATTTCGTTTGAGATGTTCCCGCCCAAGGGCGAGCTCACCCTCGACACGGCTCGCGAGGTGGCGGGCAATCTGTGCAAGCTTTCGCCGAGCTTTGTCTCGGTCACCTGCTCGGCCGGCGGCTTGGGCAACGGTGCCACCACCGCCCCCATCGCGCATATGATTTCGAGCGAATTCGACACGCCCTCGGTGGCACACCTTACCTGCGTGGGCCGCTCGCATGCCGATATCGCCGCCAAGATCGACGAGTATCGTACCGCCGGCGTTGAAAACATCCTGGCCCTGCGTGGAGATCTCCCTGCCGGCGCGACCGAGGACGACAAGCCCGCCTCCGACTACGCCTACGCCCGCGACCTCATCCCCGAGCTCGTCGACGCCGGCTTTTGCGTGGGCGCCGCAGCCTACCCCGAGGGCCACATTGCCTGTGAGGATCTCAACCTCTCGGTCGAACACCTCAAGCAAAAACAGGACGCTGGCGCGAGCTTCTTTGTGACGCAGCTCTTCTTTGATAACGAGTGCTTCTACCGTTTTCGCGAGCTTGCCGACAAGGCCGGCATCACCGTGCCCATTACCGCGGGCATCATGCCGTTTATGGGCAAGTCGCAGATCAGCCGCATGGTCTTTATGTGCGGCGCGTCGCTGCCCTCCCCCGTCATCAAGATTCTCGCCAAGTACGAGAATGACCCCGAGAGCCTGCAGGCAGCTGGTGTAGATTATGCAGCCCGCCAGCTTTGCGACCTCAAGGAGCACGGCGCCGACGGCCTGCACCTGTACACTATGAACCGTCCTGCGATCGCCGCGACCATTATGGAGCGCCTGGGGTAATGGAAAAACCGCACATCGATACAACCGCTGTCGAAGTGCCGGCCGACCTTGCGTCGCCGGCGCTCTACCGTATCGATGCCGCGCACCGTCCCCGTGTCGACCGTGCCGAAATGCTGCGGTATCTGGGTTACGGCGGCCAGCAGATTGAGCCTGAACTATCACGACGTATTGAGCTTGTCGTTGAACGTCTGGAACTGGACATTGAGCCCCGTGGCGTGCGACGCGTGTTTGCCGTCGATGCCACGGGCGTTGACGAGCAGGGCGAGCCCAGCATCCGTCTGGTTGGCACCAACGTTGAGCTGCGCGGTCGCGATATCTATCGACATCTCAAAGACGCCCGCTTTGCCGCACTCATGGCATGCACCCTCGGCATGGACGCCGAGCGTCGCCTGCGCACCACGGGAGCCCAACATCCCCTGGAGGGCGCCGTGCTCGACGCCGCGTGCTCCGCTTACGTGGAAGCCGCCGTTGAGCAAATGGACCAGCAGGTCAAGACGGACGCCGCCGTTCATGGGCTCGCCGGCAACTGGCGCTTTAGTCCCGGCTACGGCGACTGCCCGCTCTCGGCCCAGCGCTCGATCGTCAATGCGCTCAACGCCACGCGGCTCATCGGTCTGACCGTCACACCCACCAGCCTACTCATGCCCACCAAGAGCGTGACCGCGGTGATCGGCCTATTCGACGGCGAAGTCCACGACGCCCAGAGCCGCCCCACCTGCAATATCTGCCGCATGCGCGAGCACTGCCGCTTCCGCGCCGCCCACACCACCTGCTATTCCAGCCATTAGGAGCCCTCGATGTTTACTCCGCTTATCACTCATGATCTGGACGGTGCCGCGCTGGCGGCGCCTGTTGACGCCGCACGCCGCAATGGCGCTGCATACAAGACGCGCACGATCGACGATCTGCGCATTAAGGACGATCGCCTGCGCGCCGCCATCGAGGGCACGGGGCACCTGCTGTTCGACGGCGGCATGGGTACCATGCTGCAGGCGGCCGGCATGAAGGCCGGCGCCCTGCCCGAGCTGCTCAACTTTGAGGAGCCTCAGGTCATCACCGATATCCAGCGTCAGTACGTCGAGGCTGGCTGTGACGTGATCACCGCCAACACCTTTGGCGCCAACGCCCACAAGCTCGACGGCGCCGCCACCGTGGCAGACGTCTTTGCCGCCGCTGCCGCCTGTGCCCGCGAGGCCGGCGCCCGCTACGTCGCCGGTGACATCGGCCCCATCGGCGCGTTGCTTCGCCCCTTGGGTACCCTCAGCTTTGACGAGGCCTACGACCTCTTTGCCGAGGAAGTGCGCGCAGGCGTCGCCGCGGGTGTGGACCTCTTTATTATCGAGACTATGACCGACCTGGCCGAGATCAAGGCGGCGGTCCTCGCCTGCCGCGAGAACTCCGACCTGCCCGTCTTTGCCACCATGACCTTCGAGGAAGACGGTCGCACCTTCCTGGGAACGAGTCCCGAGGTCGCCGCCATCACGCTTGACGCCATCGGCGCCGACGTTTTGGGCATCAACTGCAGCCAAGGACCGGCCGAGCTCCGGGGACTCGCCGCACGTATGCTCACCGTTACCGACAAGCCTGTTATGGTGCAGGCCAATGCAGGACTCCCCCATGTGGACGACGACGGCAACACCGTCTTTGATATCCAAGCCCCCGAATACGCCGAGGCCGTCGCCGGCATGATCGCCGACGGCGTGAGCGTCGTGGGCGGTTGCTGCGGCACCACGCCGGCGCACATGGCGGCCTTGCGCACGCTTATCGATAACCACACGCCCAGCCCGCGCCACCGCAAGCCCAGTATGTCGGTCACGAGCGCCCAAACGGTCGTGGACCTTCCCTGCGACGGCCACAAGATCGCCGTCATCGGCGAGCGCATCAACCCCACCGGCAAAAAGCGCCTGCAGCAGGCCCTGCGCGACGGCGACCTGGACTACGTTGTGAGCCAGGGCATCAGCCAGCAGGAACAGGGCGCCGACATTCTGGACGTCAACGTGGGCCTGCCCGAGATCGACGAGGTCAAGATCATCCAACAGGCGACCGAACAGCTCCAGGGGTCCACGCTGCTGCCGCTGCAGATCGACTCCACCGACCCCGCAGCCGTCGAGGCCGCCGTGCGCCGCTACGCCGGCAAGCCCATCATCAACTCGGTCAATGGCAAGCAGCAGATCATGGACGAGATCTTCCCGCTGGTCGCCCACTACGGCACCAACGTTGTCGGCCTTACGCTCGACGAAGGCGGCATCCCCGATTCCGCCGAGGCTCGCTTCGCCATCGCCGAGCACATCGTGGCCGAGGCCGCCCGTTACGGCATCGGACCGGACCGCATCCTCATCGACTGCCTGGTCATGACCGCCTCGACCAATCAACGCCAGGCCGAGCAGATCCTACGCGCCATGTCCCTGTGCAAGGAGCGTCTGGGCGTCAAATGCGCGCTCGGCGTGTCGAACATCAGCTTTGGCCTGCCTGCCCGCCCGCTGCTGGGCTCGGTCTTTTTGGCTGCCGCTTTTGGCGCGGGTCTGGACGCCCCCATCATGAACCCGGGCTCCAAGCGCTTTATGGATACCGTCTACAGTTATCGCGTCCTGAGCGTTGAGGACGAGGGCTCGACCGGATACATCGAGCGCTACGCCGGTTGGACCGATCCGTATAAGATCGCCGCAAACCCGGCAGCAGCTCAGGCCGCATCGAGTGATGCCGCGCCTGCCGCGGGCACCGCCGGCACCGACGGCAACGACGACCCGATTCGTCGCATGGTCGTCTCGGGCCGCAAAGGCGAGATCGCTGCCGAGACCGAGCGTCTGCTGGCAGACCACGACGCCATGGACCTCATCAACAATCACTTTATCCCCGCCCTCGACGAGGTAGGCGTCCTCTTTGACCAGGGCAAGTTCTTCTTGCCGCAGCTTATGGCCTCGGCCGAGGCGGCACGCGTGGGCTTCGACACCATCAAGCGCCTGATGCCCGCCGGCGAGATTGCCGACAAGGGCAAGATCTGCGTGGCCACCGTCAAGGGCGACATCCACGATATTGGCAAGAACATCGTCAAAATGCTGCTCGACAACTACGGCTACACCGTCTTTGACCTGGGCCGCGACGTCGATCCGCAGGAGGTACTCAAGACCGTCAAGGAGCGCGACATCAAACTCGTCGGCCTCTCAGCGCTTATGACTACCACGGTCGTCGCCATGGAAGAGACCATCAAGCTGCTTCATGCCGAGGTGCCGGGCGTCAAGATCATCGTAGGCGGCGCCGTACTCACCCCCGAATACGCCAAGCAGATCGGTGCGGACTACTACGCCAAGGACGCCGCCGAAAGCGCTCGTATCGCCGAAGAGGTCTTTGGGCAGTAACACAACGGAAACAACCGAGCACCAAAACGTGCCGCATGCGCCACTTGGCACGTGCGGCACGTTAGAATAGATAAGGCTATGCTCGTTTTGGCAGATAGGAGCGCAAGGATGGCGATCACGCCCGCAGAAATCGCGGAAACCCGCGGCATGGTTGAGGAGCAGAACCTCGACATCAGGACCATCACCATGGGTGTTTCGCTCATGGGTTGCGGTGACGAGAACCTCGACCGCATGTGCACGAAGATCTACGACCACGTGACGCACACGGCTGAGCATCTGGTCGAGACCGCCGAGAACCTCGAGCGCGAGTACGGTATCCCCATCGTCAACAAGCGCGTTTCCGTCACCCCGGTGGCCCAGATCGCCGCGTGCTGCAAGGATGAGGACCTCACCCCCATCGCGCATGCCCTCGACCGCGCGGCCGAGACGCTCGGTATCGATTACCTGGGCGGCTTCTCCGCACTCGTCCAGAAGGGCATCGGTGACGCCGACCGCCGCGTCATCCAGTCCATCCCCCAGGCGCTCGCCACCACGAGCCGCGTCTGCTCCAGCGTAAACGTCGCCAGCCTGCGCGCCGGTATCAACATGGATGCCGTGCTCATGGCCGCCCAGACCATCATCGATGCCGCCAAACTCACGGCCGACCAGGATTCCGTTGGCGCCTCCAAGTTTGTCTGCTTTGCCAACATGGTCGAGGACTCCCCGTTTATGGCGGGCGCCGTCCACGGCGGTGGCGAGGCCGACGCCGTCATCAACGTTGGCGTCTCGGGCCCCGGCGTTATGGCTGCTGCCTTGGAGACGCTCCCCGACTCCGCCTCGATGATGGAGGTTGCCGAGAAAATCAAGCAGACCGCCTTTAAGATCACCCGCGCCGGCGAGCTCATGAGCCGTGAGGCAGCCCGCCGTCTGGGTGTCGAGAAAGGCATTGTCGACCTGTCGCTGGCTCCCACGCCTGCCATCGGCGACTCCGTTGCCCGCATCCTCGAGATCATCGGCGTGGGCACCTGCGGTGGCCCCGGCACGACCTGCGCGCTCGCCATGCTCAACGATGCCGTCAAGAAGGGCGGCGTCATGGCCAGCTCCAGCGTGGGCGGTCTCTCCGGCGCTTTCATCCCCGTGTCCGAGGACGCCGGCATGATCGCCGCCGTCGAAGCCGGCGCGCTTTCGCTCGAGAAGCTCGAGGCCATGACCTGCGTGTGCTCCGTTGGCCTGGACATGATCGCCATCCCCGGCGACACCCCGGTCGAGACCATCGCCGGCATCATCGCCGACGAGATGGCCATCGGCGTCATCAACAACAAGACCACGGCCGTCCGCGTGATTCCTGCCATCGGCAAGGGCGTGGGCGACTGCGTCGAGTACGGCGGCCTGTTCGGCCGTGCGCCCATCATGCCGGTGAACCCCAACGCCGGCACCGTGCTTGCCCACCGTGGCGGACGCTTCCCGGCGCCGCTGAACTCGCTCAAGAACTAGCTGAGGGGTTCGGGCGAGGAGTCCCGAGGAGGGCAAATATATAAGGTCGCCTGCTCGGACAGTCCTGACTCGCACGGAGAGCACATTAAGTGCTCTCCGGCTCGTGCGGAACTCGCGATCGACCTTATACATTTGCCCTCCCCGGGACTCCTCGCACAACGGGACCTCAGTTGGGTTCTATCCCGTATGGCAGTCGCTTCGCTCCTGCCCGCCTTGGTTGTGAGGGCGGTTTGGCGTTGGAACGGTTCTTTCTGATATATGCTGGTTGCGGCTCTTCTTTTGGGAGGAGTCGCTTTTTTGTTTCTAGGAGGTTGGCCCGTGGCTGATGATTTGATTCGTTCTGAGCTGCTTGCTGCGGATTGGAATGGCGAATGGATGCGCCTGCAAGCTGCTCGGCGACGGGCTGATGATTCTTTTGAGTGGGATAAAAGGGCTCGGCATTTTCGGCCGTTGGAGACTGCCCCTTATGCTCGTGATTTTATAAAGCTGTTGGCGTTGAAGCCTGGTGAGTCGGTGCTTGATATGGGGTGTGGGGCTGGGTCGATTGCTATTCCGCTTGCTCAGGCTGGGCATTCCGTGATTGCGGCTGATTTCTCCCCTGCCATGTTGGGCACGCTTGATGCCGGCATTGAGTATTACGGGCTCGAAGATCTTATTACGCCGCTTGAGCTTGCTTGGGATGATGATTGGGATTTGGTTGGACCGGTCGCGAAAGCGGTGGATGTTGCCTTTGCCAGTCGGTCGGTTACGACGACCAATCTAAAAGGTGCGCTTGCCAAGCTTGACCGTACGGCTCGTCGGCGTTGTGCTGTCACGATGGTCGCCAACTCCAGCCCGCGCTATGATCTGCACTTGATGAACGCTATCGGTGCCTCGGTTACCTGCAGTAATGGTTTTGTGTATGCCTTTAACATTCTTATTCAGATGGGTGCGCTGCCACAGGTTACATACTTTGAATCGCCCCGCCGCGACACCTTCGATAGTCTCGAGGCGGGCGTGGCAGACTTTTCTCGCATGCTCGAACATGGCAACGAGGATAAGATCGACCGCCTGCGCGACTATATCGCTCAACACATGATTGAGAATCCCCATGCCGGTGAGCCGGGCTCCAAGGGTGTGCCGCAGGGACGCTATATGCTCGACCACGTCCGTAAGGTCCGTTGGGCGTTTATTGCATGGGAGCCGGTCTCTGCACCCCGCTCGTAGTCTGTTCGCAGCCCGCACCGCCCACTCACTCGGCATCCGCATTCTTTTTGAACTGGGCAAACGCGCTCCACACCGCGCCGTTCCTGCGCTATCGTGGGACAGCTCACGTAGATTAAGGCCCCATTGCGGGGCGCCCCATACATAGAAAGCGAGAACCCATGGCACTGACAGGAGCACAGGTCAAGCAGCTTCGCAGCATGGCCCATCACCTCAACCCCGCCATCATCATCGGCAAGTCCGATGTCAACGAGGGCACCGTCGAGCAGACGGTCGCCTATCTGGAGAAGCACGAGCTCGTTAAGTGCTCCGTGCTCGATGGCTCCAGTCTTTCCGCCCGCGAGGCCGCCGAAGAGCTCGCTGAGCGTTGCCACGCCGAGGTCGTCCAGGTCATCGGCCGCAAGTTCTCACTGTATCGCGAGTCCTCGCGCAAGGACATCGAGAAGATCAAGCTCGTCTAAGAACCAATGATCCGGCGATCCAACACATAGCAAGCTTACGGGTGCCCAAGTACTTCGGGCGCCCGTTTTTTATCGCTCGACCAGCACGCGATTGAGCCGCCCCTCCACCAAGCGCTCGTATAGACGCCGCGTCTCGGGCTCGGGCACGCCATTGACCTGCTCCCTCAGGTGGTGCATATGCCCGCTGTACAGCTCGACGATATCGCGCCGCCGCCCCGCCGCACTGTAGACGCGCATGGCGCAGCGCACCATATCCTCACGCGCCGTTTCCTGTCGAAGCCCCGACTCCGCCAGCCAAATCGCCGACTGCAGATCGTTTTCTTCTAGAGCGGCATTTGCTCCCTTAATCATGCAATCGATGTACTTTGACTGCATAATGCGCCGCATGCGCAAAAAGTAGGTGGGATTACAGCCATTGGGAACATACAGCGGTCCGGCATAAAGCTGCTCAATCTTAAGGCACAGCTCAACTAAATGGGGCCCGCGCGCACCCGTGCGATTTCCCAAAACCTCGCGGCTTATCTGGTCGAACAGCCGTACATCGGTCTTGACGTAGTCGCTGTTGAGTCCGATGCATTCATTTTGGATGAGCACACACGACTTGCCATCCGGCGTCGGCCCCAAAGCCGACCGCAAGCGCGATATCGTCGAGTACAGGTTGTTGCGGGCGCTATTGAACTCGGCATGGGGCCACAGCTCCATGGCCAGCGTCTCACGATCGACGAGCGCATCCATGCCCAGTGCAAGCCGCTCGGCAAGCGTCGCCGCCTTCTTGCGGCGCCACATTTTATCCGTGATGGGAAACCCGTCGCGCTCGGCACGAAACGCACCAAACATGCGAATCTCGATATGGTCGATGGTATCGACGGCTTCAACCTCGCCGGCCTGGAACAGGCGCTCGCCCTCCCCTTCCAAATCGTCGCGCAGCGAGTACCGCGACAGCTCGCGCACGGGAAGCTTCTTGCGTATCCTGCCCGCCGGCTCGCCCAGACAATGCATGGCAAGGCGCGCAAAGAGCCGATACGATGGCTCTAGAATCCCCGCACGATTCATGGACATCCAGGCCGCAAGATCGCTATCTCGACCCGCACAGGCCAAATGCAGCGCCACCATCCAGGCTTCTGCTCCACCAACCTGCGTCTGGCTTATATCGAGTAGCTCCGCTTCCTCGCGCACCGAAACCATCGATGTATTTCGCAGATACGCTGCGCGCTCCAGCAGCAATGCGTTATCGCGCATGTACGCAATCGACTCCTCGGCAAGTTTGAGCACTTGGACCGCACGGAACTTTGCATTAACCGGCCGTCCCTCTGCCAGCGACTGCCAGCCTTCTAACAACAGGCCAAACAGCTGAATCTGGTTGTCGCGCATGCGCACGGCAAAACGATCGAGCTCGTTGAACGCCGCATCGTCGGTTACCGGCAAGCCGGAAAGGAGCCGCCGTGCCGCCAACACCATGCGCACCCAGATAGCCATCGCCTTAAGCCCACGTACGTCGAGCGCCTCCCGCACCACCGTCATCTCGTCGTCGCGCTCGTCGGTTCCCGCAAACGACCCGTCAAAGAGCTCCACCAGCATACTATCGGCCCGTATAACAATCCCCGCGATGTCGAGCTCGCAGTCGTAGGCCTTGCTCGTTTTGAGCTGCTGTAGAACGTCGCCGTCATCTCCTCGTTCGGTCAGGCATCGCTTGACCTCGATATGCGCAGACAACATATCGAGTGCGGTATGGGATGTCTCGATTTCTGGCACGGCCAGGTTCGTAGGGAGCCCAAGCCCGTTGTCCCCATAGCAAACAGCCGTCAGTGTCTGGGCCACCCTCCATGAAACAGAGTCTATTTCGCAGGCCGCCCGTTCGCCCCCGCGCTCGATAACCGATGCCATATAGCGAGCGAGCTTTGTATTGGACACGCTGACCGCTGCCAGATATACGCCGAGCGCCTCGGCAGGCGTTGGCTCTGGAGCCGGATCGTCGGCATCGATCGTGCCCAGCGCTGCTCGGCAGATATCGGCCCCGTGCCCCGTCAGAGCCAGATCGACCCCATACTGCCCAGCGAGTTCAAGGACCGCTTCACGGTCCAAAAAGGCGTCCGCCAGGCCCATCGCCGCATCGCATCGGCCCGCCTTAAGCAAAATCCGGGCCGCCCTCGGAACAAGTTCGGGGCGAACCTCGGCCACCAACTTACGCAAACGCAAGCGTCCGTTATCCTCCGTGCCCAGACACGTAAAACTCCGCTCGGCGGGATCCAAGCCAAAGATCGGGTAGTCGCGTACAAAGTAGGACTGGTCGACCATCGACAGCCTCACCCCGCAAGCCTCGAGTTCTGCGATATTGCCCTCGCCCATCAAAACCATGAGACATGCCACGCAAAACAGCGCATTATTGTCGAGCGAAGCCAGATCGGCAAGTGCCGCGCCATATACGTTGACAATCTCGTTTTCGAGCAGACCGGCTACGTCGCCTTGGCCATACAGACCTGTCTGCAATGCCGAAACGAGCTCGGGCACGCCCTGCGTGAGCTGATAAAAGTCGAGCGATGTGCTGATCGAAAACGCCGATGCCCACGCCGAATACTCATAGGCATGCACCTTGAGCATCTGCGCATTGATCTTAACCGAATCGCCCAGCCCATGAATCAGCTGACGATTTGAAGGACGGCAGGAAATAAAGACCCCTACCCCCATAGCGCGCAGGCCGCGAATCCTTTCGATGAGGTCTTCGGTATCGTGCTGATCGAGGTTTGGCACATTATCAATCGCGATAAGAGAGTGCGGTTTGTCTTTGAGTTCTTCGGTAACCACCTCGAGCTGCATAAACACCTCGCGCCCAATGGCACGATCGGCCTCGATAATCCGCACGGGACCTCGCGTCGGGTCGCATTTAACCTCATGGGTGTACTGCAGCAGCACCGAGGTCTTCCCAAACCCGTCGGGCGCATAAAGAACCACGATGCCGGCCTTTCGGCCCTTGGCGATAAGCTCATTCATCAAGCGTTCGCGTCGCACCATATAGCCTCCGCCCAACGGCATCAGCTCGAGCTCGTCTATACCGCTCAAATCGTTTACCATGCCCGCTCCTCCACTCGACCGTATGGACACTGTAGCCGCAAGACCATACAAGCCGCGCTATGAATAGAGCGCCCTTGTGTTTTAGGTTGTCTTTTGGTACGCAAGCGGCAAGTTTTTGTACAGCGAGGGCCGATTGTTATTAATCCCCCGACTAATCGGTCTTTAAGCAGGTAAATGAGCTTGTCAGCTTGTCCCATCTAAGCGGCAGTGTAACGCAGATGAACAAGGTTCAGCCATGTCATTCAACTCGCCTAGCACCCGCTACCGTCTACGACCTTTTAGTGGCATTTTTGCATAGAATCTGATAAGGAATGAATCAAGCTGTTGGAATCTGGCGTTCGTCAAGCTAGCGGCAAGTTTTTGGTCAAATGGGCAAAAAGGGATAGCAAAAAGGCCCCCGCAAAGCGGAGGCCTTAGGCAAGGCTATGTCGAGCTGCAGGATTCGCGCTACTCGCAGAGCGAAAGGGCGGCCTCGTCGGCAACGACAACGCAGTTGGTGTGCAGCTGCAGGATCGAAGCCGGGCACTCGGGCGTAACCGGACCATAGCACATGTCATGCACGGCCTGAGCCTTGGCCTCGCCGTTGGCGACGACCAGGATCATGCGGGCATACATGATGGTCTGGGTACCCATGGTGTAGGCCTGACGAGGAACATCGTCGATGCTGTCGAACAGGCGGCTGTTGGCCTGAATAGTGCTCTCGGTGAGGTCGACGCAGTGCGTACCCTTGGAGAAGTGGTCATCGGGCTCGTTGAAGCCGATGTGGCCGTTGTTGCCGATGCCGAGCAGCTGCAGATCCGGGTAACCGGCGTCGGCGACGATCTTGTCGTACTCAGAGCAGGCAGCGGCGGCGTCGGGGTTGGAACCGTCGGGCACATGCGTGTTGTTCAGGTCGATGTTGATGTGATCGAAGAAGTTCTCACGCATGAAGTAGTGATAGCTCTGGGGATCGTCGTGCGAAAGGCCGCGATACTCGTCCAGGTTATAGGTGCTGACCTCGGCAAAGTCGACGTCGCCCTTCTCGTACCAAGCAGCGAGCTGCTTGTAGGCACCGATCGGGGTGGAGCCGGTGGCAAGGCCCAGTACACAGTCGGGCTTGAGGATAACCTGGGCCGAGATGATATTGGCGGCCTTGCGGCTCATATCCTCGTAGTCTTTAGCTTTAATGATCTTCATTACGCGTCCTTTCTCGTACAAGAGAGGCAAGGCTCCCTTACAAGCACTTGCCCGCGGCCCGCGTCGGCCGCAACCAACGTGTGCGGCCACCAGGGCGAGGTCGCGTAATGTATGTGTCTCGTGTCTAGCCGCGTCGAGGCCCCTGCCCGTCCACGGTGACCCGAAGCTGTTTAGCCTCGGACGTTTCCCATCTTGCCACGGAGGGCGTCCTCTTTCAAGGGCGCCCTCCGTAAACGTGTTTGAATTGTAGGCTAATGGCCACGTGCACTTGCTAGCGCTCGCGAGCAACGATGAGTTGGTCCATCTCTTCGACATGCACGCCAACGGAGCCCTTGATGCTTGAGAACTCAACGGAGTTGCACACCAAGATGGGAACCGTCACATCGTAGCCCTCGGCAGCAATTGCCTCGCGATCGAACTCAATGAGTACATCGCCCTTATGGACGATGTCACCCACTTGCGCATGCACGGTAAAGTGCTTGCCCTCGAGCTGAACAGTGTCCAAACCAACGTGGATGAGCACGTCCAAGCCATCGACCGTGTTAAGCGCAACGGCGTGTCCCGTGGGAAAAATGGCCTCGACCTTGGCGTCAGCCGGTGCAATCACACGCGTTCCGGTGGGCTGAATCGCCACGCCCTGGCCCAAAAGGCCGGTGGCAAACGTCTGATCGTTTACCTCGGAAAGCGGAATGACGTCGCCCGAGATGGGAGCATCCAGCGTAAGGACTCGACCACGCATACCAAAAGACCTTAGGACTTTAGTGAACATGCTCCCCCTCGGACATACCAATCAATCAAAATAACCTTAACAGTTTACCACTTGGCAACGGTTTTTGACCATTAGGGAAGTTCGCGCTTGACAACCTCGACGATGTCGTCAACAACGCGCTGGGTCAACTCGTGCGTCTCGGCCTCGGCCATCACACGGACCAGCGGCTCGGTACCGCTCGGGCGCACCAGAATGCGGCCGCGGCCATCAAGCTCCTTCTCGGCAGCAGCGACGGCATCCCAGATGGGCTGACAATCGTCCAAGTCGGCCTTGTTGTCGGAATGCACGTTGACGAGCACCTGCGGGTACTTCTTCATGATGCCGGAAAGATCGGTGAGGGTACGACCGGTGCGCTTGAGCACGGCCAGCAGCTGCAGAGCCGTCACCAGGCCGTCGCCGGTGGTGTTGTGCTCCAGGAAGATGATGTGGCCGGACTGTTCGCCGCCGATGACGGCGCCGTCCGCGAGCATGCGCTCCAGAACGTAGCGGTCGCCCACGGCGGTCTGGACCATCTCGAAGCCCTGCTCCTTCATAGCGATGGAGAAGCCCAGGTTGCACATGACGGTCGAAACGATCTCGGAGTTAGCGAGCTTGCCGCGAGCGGCGAGGTCAGAACCGCAGATAGCCAGGATGTAGTCACCGTCGATCTCATTGCCCTCGCTGTCCACGAACAGTACACGGTCGGCGTCGCCGTCGTGGGCCAGACCGATGTCAGCATGGGTGCGCAGCACGAGCTCGCGCAGGGGCTCAAGGTGAGTGGAGCCGCACTCAACGTTAATGTCAGTGCCGCAGTAATCGGTGTTGATAGCGTGCACCGTGGCACCCAGGCGCTGCAGCGCGGCGGGCGTAGTCTGGCAGGAAGCACCGTGACCGCAGTCGACGGCAACGACCAGGCCGTCGAGCCTCAGGCCATCAAGCGTATCGATGGCGTGGTCGACGTATGCCTTGCGGGCGTCCTTCATCTTGATGATGTGGCCCACGCCGGCGCCAGTCGGCAGCGTGTCGGCAGCCATGGCTTCCTCGGACATGACCCAGGCGCTGATCTCTTCCTCGACAGCATCGGGAAGCTTCATGCCCTTGCGGCTAAAGAACTTGATGCCGTTGAACTCCGGCGGATTGTGCGAAGCAGAGATGACGATGCCGCCATCGAGCTCGTTTTGAACAGTAAGCAGCGCCACGGCGGGCGTGGGGATAACGCCGCAGCAATGCGGACGGCCGCCCTCGGCCATAATGCCGGCAGTCAGAGCGCTCTCGAGCATGGTGCCCGAAAGGCGCGTGTCGCGGCCGATGCAGATGTCCGGACCAAGAAACTTGGTCGCCGCGCGACCCAGGCGAAACGCGAGGTCGCACGAAAGATCGGCGTTGGCGACGCCACGGACGCCATCGGTACCGAAGATGTTCTGGGGCATAGGATCGCTCCTTCCCAAGTGGGCAAAACGAAGCCGCCCACCCTAGTCGAAAAGAAAAGCGGGACCCACCGAGCAATCGGTAGGCCCCGCTTGTACATTGTATCTCGAAAGGAGATAAAACCTTAGCGCTTGGAGAACTGGGGAGCGCGGCGGGCCTTCTTGAGGCCGTACTTCTTGCGCTCGACCACGCGAGCATCGCGCGTAAGGAAACCGGCCTTCTTGAGGTCAGCACGGTAGTCGCCAGCGTTCAGAAGAGCGCGAGCGATGCCCAGACGCAGAGCGCCGGACTGACCGGAGATGCCGCCGCCATCGCACAGAGCGATAACGTCGAACTGACCGGCGGTGTCGGTCACCTTGAAGGGAGCAAGGGCGTTCTCAACGAGCTGATGACGGCCGAAATACTGCTCGGCGTCACGCTTGTTGATGGTCACCTTGCCGGTGCCGGGGACGAGACGGACGCGGGCGACGGCGTTCTTACGACGGCCGGTACCCTGGTAGACAACGGTGTTCTCAGCCATCTTTAAGCCTCCAGCTCAATCTTCGTGGGGTTCTGGGCAGCGTGCGGATGCTCGGCACCAGCGTAGACCTTAAGCTTGGTCATCTGGGCACGGCCGAGGGTGGTCTTGGGCAGCATGCCGCGAACGGCGCGCTCGATGACCTTCTCCGGGTGCTTCTCCATAGCCTGGCGGAAGCTCTCAGCCTTGAGGCCGCCGTTGTAGCCGCTGTGGCGATAATAGGTCTTCGTGTCGGCCTTGTTACCGGTAAGCTGGACCTTATCGGCGTTGATGACGACAACGAAGTCGCCGCAGTCGCTGTTGGGCGTGAACTGGGGCTTGTTCTTACCGCGCAGGATCATTGCGATCTGGGTGGCAAGACGGCCCAGGACAGCACCATCGGCGTCGACGAGAACCCAGTTGCGCTGGACCTCGCCCTGCTTGGCGTAGTGAGTCGATTTCGAAATCACTTAGACTCCTCCATGTACAGTACGTGTTGTTACAGAGATTCACGGGGCTCTGCAAGTAACCCGTCCATATTACCCCGCTCGTCGCCCGAGTCAACAGGTATTTTGGCTCCGACCAGAGTTTCTGCACATGTCATCCACGAGCCGTGATTTTCCAGCTCTTTAGCTTTTGTCATTTTTTGAGGGTTCGCCGTCGCTAGCGCTCAACGAACTCTTGGATTTCCGCGAGCAGGCGCTTTGCCTCCTGACGGCCCTGGATATACAGGTCCAAAAGCTTTGCCGAATCGTGCTCGACATGACCGACCTCGACCGGCTTTTGCGGAGCGACGACCAACGCACGGCCCTCGCGCTCATACTTCCACAGGTGCATGCGCTGGATGTTGTAGCGGTCGTGGCGCGTCTCGATAGCCTCGAGCAGATAGGGGTAGTCGGCATAGCGGGCGCGCGCGGCGGGCATAAACTCGTAGGGCTTTTTCTCATACGAACGGTCCTGCGTGACGATGACGACCGCACGGTCGAAGCCCGCCTCCTCCAGCACGTGCTCGATGGGAATCGAATCGGCTACGCCGCCGTCGACGTATTTGTGCCCGTCAATCTCGACTGGCGGCGTCACCAGCGGCAGCGAGGTCGAGGCACGCACGGCGTCGAGGTCGAGCACGGCGCTTTTGACCGGGAGGTACGTGGCGGTTCCAAAGAGCATGTCCGTAGCGACGGCGTACATCTCGATGGGGCTTGCGTCGAACGTCTCATTGTCAAAGGGATCCAGGCGGTCCTGGACATCGTTGAAGATGAAGTCGTAACCCACAATAGAGCCCGTGGACGCAAACGATGCGGCGCCCATGAAGCGGCTGTCGTTGCAGAAAGCCAGGTTGATGCGGTTGGCACGGCCGATCTGGTGCGACTTGTAGTTCACACCGTTGAGGGCGCCGGCCGATACACCGTAGACAGCCGGAATCTCGACGCCAGCCTCCATGAGAACGTCGAGCACGCCCGCGGTAAACTGCCCGCGGAAGCTGCCGCCCTCCAGGACGAGCGCGACCTTGCCAGCGTTCTTTGCCTTATCTTCTGCAGTCATATTGACCTCCTGCGATTGCGTTTTGGCTTTCTTCTACCCAGTTTTGGGATGGAGGGCGCGCAGGTTTTTCGAGGCGGCAGGTGAAGCGGAAAGTGTGTCCCAGTTTGAGGCGGGATTCCGGGATGCGCTTTCCACTTGGACCGCCGCTGGGAAAGCGCGTCCCGTTCTGAGCGCGGATTCCGGGACGAACTTTCCGCTAGCCATTCATTTGGAAACTGCATCCCATTCCGAACGAGGATTCCGGGATGTACTTTCCGCTTGAGCTGCCATTGGGAAAGCATATCCCACTCTACGGCTCGATTCCGGGTCGCAGTTTCCGCTTGAGGCATCATCCGGAAACTACATCCCAGTCTGAGCGCGGATTCCGGGATGGGCTTTCCGCCTGGGCCGCCATTGGGAAAGCACGTCCCACTCTGCGTCACTGAGGCGTTTTCTTTACGCTCGCGCCCTGCACAGAGTTCGATTCTCCGCGGTACGGGGGGGATCCGTTGATGCGGCGCATGGCCGGCTGAGATTCGATAAATATCGCATCCGTTTTGAGTCGGAAGTTTGCGCGGAGAATCCGCGTATTTGCTTCGCAAATACGCACCGGCTTCGGCCGCCTGCCGGCGCCCTCGCCCGCTCACTACAAACGCTCCGCGTTTGCTTAACGCTCGCGCCCTGCACAGAGTTCGATTCTCCGCGGTACGGACTAGAAATAAAAAGGCAGGTAGATACGAATATCTACCTGCCTGTTGCTTATGGTGGAGGCGCGGAGAATCGAACTCCGGTCCACGAAAGCCCCCTGATTGGCATCTCCAAGCTCAGTCGCTGGTTTAGTCTCGGACGCTTTGCGCGCAGCGACACGCTCGCGGCATCCCAACCGGTTCGGTCTTAGCCCGCGCCATACCGATTACGTGCGCGGGAGCATTCCCCTAACATGACGTCGCGCCGGTGTCGGGGAAATCACCGGGTTGACGCGCCGCTATAAACTAAGCAGCGAGAGCCATAGGCTCAAAAGAAGAGTTGTTGTCAATTCAATTTGACGGTACCCCTGTTTAACGAGGCGAGGAGACCTCGGCTTGCTTCCTCTCTCAGAGCTATCGTGTCGAAACCAGTCGCCCCCGAATGTTGGGAAAGTCTGGATGGTATCGGGCCTGCAAACACCCGATAACCGTCGACTTTTCAAGGAACACGCGCGGTGAATCCCGCTTGTGGAGTGTTATCTTACCACGTTCTGAAAGCGGACAGCTGTTCTATGCACGAGCTGTGAAGACCCTAATGTGCACCACACTTCGCACTTTTGCCACCGATCGCGTCACGTATATTTTCGCCAAGCAAACTTGACCCGTCGAAAGGACCGTTATGGATACCAAGCAGCAACTCGTCAATGCCCTCGCAGGCCTGGGCTCAACCATTACCGAGGCTATGGATGTCATCGAAGGCTTTGTCCCCTGCGGACATCCCGCCCTCACGGTATCGAACGCACTCGTCGCGCTGGACGCTGACGATGACGCAGCTCTCGCCCAGCAGCTTGAGACCGTCGAGGGCTTTATCGACCACGTAAGTGAGAACCGCGGCGTGACCGCCTACCACGGCATCGAGGTCGAGCTCGCGGGTCCCAAAGCCAATCTACTCGCAGCAATCCGCGAGGTAGGCGCCCTTATGCAGACCGCAGGCGTCAAGAACACCCAGGTCAACGAGTGGGTCTACCGCAGTCTGGCAGCACTCGACAGCTCCGACGAAAAGGCAGCCGAGCAGCTCGCAGAAAGTCCCACCATTAAGGCCGAGCTTTTGTAAATAGCAGACGCGGGTCCCTTGGCGCATCGTCGTCCAAGAGGCCCGCAAACAGTTCGCGTCAACCGATAGCCGCGCCACCGCGTTCGGCCAAAGCAAGAATCGGCATCATTTGGCGCGGGGTCTTCGCTGCAAGATCGGCATGTTCGAGCAGTTTGCGATCGTTAGTCACCAAGTAATCGACCTGTGCGCGCTTGCACGCGGCAAGCACCAAGTTGTCCTCGTAATCGCGATGGAGCGCTAAGTATTTGTCGGCCAGCCAAAGGTCCGACGCATCTGCACCCACGGCCGTGGCGTTTTCGGTCATGTTCCGAACAAACGCCAACGCCGCATCGTCAATTGCACGGGCAGATGCCTCGTCGAGCGCTCCCCCGCCGGCAAGAACGCTACGCTTCAGCTCGTGTTGGACAACGTACAGCACGTCCTTAGCGATATGCACCGGAAAGAACAGCAACGCCCCCGTCTCCGTCGCCTGCCCAATAAACGCACGCGCGGCAAGCGACTCGGCATGGTCGACGCAAAACGAATCAACCCATACGTTGGCGTCCACCATTATTTTGAGGGGAGCTCCGCTCACAGGATCATCCCCTTTTGGCGATAGCGCTCGTCCATGGCTTCGGAATAGATTGCGTCCCAAACGCGATCGTCGGATACGGGCGACGCAGCGATGCCCAAATCTGCATAAAGCCGGTCTGCCGCTGCCCATGATGCGGCGAACGGAGTATCGGGCGCGACGGTCTGCTGCCGGTCGTCGACGACCGCAAGCACTTCCTCGCACTGCCCGCCACCCTGCGCGACCTTGGCCACCACCTTTTTGATGAGCTCGGGCAGTGACCCGCCCGAAAGCCGCAGCGCCTCCTCGGCACGGTTCTTAACCTGGCGATCCACGCGAACGTTCACCTGCGCCATGCCACTAACAGTACCCACGTTGATCCCGCTCCCTTCAATTGCTAGCACCGCTAGCAATACTATATAGAGTAGCTAGCAAATGGTCAAATGCAAAAGGCCTGCGCCCAGACGGCACCGATGCCGTCCGGGCGCAGGCCAGATAGCGTGGGCGAACACGCCTGTTAACGCAGATATGCCTTCGCGTTGCTCAGGCTGTAGGCGATCGTCGAGCCGTTGTGCAGCAGCGACGACGTCTGCGGCGTAATCGTGCCGGTGATGCCGAGCGCCAGCAGCGCCGAGTTGGTGAGCATCACCTTAGAGTAGGAGCTCGTCAGGCGATCAATGAGGCCCTGGCTCATGCGGCGCAGGCGCACGATTGCGGCGAGATCCGTGTCGGTCAGGATGATGTCGGCGACCTCCTTGGCGATGTCGCTTCCGCCACCCATCGCCAGGCCCACGTCGGCCAAACCGAGCGCCGGCGAATCATTGACGCCGTCGCCCACCATGGCAACATGGCGCCCCTCGCTCTTAATGCGCTCCACATAGGCGTACTTGTCCTCGGGCAGCAGCTCGGCCTTAAACTCGTCGACCCCTGCCTCTCGCGCAATGCGCTCGGCCGTGCGCTCGGAATCGCCCGTGAGCATGACCACGTGCTTGACGCCCAACGCGTGCAGGTCGGCGATGGCCTCGCGGACCCCGGGCTTAAGCGGGTCCTCGATACCGAGCACGCCCACAACGGTGCCGTCGACCGCCAGATACAGCGGCGACAGGCCCTGCATCTGGGACTCAATGCGCTCCTTGATGTCGGATTCGAGCTGTGCACCCTCATCCTCGAATACAAAGTGCGCGGAACCGATGATGGCGCGACGCCCTTCAATGGACGAAGCGATGCCGTGCGCCACGATGTACTCGACGGCGGCGTGGCGCTCGCGATGCTCGAGCTCGCGCTCGCGTGCCGCATTGACCACGGCGCGCGCCACTGGATGCGGGAAATGCTCCTCTAAGCAGGCGGAAAGGCGCAGAACCTCGTCCTCGCTCCAGCCATCGGTGGTGAGCACGCAGGCAAGACGCGGCTGTGCCTCGGTGAGCGTGCCGGTCTTATCAAAGACAATGGTATCGGCCTTGGCAAACGACTCAAAGTACTTGGCACCCTTGACCATCACGCCCATCTTGGCGGCATCGCTCATGGCGGTCATGACGGCGACGGAGCCCGTGAGCTTGAGTGCGCACGAGTAGTCGACCATCAGTGCCGCTGAGGTTTTGATGAGGCTGCGCGTGGTAAGCGCAACCAGGCCCGCGAGCAGGAAGTTCCACGGAACGATCTTGTTGGCGAGGTCTTCCATGTGCGACTGGCCCTCGGACTTGAGCGAATCGGCCGCCTGCACGAGCGAGACGATCGAGCGGAGCTTGGTCTGAGCCGTGTTGGCGCGCACGCGCACCAAGATGCTGCCGTCTTCCACGACGGTTCCGGCGAACACATCGTCGCCTGCGCTGCGCTCGACGGCAAGCGGCTCACCGGTCAGGGTCGCCTGGTTGACCATAGCGCTCCCCTGCTCGACAACACCGTCGATGCAGATGGACATGCCGGTGCGAACGGCGACCAAGTCGCCGGGCTCGAGCTCGGTCGCGGCAACGCTTACCTCGGTGTCGCCGACAACCTTTTGCGCCTTGTCGGGCACATCAAGCAGCGAGTTGATGAGCTCGTTTTCGCTCATGGCGCGGGTGTAGTCCTCGAGCAGCTCGCCCACGTTGAGCAGGAACATCGTCTGGCCCGCGGTATCGACGTCGCGTTTGACGAACGAAATGCCGATGGCCGAAGCGTCGAGCACGGGAACGGTCAGGCGCGGCTGAGCCAGCTCATGAAGGGCAGCGCGCAAAAATGCCATGTAACCGGCCACGACAAACACCGCACGCAGGGGCGTCGGCAAGAACCAGCGGCGCGCGTAGTGGGCGCCGACGAGTGTCGCCAGGTCCATAACGAGTTTGTGCTTGCGCGGCTCGAGTTGCATCACGTAGCCCGACTTGGCGTCGGCGATAGCTTGAGCATCGAGTGCGCCCAAGGCGTCGAGCACGCTCGCGCGGCGTGGCTCGTCGTACTCCAGCGCCATCTGGCCAATGCGGCCATACACGCGCACCTTGCGCACGCCGTCGATATCGCCGCTGAGCTTAAGAAGTGCATCGAGATCGCTCTCTGGCACAGGACCCGCCAATTGAAGACGGGTCCTGCCGGGGATCTCGCTAATAATCGAGAATCTCATAGTTTGTGCCTGGGAGCGTTACTCGGCTGCCTCGTCAGCAGCGGCCTCGCTCTGGGTGATGTAGGCAGCCTCGGCAACCATGTCATCGACATTGGCCTTGGCCTGCTCGACCATGTCCTGGTAGCAGTTCTTGACGCGCATACCGCACGCGATGCCCTGCACGCAGGCATTCTTTACCGGAGCGCTGGTGAGCAGCTTGATGCCGGCCGTGCCAAGCAGAAAACCGCCACCGACAAGCAGGGTATTGAACGTCGACTTCTTCATGTTGCTTCTCCCTTTTGCCGCATTGGACGCGGCACGGTGCCTCAGCACCCGAGTAAACAAGTTTGCTCGAGCACACTTTTGAGACTAGTTTAGTATAATTATTTGGTCAACAACGGCTAACTTTTTGGAAACTATGGGGGTGAACTCAATATGGCAAAGGGATTGTCCCTTTGTCACATTCCTACAGCTGCCAGTCCGCCGCTTCCTTTTGCAGCGCAACCATACGGGCGAATTCTCCACCTGCCGCCTTGAGCTGCGCCGGAGTGCCCTGTTCGGCAACCACTCCATCCTTGAGCACAACGATTTTGTCGGCATTTTCCACCGTACGCATACGGTGGGCAATAACGATAACCGTCTTACCTGCAAGCAGACGGGAGAGTGCCTGCTGTACCACGGTCTCGTTCTCCACATCCAAGCTTGCCGTCGCCTCGTCCAACAGCACGATAGGCGCATCTTTGAGCAGCGCGCGGGCGATGGAGATGCGCTGGCGCTCGCCACCGGAGAGTTTGGAGCCGTTCTCGCCGATCATGGTGTCGTAGCCCTGCGGCATGCGGTTCACGAACTCGTCGCAGTTAGCGGCACGCGCGGCCGCAAGCACTTCCTCATCGGTGGCGTCACGACGCCCGAGGCGGATGTTTCCCATCACCGTGTCGTCAAAGAGCAACACGTCTTGGAACACAATGGCGTAGTCGCGCAGGAGCACCTCGGGGTCAACGCCCGCAACATCCACACCGCCCACGGTAACCTTGCCCGCAGTGGCATCCCAAAAGCGCGCGGCCAGGCGGCTCACCGTAGACTTACCGGAACCCGAAGGACCGACCAGCGCCGTAACTTCGCCTTCCTTGGCGGTAAAGCTCACATCGGTAAGAACTTTCTCGCCGGCGCGGCCGTCCTCGCCCGCACCATAGCCAAATGCCACGTGAGCGAACACCACATCGTGGCCCGCGGGCTCAAAGTTCTCGCTGCCCCGCGCCACAGGCTCTTCCATGATGGAACGCATACGCTTGGCAGACGACTCGGCGGCAAACAGCTCGGACATTAACATTAATGCCTGGTCAAAGGGCGCATAGATACGGCTCACCATAAGCAGGAAGGCAAACATCACCAAAAAGTCGACCTGCCCGGAGGCGACCATCGCGGCACCCGTGACCAGCGTGGTGGCAATGCCCAGACGCAGGATGGCAAAGGCGGAGTTGACCAAAAGCCCGTTAGCGAGCTCGCCCTTGGTGGTCTCTCGCTCCTCGGCATCGATCACAACGTTGAGTCCCTCAAGATAATGGGCCTCCTGGTTGGTGGCGCGGATCTCGCGAACGCAGTCGAGCGTCTCTTGAATCGCCTCGGTAACCTTGACCTTCTCGGCGCGCACGCGATCGAACACCGGAGTCATGGGGCCGCGTGTCAGATACAGCACGGCAAAGGCCACGGGAATGCTCCAAAACGCCGCGACCGCCAGCTGCCAGCAAAAGAACAGCGACGACACGAACACGATGGCACTTGCGATGATGGCGCCCCAGAGTTCTCCCAGCACATGGCTGTAGGCGTGCTCCATAGTCTGAACGTCACCCATGATGGTCTCGGTTAAATCGGCCAGGTCACGACGACCAAAAAACGACAGCGGCAGTTTGCGCAAGCGCTCGGCGATCTCCATACGCTGCTTGCCGCACTCCTCGTAAAAGATGCAGTAGGTGTAGTAATACTGTTGCCAGTTAGAGGCAAAGAGCAGCACGAAAAAGACCAGGAGGCCGCCCACGATCGGCAAGGCATCCGGCAGGTCAGCCCCGCTGGCGAGATGCTCGACAAAGCCGGCCATAACCAGGAATAAAAAGCCCATGCCGGCCATGGTAATAAGATTGGTGAGCGCGGTCCAGAAGATACCGCGTTTTACGCCGGCGATGCCTTTATCGGATAGGAAATACTTCTTTTGGAATGAGGCGAACATTTAGGCCTCGCCTCCCTTCGCGACGGCGGCATCCGCGGTCGTAGCAGTAATCTTCCAACTCGCGGCCTGCTCGTACTCGGCCCACATCTTGGCATACAGGCCATTTTGGGACAGCAGCTCGGCATGAGTACCCGACTCCTGCACGCTGCCCTGGTTGAGCACCACGATTTGGTCTGCGCCCACCACGGTCGAAAGCCGATGTGCAATCATAATGACCGTGCGACCCGCCGCCAGCTTGCTAAAGGCGCGCTGGATGAGCGCCTCGTTCTCGGGGTCGGCAAACGCCGTGGCCTCATCGAGCACCACGATAGGCGCGTCTTTAAGGATCGCGCGGGCGAGTGCCACGCGCTGGACCTCGCCGCCCGAAAGATATGCTCCGCCGGCGCCGAGCATGGTGTTGATGCCCTGTGGGAGCTTGGCCACAATGTCGTCGCACTGAGCTGCGGAGAGGGCCGCACGTACTTCGTCATCAGTGGCCGTGGGCTTGGAGGCGCGCACGTTATCGGCAAGTGTTTGCCGGAACAGCTGGTTGGTCTGGAACACGAAGGCGACCTGGTCCATAAGCTCGTGTGGATCCATATCGCGAACGTCCACACCGCCTACGAGCACTCGACCCGAGGAAACATCCCAAAAACGCGGGATCAGGCTTGCGCAGGTTGACTTACCGCCGCCCGAAGGACCCACCAGGGCGAGGGTGCTCCCCGCGGAAACGCTAAAACTCACATGGTTGACGGCAGGCGCTTCGGCGCCCTCATAGGTAAAGCTCACATCCTCAAATCGCACGTCGTTGCCGACAGGGTGCTTGGGTTGGGCGGGCACGGAGAGCTGCTTGGAATCCATGACGCTTCGGATGCGAGCCAGCGAATCGGCACTCATCTGAGAGGCCTCGCCCACAAACATGAGCTTGGTCATGGCCGTCGGTACCACGGCCGAAAATATCGCGTAAAACGTGAAGTTGGCCATAAAATGCGCGAAGTCCGTCTCGCCCGGCGCCAACAGCAACGCCACGGGCAGTAGGAACGCTACAAGACCATTGAGTGCGGTAAGGTTGAGCACCTGCGGACCTCGACAGAACGTGCCCGCATAGTTTTGTGCCATATCGGCGTATTCGGCAATCGCATCGTGGAAAGCCTTAAAGGAGTAGACCGTCTGCTGAAACACCTTGACCACGGGAATACCGCGTACGTATTCGGTGCCGGTCTTGTTCATCTTGACCAGCGCTCCCATGTAGGCCTTCATGAACTCGGCGCCCTTGCCGCCCATCATGGCGGCCATGGCGCCAAACGAAACGACGACCGAGATAAGGCATGCCGCGCCCAAGCGCCAATCGAGGGCGAAAAGCAGCACGAGCAGACCTGCGACCATGGCGGTGGCGCCGGCGATATCGGGCAGCATGTGCGCGAGCAGGGTCTCGGTGGAGGCGGCACATCCGTCTACAATACGGCGCAGCTCACCGGTGGCGTGCATGTCAAAGTAGCCAAGCGGCAGCTTGAGCAGGTGCTCGCTCGCAGTCTTGCGGATATTGGACGCGCAGCGAAACGCAGACAGGTGCGTGCACATGAGGCCTGCGAAATACACTACGATGCTTGCCAGGGCAAAACCCACGGCCCACCAGCCATACATCGCGATATCGGTGGCTTCGCTCCAGTTAGGCGCCACAGCGATCAGGTCTCGCGCGACAAACCAGATGCACACGTACGGGCCAAAGCCCAGCAGCTGCGAGAGCGCCGAGAGCGCCATGCCCAAATACGTTAGGAATTTACGGTCACCGGCATACGCGAGCAACTCGCCGATGCCTCCACCTTCCCTTTTTGATCCCTTTGCCATGAGATTCCCTTCTAACGGCTTGAGAGTTAACCGTAATGAACTTATCATTGATGTGTTAGCCATGGCTCACAATCAAGCCAGGCGTGGACGTTTCTGCAAAGGAAAGGGACGCTTTTGCAAATACGGCGGGCAGCGACCGACATAACCGAGCTCTACGCACCACAGTTTGAGCAGTTTGGCCTGGAGCTTTCCGGCAAGGGCGCTGTCTTTACCGGCGAGGTGGCAAACGATCGGGCGCACGGACGCGCATGGATCATGCCCCTCTCCCCTGCCTGCATCGTCATGGAGCATTTCATCACCCCGACGCACGATATGCACCTGGCCGAATACACACCCGAGCCATATGCCTGCGTGAGCGAGGTCAGCGCGCCCACACTTACATGCATGCCCGAGGCTGGCATAACGCCCGCGAACCTCAAACCATTGCATGGACCGTGGCCAAACAATGCCGTTTGCAGCTTTATCCAAGATAACTGTGGCGAGGAATTAAGCCCGCTGTTTGCGGGGGAGCTCTATCACTCGCGCTCGGTGCTCTTTTTGCCTGGATATTTTGACGAACTGGAGCACCGCTATCCCACCGAGTTCGCGGGAATCTTTGAGGCGTTTGCCGAGCCATGGCACGAGGAAGCGACGTCTGCCATCTGCCACACGCTGCGCCGGATTAACGAGGACCGCGCCCGCACCGTAGGCGGACACGTCTATATGCAGGGCATCGTGGAGACCATGGTCGCGGAGCTCGCCTGTTCGCGCGCGGCCCACAAGCAGGCGCGGCAGGCGGCAGACACACGCGTCAGCATAACCATTGCCGAAGAAGCAACGGCAATGATTGAGCGCGCGCTCGACAAAGGCAGACGTGTGGGTATCAACGAGGTGGCCGAGAGGCTCTACACAAGCCGCTCCAAACTATGCGCCACCTTTAAGGCCCAAACAGGCGAGTCGATGGGCGCCTACATTCGCAGACGCCGTATGGAGCGAGCACAGGACCTTTTGGCCGATAGCGGGCTCACGATAGCGCAGGTAGCAGAGCGGCTCGACTACCCTCAGCAAGCCGCCTTCGCCCAAGCCTTCAAACAATACACCGGCACCACCCCCACCGATTGGCGAAGCAAGCATCGCTAAGGCCCAAGCTCCCTGGCCGTAACGGAGCGATTAATTAGCCACCGCCCGTCAGCTCACCCAGGATCTAAACGTCAAGATGCGCACAATCAAGCGCCTTTTTGATAAGAGGGACAGATCGATCAGCCAAATACAACGGAATGTTGAGCACCCCGTCGTCGAGCTTTAGGTTCTTAAGTGAGTAGCGGACCCTCAATGGAGTCGTCTCCGCATGCTTGTCGGCATAGTACTTAAGGCTCTTGGAGTGAACGACCTCTCCCGATTTGACCTCGACGGGAACGATTTCGTTTCCGACTTGAATCAAAAAATCGACTTCGTGCTTCGGCTTCTCGTTTGTCCAGTAACGCGGAGCAGCATCTAACTGTGAAAGTAATGCCTGAAGCACATAGTTCTCGGCGAACGAACCTTTGAACTCCGAAAATAGCGCATCCGAGATGGCAAAAGCGGACGCATCCAGCCTTGCCATGCGGCGCAGCAAGCCGACATCAAGACAGTAGACTTTAAATGCCTTGAGGTCATCGTACGCAGAGAGCGGCACACCACCGGCAGCATTAAGGCGAACCGCCGTGATGAGCCCAGCATCGGCAAGCCATTCCAGAGCATCCTCGTATTCTCGAGCACGAGCCCCCTCGCGCACCGCACCCCAAACGAACTTTTTGTTCTCGCGCGCCAACTGAGCTGGAATCGAGTTCCATATTTGCGAAAGCTTGGCGAACTGCGCACGGCCACCATGCTTGGCAAAATCGCGCTCGTAGGAATCCAAGAGATCAGACAACACCTTATCGACCTGAACGATATCGCCCGTCTCCACCCACCGGCCAAGAGCCTCTGGCATGCCGCCGCATGCAAAATAACGACGAAGATGCTCGACGAGACGGACATGGAAGAAATCGGGCACTGTTTCGATCTGATCCAGGCCGCCAAGGTATTCGTCGTAGTTTGCAGCGCCCTCGGCTTTCAGAAACTCGGAAAAGCTCATGGGGCGCATCTCCATGAACTCGACCTTTCCCACCGGAAAAGCGCTGGTCTCACGGGACAAGCGAACGCCCAACAAAGACCCTGCGCATGCGACGTGATACTCGGGGGCCTCGTCACAGAAGTATTTAAGGGCACCGACTGCAGAAGGACAATCCTGGATCTCATCAATAATAAGCAGCGTCTCGCCAGGATCGATAGGCTGTCCAAGTGCCAGGGAAAGATTTGAGATGATCCGTCGAGGATCGCGCGTACCTTCGAAAAACTGAGCGTACTCGCTCTGTACCCCAGGTGACGGCTCCTCGAGCGTCAGATACACATAATTGATGTACGAGGTTCGGCCGAACTCCTTAAGCGCCCACGTCTTTCCAACCTGGCGCGCCCCCTTAAGGATAAGCGGCTTACGATATTCTGACGCTTTCCAAGCGTTAAGCTTGGCAATGATATCTCGCTGCATGACCGAACCTCCCGCAAAGAAACTTCCGTAAACGTGATATTTCCCACATTTTACCCTAGGTAAAACGTGACATTTATCACATTTACGGAAGTTTTAAGCTCATTTCGCCACACTTTCATCACATTCAAAAGGCGGAGGCGCATTTTGCGCCTCCGTCACCATCTTTCCTATCAGCCCGCCTGACCCGAACGGCCGAGTCGTCACGGAACCGAGGGGCCGGACGCAGGGCCTTGCCTCTCAATGAGTTCCGCACGAACAGGAGGCGCCAGTGGCGCCTCCGTCGTGAGTCAGGACTGTCCGAAATTGAGAGGCAAGGCCCTGCGTCCGGCCCCTCGGTTCCCGCTTACGAGAGCGACGTTCTCAGCAACTCGTTGAAGAGCTTCGGGTTGCCCTTGCCGCGGCTCGCCTTCATGCACTGGCCCACCAAAAAGCCGATAACCTTCTGGTTGCCGTCGCGGTACTGCTGCGCCTGATCGGCACAGTTTGCCAGCACCTCGTCCACGATCGGCTGCAGCGCGCCGGCATCGCTCACCTGACGCATACCACGCTCGTCAACGATCTTGTTAGGATCGTCACCGGTCTGGGCCATGGCCTCAAAGACCTCGTGCGCCTGGTTGGAGCTGATGGCATCGGTCGCCAGCAGCTTGGCAAGAGCTGCCACCTGAGCCGGCGCGATGCCGGACTCGGCCAGCGAGACGCCCGCGCCCTTAAGGTAGGCGATCATCTCGTTCACCAGCAAGTTTGCGACCGTCTGTGCCTCCTTGCCGGCCATACCGGCAGCGGCGGCCTCAAAGAACTCGGCAAACTCGGGGTCGCCGGCGATTTGCTCGGCATCGGCCGCCTTAATGCCAAAGTCGGCCTCAAAACGGACGCGCTTGGCATCGGGCAGCTCGGTGATCTCGCCACGGCAGCGGTCGATAAACTCATCGTCCAGATCGAACGGCGCCAGGTCGGGATCGGGGAACAGGCGATAGTCGTCTGCCGTTTCCTTCACACGCATGACCACGGTGCGCTTGCGGCTGGGCTCCCAGTGGCGGGTCTCCTGATAGATGATGCCGCCCTCCTCGAGCACCTCGGCCTGACGGCAGATCTCGTAGGCAAGGCCGTCGTGCAGGCTCTTGAACGAGTTGAGGTTCTTGAGCTCGGTCTTGGTGCCCAGCTTGGTCTCGCCGCGGCGGCGCAGCGACACGTTGCCGTCGCAGCGCATGGAACCCTTCTCCATGGAGCAGTCCGAAATGCCCAACGTCACAAAGATGCGACGGAGCTTCTCCATAAACAGGCGCGCTTCCTCGGGCGTCCGCAGATCAGGCTCAGTCACGAGCTCAATCAGCGGCGTGCCGCAGCGGTTGTAGTCGACGAGCGACTCGGCCGCGGCGGTAATGCGGCCCTCGGCGCCGCCCACGTGAACCATCTTGGCGGCATCCTCCTCCATATGGATACGCAAGATGCGGATAGGCACCGTGTAGGAACCGTCCTCGCGACGCTCGGGCATCTGCAGGTTGGACGCGTCATAGCTGGCTAGGTGGCCGGCGCGCTGATTGCCTTCGCGCATGGTCGACGTCATGGACGTGGACAGGCCCTCGGCGTTGGCCGAAGCGCTCGCCAGACTCTGGGCCTCGGCCTCACCAAACGCGCAGTCGGGGCGCTCGGCGGCACCGCGACCGGTCACATCCAGGTCCAGGTGGCCGTACATGGCAAAGGCGACCGGACCCTGCGTGGTCTGGAAGTTCTTGGCCATATCGGGATAGAAGTAGTGCTTGCGGTAGAACATCGAGTGGCGCTGGATCTCGCAGTTGGTGGCGAGACCGGCCTTGACGATACTCTCGATTGCCTTCTTGTTAGGCACCGGCAGGGCGCCGGGCAGGCCCAGGCACACCGGGCACACGTTGGCGTTGGGCTCGTCATCGTGGCTGAGCTTGCAGTTGCAGAACATCTTGGTATCGAGTGCGGTGAGCTCGGTATGGATCTCCAGGCCGATCACGGCCTCCCAATCCTGCAGGACCTCGGAAAGCTCCTTCATTACAGCTCGCCTCCCTTCCCGGCAAAATCGGGCGCGACGGAAAGCGCGGGCGCGCCCGTGGCGGTATCGGCAAAGCCGCGCTCCAGGGCGCGGGCAAACGTGAGCAGCTGACGGTCCTTAAAGGCCGGACCCACCAGCTGGGCAGAAACGGGCAGCTGAGTATCCTCGCCCAGGCCCAGCGGCACCGAGATGCCACCGTTGCCGCAAATGTTGAGCGAGATGGTGTACAGGTCGGAGAGGTACATCTGCGTGGGGTCGCTGATCTCGCCAAACTTAAAGGCCGTGCGCGGCGAGGCGGGCATGAGGATGGTGTCCACCTTGGCATACGCGGCGTCATAGTCCTGCGTGATGAGCGTGCGGGCCTTTTGCGCAGCGTAGTAGTACTTGTCGTACACGCCCGAGCTCAGCAGGTAGGCGCCGAGCATCTGACGGCGCTTGGCCTCGGCGCCAAAGCCGTGCGCGCGCGAGAGCGAGCTCTGGTCGGACAGGTTGGCGCAGCCCTCCTCCTGATAGCCATAGCGAATGCCATCGAAGCGAGCCAAGTTGGAGAACGCCTCGGCCGGGCCGATAACGTAGTAGGCGGCGATAGCGGCGTCCAGGTGCGGTAGGTCGACCTCGACCAGCTCGGCGCCTTGGTTCTGCAGCTCCTGAGCGGCGCGCTGAACAGCGGCCTTGACCTCGGGCGTCAGGCCCTCGGCCTCCATAAACGCGGGGATGATGCCCACGCGCTTGCCCTCGATGCTGTCGTTGAGATGCTCGGTAAAGTCGACGGCGCAATCCTGGCTGGTGCAGTCGTACGGATCGTGGCCCGCACCGGTAAGCGCGTTCATGGCCAGCGCGACATCCTCGACCGTGCGGCCAAAGGGGCCCACCTGGTCGAGCGACGAGCCAAATGCAACCACGCCGTAACGGCTCACGGCGCCATACGTGGGCTTAAAGCCCACCACGCCGCACAGCGACGCCGGCTGGCGGATGGAGCCGCCGGTGTCCGAGCCCAGCGAGAGCGCGACCTCGCCCGCGGCGACGGCGGCAGCGGAGCCGCCCGAGGAGCCGCCGGGCACGCGCTCGGTATCCCAGGGGTTGTTGGTGCGGTGGAACGCCGAGCTCTCGGTGGAGCTGCCAAAGGCAAACTCGTCCATGTTGGCCTTGCCCATGGGCAGGCAGCCGGCATCGAGCATGCGCTGGACGCAGGTAGCGGTGTAGACGCTCTGGTAGTTCTCGAGCATGCGGGAAGCGCAGGTGGTGCGCGTGCCCACGAGGTTCATGTTGTCCTTGATGGCCAGCGGCACGCCCGCGAGCGGGGGCAGCGGCTTGCCTGCGGCACGGTCGGCATCCACGCGCGCGGCGGCCTCGAGCGCCAGCTCGGGCGTCACCTGCAGGAATGCCTGGACCCCGCCCTCGCGTGCCTCGATGGCGGCAAGGGAGGCCTGGGCCACCTCGGTAGCGGTAAAGTCGCCGGCGGCAACGCCCGCGGCGATCTGGGCGGCGGTAAGGGAATCGAAGCTTAGCGCCATTACTCGCTCTCCCCCTCTCCCAAAATGGACGGCACGCGGAAGTAGCGGTCGCGCGCGCTGCCGGCGTTTTCGAGCGCGACGTCGAGCGGCAGGTCGCGCTCGGGCTCGCGCAGGTCATCGCCCATCACGTTGGACAGGCTTCCGATGGGATGGAACGTGGGCTCCACGTCGGGCAAGTCATATTGCAAGACGGGCTCGAGCATCTGGACGGCATCGTTCATGTAGGACGTCATCTGGGCGAGCTCGTCATCGGTCAGTGCGATCTTTGCGTACTCGGCGATGCCGCGCACGTCTTTCTCGCTGAGTGCCATAGGCGCTCCCTTCCGCATAACAGTTAAACCGCTCTAGTATACAGGGCAACGCCGGCTTGGAGCAGGCGCTTTACCCAAATGCAGCGAAAACGTAACGAGGGCGGCGGGCTGGCGGTTCTGCAGCGAAACCGCACCGTCCACAATGAAAACCGTCTCGCCCACAACGAAAAGCATCACAACATTCGACGCTTTTCGTCCAAATCGCGATTTTCATCGAATGTTGTGATGGTTTGGAAGTCCCGACCACCACAAAGGTGCCTGTCCCCTTTGTGGTGGTTCTGGAGAATGTCCTATGCCGAGGCCTTGGCCTTGCGGCGCTTGCGGACCGCGTGGATCACGATGTCCAGCAGCAACAGCACAATGGCTACGACCACGATAAGCACGGCAAACTCGCGCTTGCCCCAGTGGCGGCCGGCCAGCGACTTTTGCTTGTCGACGTCCTTCTTGTTGTACTTGGTGCGCACGCAATGCACCAGCAGGCGATGGTCGTTCACGCCGTAGGGCGTGCAGGTGACGAGCGTCAGCTTGTCGGTGCCGGGCTCAATGGTCAGCGACTTCATCTCCTCGGGCAGCACCACCTCGGAGTCCACCATCTTATAGGCGAGCGTCTTGTTCATGGTGTGCAGCAGCACCAGGTCGCCGGGGTCCAGCGAGTGGATGTCGTCGAACATGCTCAGGTTGCGCATGCCCGAGTGCGCGGTGAGCACGCAATGCGTCGAGGTGCCGCCCACCGGCAGGCTCGTGCCCTCCAAGTGGCCGACGCCCGCCATAAGGACTTCTTCGCTCGTGCCGTGGTAGATGGGCATGCTCACGTCGATGGAGGGAATCTCGACCCAGCTCATCATGGGGTCGCGGTCAAAGATGAGCTGCTGAGCGTAGGGCTCGATCTGGTCGGCGGGAAGCTCGGTGGCCTCGCCCGCCAGCTGTTCGTTAAAGGAGCGCGCCTGGAGCAGGATGCGCTCGCGCTCCTCGGCAGACAGCGCGTCCACGGTGCTGGACACCGTGCTGATCTGGTTGAACACGCCCGAGGCCTCGAGCCGGTCCAAGATCCACGGCCAGGTCATAAGGCCCACGCCAATAAGAATGATGACGATGGTGATGAGACGGTCGGCCCAGCGCGGCAGTCGCTTGCGGCGGCGCTTGGGCTTTGGTTGAGGTTTGGGCTGAGGGCTTGAGCCGCCGTTGGCCGCGGCGTTATTGCTCTTCATATGTTTGGCGCCCTGCACCATCGCCGGTCACTCCTCTATAGCTCAGGTTGTCTAAACAAATAATAGCCGATTAGCGAGCTTCCGCGCCGGACAACGCAGCTAGACTGCACCGTCCGGGCCACGTAACCACACTCAACCAATCAAGCCATATGTTGCTTTCATCGTCTCAAGCAACTGCGCCATCGTTGCGCCCGCAACCCCGATCTGTTTCAGATTGACGTCGCCCACCTCACAATCTTTAACAAACGCAATCATATCGTCCTTCAGTTCTCCGCGCAGGTCGACACCTTCCGACTCGCCAAGCAGCTGAGCAAGCCTCAGCGCATCGCGTTTATGCTTTTTTACCTTCTTCGAATCAACGTTCTCCCCCGCTTCCCTTCTAGCTTTTAGGTCGAGATACGCCTTCGCTTTGAACGGGACAATGTATTCCGTACCCAGGACCGAAACGCCGCCTACGGTCCGAATTCCCTGAAGGAACAAGCTGTAGTAAGCATCGTCCAACAAAATTGCCGAAAGACTGCTTATGTTTTCATCAACGTGAATTGGCGCCACATCAATCCCCTCACGACCCTTTAGAAAGTCGGGGCACTTCGCGAAGAGTTCGATCATATGGGGGTAACCCGGCCTCTTAGGCTCTGTGAACCGATAAAAACATGAGCCTTTGCCTTCGCCCCAGCCGCAGCGGTAACCGCCATCACGCACCAAAGTCCATATGGCTTCTGCCGTCTGAGGCAACCGGTCATCGGCGACAATTACCACATCAAAATCGTGAGTCGCCCTAAACGGAAGTCCCGCCTCCGCGAGCAAAATGTCGCATGCCGTGCCGCCGATAAGGGCATACGATCCTGCAGCTTCCTGCATATGCTGCTGAAATTCTTGGAGGCCTTCTACAGCGCTTCTTGCCATGGATATTCCCTTTCAAACATTCGATCGACTTCGAGCTGAATTCGCTCATCGTCAATTGCCGCCAAAGATAGCGCAAGCGAAATGTTGTCGACACGGGAGGAGTCGGCAAACACGGGCGCATAGCGCCACACTTGGATCATCGCCGTCTCGTTATCCGGCAACTCCCCGTCTGCGACTTCGAGGTCGCTCAGTTGACGCCATGCACTTCTTAAGACGGCCTTTTGTTCCATGCCCGGCGCAGCGAGCATCGAACGCGCGGCGAGCGCCGTCTCCCCGGCGTCAACAAGACAGTCGATCTGCGGCGTCTTCCTTGCAAAAAAGACCTTCGAGACAGGCGAGGAGAGCTCTGCCATGTGCTCACTGAGCAAAAGACCAACAGCAACAGGGAACACGACGACACGTCGCTCGCGACGCTCGCGCCTCGCGAGCCCCCTGTCAACAAGCTCGGTTATGGCCTCACTCGCGCGGCTTGCCGAAATCCCAAGCGCACGACAAAGGTCATAGGGACGATATGGCTCCTGGGCTACTCCCCAGATTGCGGCAGCCTGTGCGTTGGGTGACATCTTGGTCGCGCGATTGCGAAACCGGGCACCGCCCCTCTCCGTGCAGGCTGTGCCCATAAATGGAAGAAAAGCCTGTCTACCTGGGCAGACAAAGGGAATCCCTTGTGCGATCAATGCTTTGCGCTGACGTGCATCGGCATCAGGAAACGAAACGACAACAGGAGTCTCCGCGCGTAAGGCTAGCTGACTATAGACTCTCTTAGCCTCGGGAAGCCCGACGCCAGTAGGCAAACTTGCAAGCAAAAACGAAAAACCGTTTGCGTCAACAGCGCGGACCTCAACCGCCCGCAGATGCAGCGGCAAGCGTGTGGATCCAGGCCAAGTTTTGGCCTTGGCGGAGAGGCCTAGTGCTTCTTGTAAGTAGATTAGCGCTTCGTTCATTTCCATCATTTTCGTTTGATTCCAGTTTATATTGGAATTATACATAATTTTCGGAATTGACGAGATTCCTTTCGTGCATAAGCCCGCATTTGAGTTTTCAGAATGTCCCGGATCGGCGGGGCGATTCGGGATACAATGTCAATAGAAAACGACGCATCCCGCGTAAGTGTACGAGAGCGCGGGCGGCCTAGTTTTCAGCTTTAGTTAAATGCCCGGGATCCGACCCCCGGGCATTCTTATTTGCGCTTGCGGCGCAAATGCCTTTTACCGTCCGCACCGCGCGTGCGCCTACGGACCTTAAACCGAACCTCATACGAGTCAAGAAACGCGATGACGAACGTGCCCACCGCCGCGAGGGCGGCGAGCGCGTTAAGGAATTTCAGCATTTGGGGACCTCCGATCGAGTCGTCGGCCGCCCGCGCACGGGATGCGTCGCAAGGCCATTTTACTGCGAGCGTATGCACCCGCAGCTGGTAAACGCAATAATTGCAAACATCTGTTCGATATTCATACGCTTGATCCATCGAGCAATGGAGCCTGGCTGCGTTGTCCCAAAAAAACGGGGCAAACTCCAGTGCGGAGTTTGCCCCGAAAAGAGAATG
This sequence comes from Collinsella sp., assembly GCA_048438765.1. Classification (GTDB taxonomy): domain Bacteria; phylum Actinomycetota; class Coriobacteriia; order Coriobacteriales; family Coriobacteriaceae; genus Collinsella. The sequence goes on from DBGAPG010000017.1 coordinate 40,027, forward strand.
GCAAAGCAAGAGCGTAGATGGACGAGAAAAGTGTCCGCAAGTCTCATGGCCATCACATCCCACCTGCCAAAGGGATGGGTGAGTGAGCGTTACTCCTGCTCGGACTCCTCAGCTTGCTTGCGACTACGGATGAGGTGCGCCACGCCGATGCACAGCACCTCGCCACCAGCGATCCACGTGAAGGTCACGCCGTTAAGACCGGTCAGCGGGAGACCGGAGCCCTTCTTGTTCTTGACGGTAAGGGTAACAGTGCCGTCACCAGAAGAGGAATTGGTGACGAGACCAGAGCCTTTCGTGGATGTGGTCACCGTCAACGTATTCTCGCCCTCGTTCTGATTAAGACCCGTGGCAGTAATGGTGAACGTGAATTTGGGCACGGTGTTATAGCCGGGGAGCGTATTGGTCTCCTCGACCGTGTAAGCGCCAGCATTGAGGCCCTTGACGCCGATTTCGCCCTTATCATCAGTCGTAAAATCATAGGCAGTATTGCCCAAAGAACCGTTCTCTTAGACATACTGGGCGCCGGCGCCCTCGTCGGTTCCCTTGGAAGAGGTGCCGGGCGGGGAGCGGAGCATGGCCACCGGACCCACCGAAACACATCTCCACCGTTCCTTCAACTGGGAAAATGCCGCCTCGGGGCCCGGGAGGGACCCCGGGGCTTTCGGCTAACTGCGGGAACGGCCTATCCGCTCAATGTGTTCAGCTGAGATTGGAAATCAACCGGAGAAATCGACCCTCCTAAAAGGAGGCCATGTATGAAGACTGCATATCCCTTTTGCCTCCATATACACAAAAAGCGCCCCTCGGGCGCTTCTGAGAGGCTCCCCCTGGGATGTATCCCAGGGGGAGCCTATGGACCTCATAGTCCGCTGCGAACCGTTCGCAGTCGGGCCGTCGAAGGCCTCGTTACTTAAGCTCAGGCCAGAAATCCTTGTTGGCCTCGATCATGTCGTCGAGAACCTCCTTGGCGACCGTCATGGACGGGACCGTCTTGTTGAGCGTGAACGCCCTGAGCGCCTTCTCATACGAACCCTCGATGCACGCCTCGACCACGAGCTTCTCGGAGTTGAGCCGCTGCATCATGAGGCCCTGCTGGAACAGCGGGATGTTGTCGCGCGAGATGACCTCGGGGCCGTTCTTGCCGATGTAGGCGGGCAGCTCGACCATCGCGTCGTACGGCATGTTCGGAATCGCGCCGCGGTTCTGGCAAATGACCAGGAAGCGAGCGAAGGCGCTACACTTCGAGCGATATTGAGCACCAACGCGGGCGCTAGCGCAGGTGTCGCCCGCGATAGCCGGAAGAATCAGCATCGGAATCGGGGGAAGCCGAAGGATCTGAAGCAGAGGAGACGAAGGGGGCCGCAGGTCCGGAGGCTCCCACGGTCCACCCGTTTCCGCCATTGCCAGCAGCCGCGTCGGCGTCCAGCGTCACCGCAGCCGCCACGGCCGCACGCTGAGCCGCGCGGCGCTTCTTGCGCACGTGTCCGGCCACGGAAAGCCCAATCACAATGGCCAGCAGCGCGCCCAAAACACCCAGGGCCACGGCGGTGGTGTTGATGCCCTGCACGTCCTCGGGCACGGGTATCTCGTTCGGAATATCCGCCCGCACGCCCGATACGAGCAGGCGATGCGAGTTCACGCCGTAGGGCGTGCAGGTCATGAGCGTCACACGGTCCTCGCCGGCGGTCACGCGCAGCTTGGAATCATCGTCGGGCTCAATCACGTCTATGCGGTCGATCTTGTAGCCCAGTTCTTCGCCCATCACCTCGATGTAGAACGAGTCGCCCACCTGCAGCTCATCCAAGCGCGTGAACAGGAGCGAGCCCGGCACGCCACGGTGACCGGTGAGCACGGCATGCGTACTCTCGCCGCCCACGGGCAGCGATGTTCCGTACAGGTGGCCGGCGCCTGCAGCGAGCACCTCGTTGGAGGTGCCGTGGTACACGGGCAGGTAAACGTCAATCTTGGGAATGCGTACCGAGCACATAACGCCCGATCCCGCGTCAAGCAGGCCCTGGTACGTGGTGTCTTGCGAGGCGATGGAGTCCTTGGCACCCGTTGCGGTGGAAGCGCCGGAGGTACTACCGAACGGGTCCACGACCTCGCCGATGACGTCCTGACCGCCGGCGGCCAACTGCTCGTTGTAGGCCCGCGCGGCCGCGAGGGCCTCCTCCGCTTTCGGATAGGGCCAGCCATCCACCGTGTTGGCGGCGGCTGTTACGGCGGCAGTCTGCTCGGCCTGGGACATGGCGCGCAGGACGAGGGGCGCGGCCACGATAACAAAGCCGGCGACAAAGCACAGAAGGGAAAGCAGGCGCAGGACGAGGGGCGGTTTGCGTCGGCTGGGGGAAGCCGGGTTCGAACCGCCGCTCGGCGTGCGCATCGTCGATACGGGCTTGATTGCCTCCATGTGGTTCACCTCCGGGGGTGTGGGTGCGTGGGCACGGTCAAAGCACCGACCCCGCCGCGTGTCCAAGCGCGACGGGGTGCGGCGAAAGGGAATATGAGAACGCGGCGCGCAGGCGCTGATAGGAGACGACGATCGCCTGCTCGCCGCGTCATCAAGCTAGGGAATTAAGCGCGCATACGTGCACTCAGGGCGAAGGCGGCGCCAGCAGCCATGAGCAGCACACCCACAGTGACGAAGACCTTGATGCCCAGGTCACCGGTCATAGGCAGCTCGGTGAGATTCTTGGCGTTCTTGATGTTGGCCTGAGAGGGGGCCTTGGTGTCGAAGGCGATGCGGTCGCCGTCGGTGTCGGTGGTCTTCTCGTACTTCAAATTCACCACGGTCTTGCCATCGGTATCAAGATCAGCGGAAATCGTAAACTCGAAGCTAGGCAGGCCGATGTTGGTGTACCCGGTCGGAGCCTTGATCTCCTCGACGTAGTAGGTACCCTCAGGCAGGCCGGACATCTTAATCGTGCCGTCCGCACCGGTGGTGAACACACCGTCGGACTCGGTACCGTCCTTGGCGGGCGTGGTCGCGGTGAGCTCAGACCAAGCACCAGTCGCGGCATCCCTCTTCAGGAAGGTCTTGGTGTTATCAGAAGTGTTCACACGAGCGATGGCGAACTGAGCGCCCTCAAGGATGGCTTTGCCAGCCATGTCGGTCTTCAGGATGCCGAACTCGTAGGTGTAAACGCGAGGAACCTCGGGGCCAGAAATCTTGGTGGACACGTTATCAGGAGTGCGAGAATACTCAAGCTCAACGGAGTTGGGGTTACCAACGCCAGCCTTGACGGCGCTGCTGTTGACAGTAGCCTCAAACTCGACGGTCACAGTTGCGCCCTCGAGAATACCGTCGGTAGAGGAGGTAGAGCCAGCTGCCTTGTTAACGTAGTTGGCCAGGTCGATGGTGGTCACCGTACCGCCAGCATACTCGGCGTTGTAGCCGGTCTTACCCTCGGTAAGGTCGTAGGGTTTAGAAGAAACGACATAGTCATTATTGCTCAGGGTAACAGTAGTACCGCCCTTGGTGAGTTTAACGGACTTCACAGAGCTCGCGTCAACCGTCAGACCCTTGGATGCGGTATCGATAAGCTTGAACACACGGGGCGGGTTGGTCATCTCGTAGCCGGTGTAGCTCGGGATAACAGAGCTGAGCTCATACTTGACCACGTCGCCGATGCGGGCGTCTGCGTTGGAGCCATCGGCTGCAACGGTACCGGTAGCAGAGCCAGCGATCTTCTTGTCAACGGTCGGCACGTTCATCTTCAACGTGACGCTGCCCCAGTTGACAGTTTCCGTGGAATAGTCGGCAAGCTTGGTGGCGACGATTATGGGGATGGACTGGGTCGTAGGATCGGTAGAAACATCCTTCAAGAGCCACAGGCCCTGGTCGCAGGAGTTCTCGAAACCTGTGGCACTGCTCTGGAAACCAGTCTTAGTAGCAGTAGGCGCGCCGGTCACGGCGAGCTTCTTCGAAAGATTCGTCGCGAACGTGCGCAGCGCTGACGAATTTCCACCCCACGGATCGGACGTCTCGGGAGTTTTGCCCCTGAAGCTGTTGGCAACAAGCCAGCCGATCGGGTTGTTTTCTTTACCATTCTCGGTGTAGTAGTTAGCGTCTGCCTTGTAAAGAGCGAGCTGGTCGCGAGTCATGGAAGCCTCAATGAGCGGAACCATGGCATTGTTAGTATCGATGAGGAACGTGAGCTTGCCATCGGCGGAGGCAACGTTCTTCAACGACGCGAGCTTCCAACCGTCAAGCGTATGCGTCGCAGTGTCGCCGGAGGCATTGCTGATGGTGATGGTGCCCGTGGTGGGATCCGCAGCCTTGGCCACAGGCGCTCCACCCAACAGGCCGGTTACGGCGATCGCTACGGCGGCGGCGCCGGCGATCAGCTTTTGTACGAATCGGTTCATGATTCCCCTTTCAGAAATGAGCCCGACATTCATAAACATCTATCTACCAGCGCCATCGGACGGGTCGTCCTGGCGGCGCTTTGTAGCGAACCAATACGCTCCCGCAGCGATGCCGCCCAGAAGCATGAGACCGGCGCCCACGAGGAGCATGGAGTTCTCGGTCCATCCCGCGCCGGTGAGCGGGAGGTCCGTGAGGACTTTCACGTTGGTGAAGGTGGAGGCGGGAATGGCGTTCGCGGGCGCGTTGACATCGCCGATGGCCTTGCCCGGATTGATCTCGTTGCCCATGTCGTCCTTTACCTGCGTGACCGTGGTCGAGGTGGTGAGACCGTTACGCTTGCCCGCCTCATTCAGCTTGGCCTCCACTGTAACGGCTACCCGGTACTCGGCCTTGGAATAGCGCAGCTTGTCGACAGGGCCCGTGGTGGGCTCGACTTCCTTCACCGTGTAGGTGTAGATCTTGGCGCGAGTCGGGTTCGAAGCGTCAATCGCGGCAAGATCGTCCTTGCCGAATGTGATCTCCCCAAATTTCGCCACGATGTCGTTGACCTTGGACTCGTCCGTAGGCGCAACGTGAATGGTCGTTTCGCCAGGCATCGGAGCCGCGGGGTCGGACGTCGCCGTGATCTTGAAGTCGAACGAAACATAGTTGCCGTTGGCATCCTTCGGCCAATCCGTATTGCGAACAGATTTGGTCACCGGGATCGTCACGGACGTAGTGGCAAGAGTGTCGGAAATGTAGACGTTGTTCCCGGCAATCGTCGGGCTCTTTCCCTCGGTCCACGTAATGGAGCCGTCCTTGAACACCTTGAACTCGTAACCCGCGTCATTCAAGTTGTAGCCAAACGGAGCTTGGGTCTCAACAAGCGTGTACGTACCCGGCAGCAGGCCCTCGAGCTTGAACTTGCCATCGTCGTTATCAGAATCAGCCCACTTGTCGCTGGCAGCCCCCGCATTCTTATCGTTATCAATCACAGTCAGGGATACAGCGTCCTCAATTTTGACATCATTGGCATCCTTTACCTTGGTAAGCGCCCACTCAGAACCCGGCAGCAGATCATGCGTCTTGTCATCCACCTTGGTCCAAGACACCGTACCGGTGATCCTGGCGTTGCGGATGGCACCCGTGGTGTTAGAAGGGTCGAACTGAACCAGTTTGTTGCCGTTTGCCGTGTCCACATAACCCTGGACATAGTTGACCGTCTCGCCGGTGTTGTTCATGGTTGCGTAGTAGATGGTCTCGGACTTCTGGTAACCAGCCGGCGCCTTGACCTCACGAATGTAGTACGTGAAGTAGCTGGTATCCTTAGGATCGCCAATGTTGGCCTTCTGGTTCAGGTAGTTGAACTGAATGGTGCCAACGGTAGAATCGGAGTCATTCGTGCCGTTATCCACAATAGAGACGATGCAGTGCTGATTGTTCAGCGCATCGGCCTCGGTCGCGTAGATGGCCCACTCGGAACCCGCGAGCGGCTTGCCGTCCGTAGCGTCGACCTTGCTCCACGCAACGGCGGAGCCGTCGGGCGTGTAAGTGCCAGACCACGGGAAGTTGTGACGCTCCTGGTCCATATCGATGACGGAAGACGAATAACCCTCGAGATTTGTGAAGTTGTACGCAACCATAGGGTTGTTCATCATGAAGTCTTCGCCCACGTACACGCGACCGTTGGTGGTCACATGGTCGTCGAAGCTTCCGTTGGGAACGAGAATCGATCCGAGCATAGCAGCGGCGGGATCATCGTCGGTCCACTTGCCGTCCTTGCCGCCCCAGTCCTCTCGACCCTCGCCTGCAATGCCACCGCGAATGGTAAGGCTGGTGGTATCGACGAAGTTCCACATGATGGACTGGGAGGCCAGCGAGTATTTCGTGCCAAGGTCTTCATCTTTGTACTGACTCTCGAAACCGCGAGATATTTCTGTATCGCCCCACCAGAAGCGCCAGCCGTTGTGGAACTCGACAGGATCAGCACCTGTAACGTTCACGACAATGGATGCGCCTTCGGGGATATTGGTGAACTTAAAGTCGACGCCTCGATAGTAGACGCCACCCTTCAAGTTGGAGAGCTCGGAACCGGCAATGGTGAAGACCTGTTGCATAGAAGTTCCATCGCCGGTAAAGGTGATGAGTCGCTCGGTGTTGCGAATCGTATTGTTCGGGATTCCGGTATCAAGCGCACCGGAAACAGACTTCTCACTACCATCGAAAGTGAGTGTATAGCTTGTTCCCTTGTTATCGTACTTGTTGATTGCGTAGCTGTTGTCGCTAATTGCGGAACCATCCGTAACTGTGCCGGTATTTGCAAACGAGGCGAGCTGTTTCGATAGCTTCGAGAGGTATCCATCTGCACCGTTGTAGCTCGAATAATCGTTACCGTTAACATTAGTCAAATCAACATTTTGATTGAACAGGTCGCTCTTCAGAGCATCCGAGCCCTCGAACCAATTACCTTGCTTTTTCACGACAGACTGGCGCCCGTTGTTAGCATTCGAATCCCAATAGGAATAGGTAATGGGACCGGCGATCTGCGCGGTATAGTCATAGCCAGGGGGGGAGTCAGTCTTTGTCGCCTTGCCGACCCAAGCACCCTTGGTCCAAGCACCAACCGTCGCAGTATCTGAGGTCGTTCCCTGACCGGTATTCATGTTCTCAATCAAGCTGTTTATGCCGGCGACCGCAAGCACCGTGCTTCCCTCCCTGGGACGAAACTGCGATCCAAAACCAACGGTGCCGAAACGGAAGCCCTGGCCGCCCCAACTCTCCTTGATAGGATTCATGGCCAGTTTGCCGTGGACCACGGTAAGGCCCTCCGCCTCAGCGGCATATGAGCCGGTGGGGGCGTTATTCGCATCAAGAGTGCTAGTTTTGTTCGGCTTACCACCGATGTACATGTCGCGGCCGACGTAGGTGGCCACGCCGGGATCGGGGGTGGAGATATCGATATTCGTACCGATACCGATAGACGTGGGCTTGTAGATGCCCTTGTTCACAGTAGTAGCCGCGTTCGCAGAGGTGGCGGCGCTATTCTGGTTTTCGGCATCCTCGCTGGTGTTATCTACAGCAGCGGACTCACTTGAGGAACTCCCCGTTACAGCTTCCTCGGTAGAAACTGTCTGGGTGTCGTTGGCAATGGCCTGCGAGATCGGAGGCATGACGAGCGACAGTACCAGGCTCAACACGGAGGCTCCGCACAAAACGCCTGCCAGTACGCGACGCGTCGCTTTTTTACTCTGCTTAGTTTTTTCTGAATTCGCTTTCATCGATGTCTCCTCCCCAAGAGACCGCGATCTTGCTCTTTCACTATCAAACGTATCTGCGCAATCTGTAATTGCGCACGCTTATAGTTCATATTGTAACGATTGTTTGAACATCTAAGCAAAAATACCGATAGTTTTGTAGCGAATTCTCAATTCTCTTGACATTTGCTCGGATTAACCTTCGTT
>DBGAPG010000018.1:0-7290 GCA_048438765.1 Collinsella sp.
AACGGTGGGCGCAATGCTCGTGTGCGTTGTTGCGCTATTTGCCCTTTCGGTGTTTAAGCCTGGTATGAAGAAGTCGAAGAAAGCTAAGGCGAAAAATTTGGATTAAGACTTTTGGCGGCATATTGCTTTGTGAAAGCTTAAGGAGAAACCAATGCTCGATACTAGTAAAACGGCTCCCTCTGTTGATGCTTGGCTGCGTCAGGCGAAGGCCGACCCTGCCGCCGCGGAATGTGGTATGTACTTAACGCATAACGGCGTAGTGCGTGCTACGCCGAAAGCGGAAGCGCGCGGTGTTGAAACCGATGGGGTGGCTCCTGGCCGAAAGGTGGGTGGCATGCTGTTCAGCTACGATGCCGCTAAGGTTCAGGCTGCTATCGAAAACACCCTCGCTATGCCTGGCATCGGCTATGTGCGCGTTTGGCTTGCAAATGGTGAACTTGCGGTAGGTGACGACATTATGTACGTCCTTATTGGTGGTGATATTCGTCCACGCGTAGTTGATGCGCTGCAAGCCTTGGTGGGCGCCATTAAAAACGAATGTGTCACCGAAATCGAACGTGAAGCCTAGTCTTGCTGGTTTTGCATTTTGCAGCAACAGCAACTTGCAATGAAAAACAAATACAGCCTTTCGGTTCAGGGAGCGGGTTAATCAGCTTCCTTTTCTTTTGGGGTTTTGGTGCTTCAACTGGTCGAAATGACACGTTTCCCTTTAGCGAATAGGGTAGAATGCCCTATTCGCGTATCGTGTTATTAACATTTCAAAGCTAACGCATTCGGCGTTTTAAAATGACTTCATTGGCAGGGCAAGCATCGCAACTAAGTCGTTTGCTATAAGCAGAGCGATCACAATCATCGGGGATCGGAGATATCCATGCAGGTAACCGGAACTATCAAGTATGTAGGCGTAAACGATCACGATATCGATTTGTTTGAAGGGCAGTACGATGTTCGCGAAAACGGCATGGCGTACAACAGCTACGTTGTTATCGGCGAAAAGGTGGCGGTAGCTGACACGGTTGATGCTCGTTTCGTTGACGAATGGCTGGGTAACGTTGAAACCGCTCTTGATGGGCGCATGCCCGATTACCTTGTGGTGCATCATATGGAGCCCGACCATTCGGCTGGCATCGTTGCGTTCATGGATCGCTATCCTGACGCGCAGGTTGTTGCTTCGAAGATGGCCTTCAAGATGATGGCTGCTTATTTCGGCACCGATTTCTCCGATCGCCAGATTGTGTGCAAGGAAGGCTTTGAGCTTGATCTTGGCGGTCGCACGCTTCGTTTTATCGGCGCTGCCAACGTGCATTGGCCCGAAGTCATGTTTTCCTACGATTCGCAAGACAAAGTGCTGTTTTCCGCGGATGCCTTTGGCAAGTTTGGAGCAAACGATATCGAAGATCCTGAAGGCTGGGCTTGCGAAGCACGCCGCTATTATTTTGGAATCGTGGGCAAGTTCGGCAAGAACGTACAGGCTGTTCTGCAGAAGGTTGCTGCGTTTGATGTCGAATGCATCTGTCCGCTTCATGGCCCTGTGCTCTCTGAAAACCTGGCGTATTACGTGGAAACGTACACGACGTGGGCGCATTACGAACCCGAAAACAGCGGTGTAACCATTGCCTATGCCAGCGTATACGGCCACACCAAGCAGGCTGCAGAAGAGCTGGCGCGTGCCCTTGAGGAAAAAGGACAAACCGTTTCGCTCTTTGATCTGGCGCGTGATGATATGGCCGAAGCAGTGGAGGATGCATTTCGCTACGATCGTCTGGTGCTTGCAAGCATCACGTATGCGGGGGATATCTTCCCGTTTATGACCACGTTCATCCATACGCTTGCCGAGCGCGCGTATCAAAACCGCAAGGTGGCCTTCATCGAATCTGGCACCTGGGCTCCAGTAGCCGCCAAGGCCATGCGTGCGCAGATGGAACAGCTTTCCGGTATCGAGTTTGCGGAAACGGCTGTTACCGTGCGTGGTTCAGTAGATGATGCTGCGCGTGCCCAGATTGCCGCTCTGGCTAATGAGCTCGCTAGTTAGCCTAATTCACCGCAATGGCGCCCTTCATGCCTTGGTTGGAATCAAAATACGAGGGCAAAGATGCGCGATTCGAGAAAATGCGTCCATCAAAAGAAAGGCGCAAAAACGTTCTGGACTGCAACGTGGTTGGCTCCGAAAGGGAAGACCCTGCGCAGGCGCCTACGACATTCCCAAAGGCACATTGCCAAGCTCCGTTCCGACAAAGTCCAGCAGAGTGCCAAACGCGAGATCAAGCGCCGCTACAGGGTTGTGCAATCTTTCCGCTCGAGGGAATTGATGCTGCGCCTGTCGCGAGCGAGTCTCATGGAGGTCGAGGGGCAGTGGTGTTAGCAGCACGTATTCTCCGAGGCTTCGGCCGCTGTGGACTTCGCCGAGGCACCAGACAGGCGGGTCCCGGTACATGAGAGGCGTCGTTACCGTGTCCACGCGCGCCCTGGCGCCTGCCTTCGGCTTGCGATCCTCAGCGCTGCTAGCGCCGCCACAGCGCGTACAAGCTTCCCAGCTCGCCGTGAAGCAGCTCAATGCGTACGTCGAAGGCGTCTTCGACCGCCGCTAGCACTTCGGCCTCTTGCGGCGCTCCTTGGGCTAGTAGCTTGCCATCACGCATGACGCATACCTCGTCGGAGTACCTGAGCGCCAAATCGATGTCATGGATCACCGCGACGACGGTTTTGCCATGTTCCTCTTTGAGCGAGCGCATCAGCTCCATTACCTCGTAGCACGCGGACACGTCGAGAAACGAGGTCGGCTCGTCGAAGAGCACAACGGGCGTGTCTTGCGCTAGGACCATGGCGATGAAGGCGCGTTGCCGCTGGCCGCCGGAAAGCTCGGCTACCGGGCGCTCGGCAAGGTCTGCCAGCCTACACGCCTCAAGCGCCCGCTCCACTGCTTCGTAATCGGCAGCATCCATTGTCGCGAGTATCCCGTGATGTGGGTACCTACCACAGGCCACCAATCGCCGCACGCTCATGGGCGGTGCGGCGTGCTCCTGCGTCAGCAAGCTTAACAGACGCGCGCGTTCTTTGGAGGAGAGCACGCTGACATCGCGCCCCATCACGCTGATGCTGCCCTTCCAGGGCTTGCAGATGCCGCTCGCAAGCTTAAGCAGCGATGATTTGCCGCAGCCGTTGGGGCCGATGATGCTCGTTACCTTGCCTTCAGCGAGTTCGAGGGTCAGCTTGCTGAACAAGGCACGCTCGCCGTAGCCAAAGGACACGTCGCTCAGCTGTACGCTAGCCATTGAGGCCTCCCTTCCCGCGGCGCAAGATCAGGTAGACGAAGAATGGCCCGCCTAGAAGCGACAAGACAATGCCGACGGGAATCTCATATGGGGAGAACATCGTTCGGGCGAGCAGATCGCACAGGCACACCAGCAGCCCGCCCAACAGCGGCGCCATCGCAAGGACGCGGCGGTTGTCGTGGCCCACCAGCGTGCGGACTGCGTGCGGGACGATGAGCCCCACGAATCCGATGAGACCTGCAAAGCTCACTGCGCAACCTGCGAGCGCGGCGGCAGACACCAGCGCGACAAGGCGCGTGCGTCGGACGTTGAGGCCCAGGGAGTGTGCCTGATGCTCGCCCAGCGAGAGCAGGTTGAGCTGCGTGCCCTGCAACAGGCCGAGCACCAGCACCGCGCAGATCGCGCAGCTGGGGACGATGAGCTCGTCCAGTTTGACGCCGGACAGGCCGCCGATCAAGAATCCGGAGGCTCCCACGTAGGCGTCCGGATTCACGATGAGGATCGTGTTCATGCCTGCAGTGAAGATTGACGTGAACGCCATGCCGGCGAGCACGACGGTGAGGCGTGACGAGCCCCCAAGGCCCGCCACAGCAAAGATGAGCCCCGCCACGCACAGCGCGCCGAGGAGGGCCGCTACGGGAGCGAGCCCAAAGGCGTTGGGGAACGTGCACGCCGCCAGCAGCACGAAGAAACCCGAGCCTGCGTTCACACCGATTATGTTCGGGCTGGCGAGGGGGTTGTCGAGCGCAGCTTGGATGAGCGCACCTGCCTGCGCGAGCGCGGCGCCGGCAAGAAGCGCGGCGAGCACACGCGGCAGGCGGATGTTCCAGATGACGTTTGCCGCTGTCTGATCAGCATCCGCGCCAAAGGCGAGCGCGAGCACGTCATCTATGCCAACGGAGGTCGAGCCGATAACGATGCCGAGCACCGCGGTGCATCCCAGCAGCACCGCTGCGGCAACCATTGCCACCACGAATCGTCTGTTTGCATGCAAGGCATGCCTGCGCTCCCCGTGTAAGCTTGTTGTCTGTATTTCCTTCAAGATCAGGTGCTACTTCTGCTCGTGTTGGTCCTCGTAGAGGGCCTTGTACAGCTCCTCGTACGCGTCATCCCAGTTATTGTTGGGTTTGTAGAGGAACAGCTTGGGGTCGAGCGTGATGACGCGACCCTTCTTGACGGCGGTGAGCTCCTTCCAAGCTGGGTTAGCCGTGGTCTGGTCCTTGAGGGCCTTTTGTGCTGCCTCGTCGGAGTCGCCCATCGGCAGCAGGAAGATGAAATCGGGGTCGGCCTTGACCAGGGACTCCAGGCTGTAGTCGGACAGCAGGCTCTTGTCGGCGTCGGTGATGTTGTTTGCGCCCAGCTCGGCGAGCATGGTGCCGGTCTGGGTCGAGGACGCCTGGACGCGCGTGCCGCCGGAGTACGTGGTCAGCACCGCGACGCTGCCAGCGCTCTTGCCCTCGGCCTTCTTCTTTATGGCGGCAATGTTCTCGGCGACGTTAGTGCCGTTTTCTTCGTATGTCTTGGTGTTGCCGGTGATATCGCAGCAGGTCTTGAGCATGCGCAGGTAGTCGTCGAAGGTGGTCACATTGAAGTACGCCACGGCGATGCCCGCCGTCTGCAGGGTGTCCTTGAGGTCGGTCTGTGCGACGCCGCCGCCGCGGCCGGAGTTTGCACCAGTTAGGATGACGAAGTCAGGGTCGAGGGCGATGATGGACTCCGCGTTGAGAGAAGAGAAATCGCCGACCTTTTCCGCCTTGGATTCGATGTGGTAATCGGAAAATGCATCGTTGGACGCGCCGACGAGCGTGCCGCCGGCTAGCTCCCAGATGTTCGCAAAGCTGCCCATGCCCGCGACGACGCGCTCGTGGGAGCTCACAGTTACCTGGTTGCCCAGATCGTCCGTGAAGGTGTAGCCGGCCTCCTGGCTTGTCGCGCCCTGCTGCGCGCCGTCGTTGCCGGAGCTATTGCCAGAGCATCCGACCATCGCGCTCCCGCTTGTCGCCAGGACCAGTGCACACATCCATGCGCAGGTCTTTGTTGCGATTCTCTTCATGCGATTCTCCTTGTTTCGTTGGTGCGGCTGCCGATCGTGGCGCCGCTGGTTTTCGTCGGTTGATTGCTCGCCGGTCTCGTGTCGCTGTCGAGCAGCGGGCTCTTGTCGTCAGAGCTTAGGCGCCCATGCAGCCGAGCTTCTGCCCGTAGGCGCAGTAGTCGTCTTGTGCCATGTAGTCGCCGTCGTGGTAGTACGCCGCGCGCGCCCTGCAGCCGCCGCAATGCTTCTTGTGCTCGCACTCGCCGCAGTTGCCCCCGTAAGCCTGCGTGCGCAGACGCTCGAACACGGGGCTTGTTGCCCAGATCTCATCGAAGGGTTGTTCGCGCACATCGCCGGCGTTCTCGGTCATGTACGCACATGGGCGCACGATGCCCTCGCTGCCGATAACGCAGTAGGTGAGGCCGGCCAGGCAGCCGCGTGTGTAGCGGGTTGGGATGCCGAGTTGGTCGGCGACGCGCGTGAACTGCGGCGCGCAGGTGGGTTTGACGTCGATGTCGACGTCTGCAGCCTTGCGCATGATGTCTTGGAGCAGCGCTTCGTTCTCGAGTACCTTGAGGCTCGTCTCCTCGATGTACTTGCCGCGCCCCACGGGGATGAGAAAGAAAATCGAGTGGTTGACCGCGCCGATGCTTTGCGCAAAGTCCGTGATGTCGCATATCTCGTTGCGGTTCCAGTTGACCACGGTGGTGTGGATCTGGAAGTCGAGGCCCGCGCGCTTGCATGCCTCGATGCCCGCGAGGGTGTCTGCGTGGGCGCCCGCAACGCCGCGGAAGGCGTCGTGCTTTGCCGCGTCGAGGCTGTCGATGCTGATGCCCATGGAGCACGCACCAGCCTCCTTGAGTTTGCGTGCGACCTCGTCGGTGATCAGCGTGCCGTTGCTGCCGAACACAGGGCGCAGACCCTGGGCTGCGGCGTGCGCCACGAGCTCGAAGATGTCATCGCGCATGAGCGGCTCACCGCCGCTGAAAATCATGATTTTGAAGCCGGCGCGCGCGATCTGCTCGATCATCGCCTTGCCCTCGACCGTTGTTAGCTCGCGGCTGTCGCAGTCCGCTGCGTCCTGATAGCAGTGCTCGCACTTGAGGTTGCACTTGTTGGTCGTCATCCATGAAACGATCATCGTCTTTCCTCTCTCGAAACCGAGTGAGGATGTTAACGGGCGACGCTACGTCATGGTCAAGTGCTGCACGAGAAAAAGTTGGCGAGCGGCGCAGCATGTCGATCAAGGCTGTGATCTGGTCGGGCGCCCTGTTTGGGGCCTGGTTTTTCATTGGCAGAAATAACTTGTACTTCTGCAAGTATGAGTGGGTTGCGTGTCACGCCTGCTCGTGCAGCGCCTCGAGTGCGTCTTTGAGGAAGCTGAGCGTTCTGCGTTGAATGCCCGCGTAGAAGTCTCGACCGTACTTCTTGGGGCCTTGTGTGCGCTGGTTGGCGAGGCGCTTGAGGCCGGTCAGGGCGCTGGGCATGCCGCCGAGGCGCTCGAAGCGCGCTGCCAGCTCGCGGCCGCGCTCGTCTCGGGGCTGCACGCCGTCGTGCATGGCCTCGATGGTATCGCCCATGAGCTCGTGCCAGCGGTCGATCACCTCGTGGGTGAGCTCTGGGACGCTGCTCTCGTCGCAGCCCTCCCCGTTGATTGCCATCCACAGCACGTCCTCACGGTTCTGCATATCGCTGATGGCTTGGGCGAAGTCGCTCCACCGCACGCTCTCGCTTGCAGCCAGGTGCTCTTTGAGGTTGCTGATGGTGTTGATGTTGCGCAGGATCTCCATGCTCTCGCGTTCCAGTTCGCACATGCGATGGTCAAGCGCGCCGGAGAGCTTCTGGCAGTCGTCGATGCCCTCTGCTTCCTTGATCTGCGTGAGCGAGAAGCCGAGGAACTTGAGGGTGAGGATGCGATAGAGGCGCTCCTCGTCGTCGGTCGAATAGAGGCGCTGGTTTTGCTCGCTTTTGGAGCTGGGGTGCAGC
>DBGAPG010000019.1:0-3149 GCA_048438765.1 Collinsella sp.
GCGCGTGGTGGAGGGGGCCGCCTGCGCAACCGTGACATTCCTCCCACGCGGCAAAGCGGGGGCGTCGGCGGGCCACGCGACCGAGCCCCCGCACTCGTGACAAAGCTCACTGGTGCGCGCCGGCCGCTCCTGCGATGATGCAATCGTACCGGGCCGCAAGCAACAGAAGGGCCGCCTCATGACAGATATCGTCCACGTCGAAAACCTCGTCAAGCGCTACGACGATCTTATCGCGCTCGACCACTTTAACCTGAGCATCGCCCCCGGCGAGATCTTTGGCCTGCTGGGCCCCAACGGCTCGGGCAAGACCACGTCCATCAACTGTATTCTGCAGCTGCTCGCCTACGACAAAGGCACTATCGAGCTGTTCGGCGAGCCCATGACGCCCGCCCGCTACGACCTCAAGCGCCGCATCGGCGTGGTCCCGCAGCAAGTTGCGGTGTTCGACGAGCTCACGGTGCGTGAGAACATCGACTATTTCTGTAGCCTCTACGTTAACGACCGCAAGCGCCGCCGCGCGCTGGTGGACGAGGCGATCGACTTTGTGGGCTTGGGCGACTTTACCAAGTTTCGCCCCGGCAAGCTCTCGGGCGGCCTGGCGCGTCGCCTCAACATTGCCTGCGGCATTGCGCACAAGCCCGAGCTCATCTTCTTTGACGAGCCTACGGTGGCAGTCGACCCGCAGAGTCGCAACGCCATCCTGGAGGGCATCTGCCGCTTGCGCGACGAGGGCGCCACGGTGGTGTATACCAGCCATTACATGGAGGAAGTCGAGCAGATCTGCAGCCGCATCATGATCATGGACGGCGGCCGCGTGCTGGCGCAGGGCACCAACGACGAGCTCAAACGCATGATTCAGATGGGCGAGCGCGTGACCGTCGAGGTGGGCGCCGTCGAGCCAGCCACGGTCGAGCGGCTGCGCGCCCTCGAGCACGTGCTCAGCGTCGAGCTGTCCGGCGGCGAGCTCGTCTGCACCTGCGAGACGAGTCCGCACAATCTGGTCGACATCCTCGACACGCTGCGCGCTGCCGACGTGGCACTCGGCCGCGTGTGGAGCGAGCCACCGACCCTCAACGACGTGTTCCTCGAGATCACCGGCCGCGAGCTGCGCGACTAGGGGGCAGTCATGTTCAACACCATCATCACTACGGTCAAGACGCTGCTGCGCCGGCCGAGCACGTGGGTCTGGGGCGCTCTCTTTCCCATCGCACTTTCCACGATGTTCATGTTTATGTTTGCGAATCTGAGCTCCGACGGCACGGTCGACCCGGTACCGGTTGCCGTCATAGCGGACGAGGCCTGGGACGCCTCGACCTTTAAGGACGTGGCGACGTCGCTTGCCAAGGAGAGCGACAATCAGCTGCTCGAGATCCACGAGTGCGACGACGCAGCCGATGCGAACCGTGCGCTTAAGGCCGGCAAGGTCGCGGGCATCTATACGGTCGACGACGCAGGCGCACCCAAGCTCACACTGCTATCGAGCTACGACAGCTCGCGCGAATCATCGGTGCTCACCGATCGCAGCATCCTGGAGACGGTGGCAAGCTCGTATACACAAAATGCCGAGCTCATGTCTCAGATTGCCCAGGACAACCCGGCGGCGCTCGCCGACCCGGAGGCGGTTGCGCGCGCCCTGTCGCTCGAGGGCGGCACCCGCCGCGTGAGCCTGACACGCACCACGCCCGATGGCACGGTCATCTACTATTACGCGCTTTTTGGCCTGGTCGCGATGATGTCTGCCGAGTTTGCCGCCTTGAGCGTTGTCGACCTGCAGCCCAATCTGTCGGGCCTTGGCGCGCGCCGCTGCGTGGGCGGCCTTTCCAAGACGGCGTCGCTGGCCGGCATTTTTGTCGGCTCGTGGCTGGTCTCCTTTGCTTCGATGGCGGTTGCGATTGGCTACGTGCGCCTGGTCGTGGGCGTCGATTTTGGCGGGCGCGAGGGGCTGTGTCTGGTGGGCGGCGCCGTGTCCGCGCTTGCCGCGACGGGCCTGGGCCTTTTTGTGGGCACGCTTCCCGTTAAGGGCGGCAAGGCGTCCAAGTCGGGCATCCTCACGGGCTTTGCCACCACGTGCGCCCTGTTCGCCGGCCTCTACGGCGAGCCGGCGATGGCGCTTGCCGACGACGTCGCCCGCGCTTGTCCGGTCGAGTGCTGGCTCAACCCCGTCAAGCTCATCTGCGACATGTTCAATCGCCTGTATTTCTTTGAGGACCTGGGGCCCTTCGCTGTTCGCGCCGGCGCGCTCGTCCTGATGGCCCTGGTGTTTGTCGCCGCCGCTACGCTGATCTTTGGAAGGAGCCGCTATGAGCACCTTTAAGACCGCGCTTCGCATGGCGCTGGCGCACCCGTTCTACCTGCTCATCTATACGGTGTTCATCTCGCTCATGGGCGTATTCATCGCGGCCTCGGTGAGCTGGAACTCGTCGCAGCTTACCGAGTACAAGCCCTACGACACCAACGTGATCGTGGTCGACCGCGACAATAGCGACCTTTCGCGGGCGCTTACCAAGCACCTAGGCTCACGCTTTGACCTGGTCACGGGCGTCGGCGACGACACGTACGACCTTGCGGACGCGCTCGCCAAGAGTAACAGCGCCAAGGGCAGCGCCGACTGCGTGTTCTTTATCCCGGAGGGGTTCGAGGACGATCTCGTTGCGGCCGCCCGTGCGGGGGAGGCCCTGCCCAAACTCGATGTGACGTACGGCTCCGGCACCATGGCGGCGGCGCTTTCGTCTGCCGAGGCCTCACGCTGGATCTCGCTCGCGGGTGCTGCGGCGGCGCTTGAGCCAGCTGCTTCCGACGGCGAGGTCGCCAAGGCCGCCGAGCATGCTGCCGCCAAGCGCGCCGAGGTCCAGATCGAGCAGGTCAAGGTCGAATCGACTGCCGTCGCCCCACTCGAGTCGTACTTCAACTTTGGCGCGTACGCGATCATCTCGTCGGTCATCGTGTCGGTGGGACTGGTGTTCTCGGGCATGAACGAGCCCGAGCGCGTGCGCCGCATGGATGCCAGCCCGGTCTCTGAGCGCCAGCGTTCGCTCGCTGTGTTCGCGGCCGCCGCCGTGCTCACCGTCTGCATCTGGCTCGTGTCGAGCATGATGGGCGTCGTGGGCTTTGCCAGCGCGGTTGCCGAGGTCGGCGTGGGTCGCGTGTGC
>DBGAPG010000020.1:0-3379 GCA_048438765.1 Collinsella sp.
TTTGGAACGGCGGCCTCATCCACGAGACGCGACCGCACGTGCTGCATCTGATGCGCGGAGAGGTGTTCGACATCGCAGGAACCACGGTTCTTACCATGGGCGGCGCCGCGAGCCATGACAGGCAGTATCGCAGGGAGGGGAGGAGCTGGTGGCCCGAGGAGATGCCGAGCGAGGAAGAGATGGGGCACTGCCGCGCCTCGCTCGACCGCGTGGGCTGGAAGGTCGACTACGTTGTGACTCACGAGGCGCCGGCTGCCCTTGCTGAGGGGCTGTGCCACGAGCTCGGGCGCGAGTATCGGGACGACCGGCTTCAGCGATTCCTTGGCGAGCTCGATGGGCGGCTCGGCTACCGCGCCTGGTTCTTCGGCCACTACCACGGCGACGAGTGGCGTGACGCCAGGCATCGCCTTATCTACCGAGACATCGTGCCGGTCGAAGATGCTGCGCCCGCTTCTAGAAACCTTCTAGAAGCGCTCTAGAAGGTTTCTAGAAATTAGGCGCCATATGGACTATTCCAATTCAAAAGTCTGGTCGAGGGAGTTCGACCCGGCACCCATCCCGTCGACTTTCACTTCGATGGGAGACATGTCGTTGAGGTCAAAAATCGACACACCGTCGCATTCGCCTCCCGGCGCAAGCCCTTGCGAAGAGAAGTGGTCTTCCTGCAAATCGGCGGCAAACCCGCGAGATAGCATCTGCTTATTTTGATAAGCCGTGATGTAGCTACCAACAGCGCATGAATCTGCCGATCGGTTGTTAATGGCGTGCCAGCGAACAACGGCAACCTTCCCGCCATCGCCAGCCGAGGAATCATGCACCTCGACGCCGGTGACTGAATACTCCATCTTGCCGTAAACCCCGTCTTCCTGCGCGTTATCAGAATCGGCGACCTGAACTGCCGTCTGGCGATCGTCTGCCTGGCTGCACCCAGAGGTCATAACTAGGGCGGCTGCCAGAACACCCGCAGCCCCAAAGTTCCGAGCTAGGTTGATTGCCTTTTTAACAGAGAGATGTTCCATCGACTACTCCAAACTTAATTGTTTTTGAATGCCATCAGCCAAACAGCCAAGCCCCAATGAGCATGACCACTGAAACCGCTGCAAGCGAAGCCCAGACGGCATTTTGACGGGTGATGACACCGCTGATGGTGAGCGCATTTGCGCCGGCACCATCAATGACAGTCCAGACGAGTGCCGTGACCAAAAAGACGACTAGCCCTGCCGTTATCAACTCACGGCGAGACGGCCTTAGCTTGTCGGACATATCTACTTGCCCCTCGCCTGGGTCATGACCTCGACCTTGGCCTCGGCCACGGCCGCCCGCTGCTCGGAGGCGGCGAGGCGGTCCTTGAGGGCGGCGACCTCGGCCATCAGGTCACGCTGGGCGAGGAGGGAGACGTTGAGATCGGCCTGAGCCTTGGCCGCGGCGTCGACCGCGCCCCTCATGCTTTCAATTCGATCGTCTTTTGCGGCTGATTCTGCCAAGAGCTGATTGTTCTCGGAATCGAGCTTCTTGAGCTGCGAGAGGTAATCGGCGACGGTGGCGTGGAGCTCATCGTTCTCAATCTCCAAGCTCGCAGTATCCAGCTCGAATTTCTCTTTGATGGCGGCGACCTGCTCGACGCAATTAGATTTGATGCTCTGAATCTGTTCCGTTGCACTTTTCTTGGCGGCGTCAGCGTCCTCGCGGGCAGCACGAGCCTCCATCGCGGCAGCTTCGGCAGCGCCCACGATGATGCGCTTGACCCGCTCGACCGCCTCATCGAGGACGGCCGATGCGTCGAGCGCAGCCTTCACGCCGGGAGTGGCGTTAGGGTGGTAGCCATCGACCAAGCGGGCGACGGTATCGGCCTGCGAGAGACCAAGGCTCGTGCTGATGTCCTTTATGGCGTCACGGGTCTCCGATGAGACATTCAGACTGGTCATTTTCTTTTCGGACTGGACTTGGTTTTCGGCCATGATGCGGCACTCCAATCAACAACGGGCATGTCTCCGCCATGCCATATGGCTGGGAACAATGCACGGCCGCTGTTGAGTTGTCTTTTTCCTGCGATCGGTGAGTTCTAAAAAGGCGTCTCAAGTCATGCGTTCACGCAGGTTTTCGGTTAGAGAAATACCGCACCCTTATATAGTAACGCCGCCGCACTCGGGCCTATTAGGCAAATCGCGAAACGACAGACGGACTTATTTCCTGACGCCCACCAATCCGCGTTCACGAAGGATGCGGTACAGCGTTGATTTGGAGACGCCAGTCGCAGCGCAAATATCGGGAATAGGAGTCTCTCCTCCAAGATAGAGCCTTACTGCGGCATCGGCTTTGACGCCGGCAGTGCGAGGCCTGCCACCCACGTTGCCGCCGTGGCTCCGTTTGACGGCGATACCCTCGGCCTGGCGTTGCCTGATCAGATCTCGCTCAAGTTCCGCGGTGCAAGCATGGGTGCCAAGCACGAAGCGCCCGAATGCGGTATCTAGATCCACGGGCTGTTTCAGGGACGTGAGCTTCACGCCGAGGTTTCGAAACATAAGGTCATAGTTGAGCAGCTGCCTGGTCGATCTGGTCAAGCGCTCCCAGGATTCGACCACCACCTCGTCGCCCGCCCGCATCTTCTTGAACAGGCGCTTCTGCTGCGTCCGGTCGCCGTCCTGGGCACCCGTGACCTTGTCCTTGTAGATATGGCCATAGGCCACGCCAGCGTTCACCAGAGCCTCGATCTGGCGGTCCAACCTCTGGTCTTTCGTGCTCACGCGAGCATATCCGTAACGTGTCATTTCAGCCTCCTGCCTCGTATTTGATTTTCCCATGGGAATTGACGCGGAGGTTTTGACACTGGGTTTTGGCACTCGACGTTCACGGCATCGAGGGTTCGATTTTCGAGTGCCCAGAGGCATACGTTTTGGAACGAACGGTTGGCGAATAGGCCATATAAGTTGATGCGTCGAATATTCTACTACCAAATAGTAGTAGAATATTATCGTACGATTGGAGGCAAATGGTTCAGATACACCGAAGGGTTCACGAGCGACATCCCGAGTTGGATGCCGGAGATGTCGAGGCGGCATGGGAGAACTACCGCTTCGCGGCCGTTCGCGTACCCGGGGAACAGGAGATGCGGACGGGCTACGACCCGCATGGCCGGTATATCGAGATGGTCGGAGTCCTCCTGGCTGACGGCGTATGGCTTATCTATCACGCCATGACGCCGCCGAGCAAGAAGACGCTGAAGGAGATCGAGAGCGCGAGAAGGAGAGGTTACTGATGGAGTTCAGGCTTGCAAACGGAACCGTGATCACGGACGAGGACATCGAGCGCGAGTGCGCGGAATATGAATCCGGCTCTTGGACGGGGGCCCTGGCAAACCTCCGCGTCGGCCGCCCAAGGC
>DBGAPG010000021.1:0-10684 GCA_048438765.1 Collinsella sp.
CGTTCCGAACCCGGAAGCTAAGCCCCATCGCGCCGAGAGTACTGCGGGGTCAGCCCGTGGGAGGCCAGGGCGCCGCTGACCGGTGGACGGCACCGAGCCGTCGCAACGGACTGAAGAAGGGGGAGGCCTCGCGGCCTCCCCCTTTTTTGCGTTAAGACTTCACAATATAGTTGCATTTCACCCTTAACCCGGTTGGGCTTATGGGTAATGGGCTTTTATTTAAAGACAATAAATCGAATCACAAGGGCAACTGCTATGACCACAATGATCAAAAGCAGAATTGTCAGTCGATGTTGCTTACGTCGTTTGCTTGACGAAACGAAGATTGATTTTCCCTGTTTTGGCGTCTCGAGATAACGAGCCGAATGCGTTAAGGTTTGCTTAGGTCGAGGACCTCTTTGGTGTCGAGTTTTGGGCGTTTTCGTCGGGACGTCATTGATCGCGCTGTTTTTTGATAACGGTGCATCTTTCAGATATACGGGATCGCTCGATGCTACGCCCATATGCTTACGTCCCGTCTGGGCATCCTCGAGCGTTTGATATCGATTTCTCGTAACATACTCGGGCTCTGCATCATTAATGGGCTCTTGCGAGATGTGGGGGCGATGGAACCGTGGCGGCTGCGCGGAAGTATCTTCCCCCTGCGTCGGCATAAACATATTGTTCTGGTTTTGGTCGTCCATGATGCCCTTTAGCTCGTTTCCAACAACGTATACGCGCTCATTGTAAGCCCCTTGTTATTTGTAGCTGTGGATATACTCGTTTTTTAAGCTCTGGTTCAAAGAACCTTAACCTTCCTAAAACCTGAGTCATAAGCACTTAGATATGCTTATAGTAGTGGACTCAAAAAACTTTATAGTCGATGTATATATGAGCACCGGGTGGGCATATATAAGAGCGTCAAAAGAAGTCCCAGTCACCTAGAAGATGACTCGGCAGTCCTATAAAGGAGTGGTAAACATGGCAAGCATGGTTCCTTATCGTTCGGTTTTTGGCGTTCGTCCCTCTGCAAGCTCGCTGTTCGATCTGTTTGATGATATGAGCGACCTGGCGAACAACTCGATTGCCTCTAAGGCGTTCCCCGTTGACGTTGAGGATAAGGGCGATGGCTATGAGGTCAAGGCTTATCTGACCGGCGTCGCCAAGGACGATATCGATGTCGAGCTTAACGAGGGCCGTCTGTCCATTAGCGTGAATGTCGAGGAAGACGAGGAGAACGAGGGCAAGAACTTCCTGCAGAAGGAGTTCAGCTCGTACAGCGCGACCCGTGGCGTGTATCTTAAGGACGCATCGAGCGAGGGCCTCTCGGCTAAGTACGCTGACGGCATCCTGACCGTTACAGTTCCCAAGATCGTCGAGAAGAAGAACGTTACGAAGATCTCCATCGACTAACTTCGTTGGTGTTCTGCGCTATTAAAAGATAACAAAAGGGGCTGGGAACCGATTCCCGGCCCCTTTTGCTGTCTAGGACAGTCTATTGAATGGTTGCTGGCCGATGCTGGCTTGCGGGGCGTATCGAGAGTTTTCGCGATCCTTGGAGAAGGGTGGCGGAGCTGCCGACCTCGTCATCCAGGGATGCGGCTAGCGCTTTGGCATAGCTTTTGACGGTAAGGCTCGGACGATTGTTGTCTTGGCTGATATGCATGGCAATGAGCTGTTCGGTGCGCTCGGTAACAAGTTCGCGCGCGGCTTCGGCGGCTTGGTCGTTGGAGAGGTGTCCCCTTGTAGACAGGATGCGCTCCTGAAGAAAGCGGGGATATTCTCCCTTGCGTAGCATGGTCACATCGTGGTTGCTTTCGAGCGCGAGGACTCGACAATCTTTGAGGGTGTTCATGGCTTGGCTCGATAGCTCTCCGGTGTCGGTGGCAAAGCCGATGGAATCATCGAGGGCGTCGAATCGATAGCCGACTGGATTGATGACATCGTGTGATGTTGAGTAGCTTTGCACGTGGATGCCGGCAATGGACAGGGTGTCACCGGGATCGAATTCCTCGACAGGCAGATGCGATAGATTTTCTTTGCTCGAAAGTGTGCCCCTACTGGCAAAGAGGGGGCCGTGCCAGTGCTTGCACCAGACATCGAGACCCTTGATGTGATCGCTATGCTCATGAGTAATGAGAAGAGCCGAGACGTTGTCTGCCGAGAGCCCCAGTTCTGCCATGCGCTTTAATGTCTCGCGGCGAGAAAGACCGTCGTCAATCATGATGAGGCCCCGGGGGCCTTCGATGAGTGCGCAGTTGCCTTTTGAGCCGCTGCCAAGGATATGAAGGTGCAGACGAGACATAAGATTCCAAAGGATACAATGGGTGCGAACGAATAGAGGAGGAAGCAAATGCCAACGGTATCTCAGCATTATGGACACCATGCTGCGTCGTGGGCCGATGATAAAGCCCTGGCAACGCGGCAGACGGCTGCCCCCGTGGTGCTCATGGTATCAGGTGGTGCGGACTCGACGGCTTTGCTCCTTATGGCGTGCACATCAAAGTTGGATATTCTGGATGGGCGTGGTGTAGCCCCCATCGCGCGTGAGCGACTGCACGTGCTGCACGTGAACCATCATCTGCGCGGCGAGGCATCCGATGGCGACGAGGCCTTCGTGCGTGAGCTCTGCGCGCAATATGGTCTACCGCTGTGTGTTGAGCATGCCTATTTTGATGATGAATCGGGCAATATCGAGGCGGCTGCCCGCGAAGTGCGCTATGCCGCGGCGCGGAGGTATGTTCGCGAGCTCTGCGCCCAGACGGGGGCACCGCGAACGGCGGCTCGTATCTGCACTGCGCACACGTCTTCTGATCGGGCGGAAACGTTTTTGATGAACGCGATTAAGGGTTCGGGCCCTGCTGGCCTATCGAGCATTCCTCGCCGGAGGAACATCGTGGTGCGTCCCTTGCTCGACCTGACTCATGATGAGCTCGTTGGCTATCTGCAGGTGCATGGTCAGCCGTGGCGAGAGGACGAGAGCAACGAGGACGTGTCGTACTTGCGTAACTACGTGCGCCATCGAGTGATGCCGGTGGTGGCGCAGCGCAACGCGAGCGTCTGCAAGACGATTGGCGCCGCCTGCGAGATCTTAGGCGATGAGGATGCCTTTCTTTCCCAGCTTTCCGCACAGGCGTTTCGAAGCTGCCTGCGTAAGGAGGCGGTGGGCGCACTGGTCCTCGACGCTCGCCGACTGGCCGCGGCCGAGGTGGTGATTGCTCGGCGCATGGTGCGACTGGCAATTAAGCGTATCGACCCCGACGCTCGCCCGGAGATGCGGCATGTGGAGCGCGTGCTCGCCTGTGTCGCCGAGGGCTCGGGTTCGGTCACGCTGCCGGCGGGAATCGATGCGCGCGTGGAGTTTGGCATGCTGTCATTCAAGGCCCCGGCGGCGCGCGAGGGGTTAGTTGCCGATTGGGTCACCATTCCCGGTCGATTGCCGCTGGGGGCGGGCCGCATCCTGGTGGCAGAGCCGATGGCTGTGGAGCCGGGGTGTGATATTGTGCGCCGTGCCCGCGAACTTGCGGGTGCCGGAGGGGTGGTCGCTATGGTGGATGCCGCGACGCTGGGCTTTGCCGATCGCGATAGCGAACGGATGCTCGCCGGCTCGCGCGGGGAGATTCCCGCCGAGGCGCGTTTGGCGCGTCTGTGGGTAGACGGTCCCGTGCCGGGGGATGTGATGTGTCCGTTGGGCATGA
This sequence comes from Collinsella sp., assembly GCA_048438765.1. GTDB lineage: Bacteria > Actinomycetota > Coriobacteriia > Coriobacteriales > Coriobacteriaceae > Collinsella. The sequence goes on from DBGAPG010000021.1 coordinate 3,678, forward strand.
GTGGGCGAAGTAAGAAGGTATCCGACCTACTCAACGAGGCTCGTATTCCTGTTTCTGAGCGCGCAGGCGTTCCCGTGGTGAGAACGGCTCCGGGAGGTGCCGTGGTATGGGTCGCAGGCGTTCGCACGGACGAACGTTTTAAATGCACGGCCGCAACGCGCGTGGCGTATCTGCTTCGTGTGGTCGATGCGGAATAGCGTCCCACGCCAGCTATTCTGTGCGACGTTGACGGTATTCCCGCGCTGATGGCGCACGGGCTGGTAAATTTACCCCGTGCGCTGCTAGAATGTGTAGTTCGCGTCCATACGGCGGTGTGTGGGCGATAAGCACAAGAAAGGGTTGTCATGGCTTCTCAACATCCGGATATCGAGAAGGTTCTGTTCACGCAGGAGGATATCGACGGTATCGTCTCTCGCCTGGGCGAGGAGATTACGCGCGACTACGCGGGTAAGGATCTGGTGCTGATTGCGGTCCTGCGCGGCGCCGTGGTCTTTATGGGCGACCTGATGCGTAAGATCGAGCTGCCGACCAACATCGATTTCATGGCTGTTTCGAGCTACGGCGACGGTGTGAAGTCCTCGGGTATCGTGCGTATCATTAAGGACCTGGATATCGACATCCGCGGTCGCGACGTGCTGATCGTCGAGGACATTCTGGACTCGGGCCTGACGCTCAAGTATCTGATGAAGAACCTCGAGAGCCGCAAGCCCGCTTCTCTGGAGGTCGCCGCCTTCCTGTGGAAGGACGTTGAGGACCGCGTCTCGGCCATCACGCCCAAGTATGTTGGAACCCATTGCCCCGATGCCTTTGTGGTGGGCTACGGCCTCGACTATGCCGAGCGCTATCGCAACCTTCCGTATCTGGGCATTTTGAAACCGGAGGTTTATTCGTAAGATGCCCGACGACCGTAACGACAACAATTCCCAGACTCCCCGGGACCCAAAGATCCCGGGGATGCCCGGAGGCAAGAAGCCCACGCGTACGGGCTGGCTGTATTTTCTTTTGGCTTGCGCGCTTCTGGGCTATGCCTTCTTTAATATGGGTTCCGGCTTTGCCAGCTCCAGCAATACCGTTAAGCTCGCGACGAGCGAGATGGTCAGCGCCATCAAGCAGGATCGCGTCGAAGATCTGACCTATACGGTTCAAGACGGAAGCGTGACGGGTCATTACTGGAAGACGAAGAAGGACAAGGGCGATACGAGCGAGCTCAAGAGCTTCTCTTCGACCTATGTCGGCTCCGATTCGCTTGCCGAGCTTATGGCGGAGCACCCCGATACCAAGTACATCGTCAACACCAACGATCCCGATTTTTGGGGCGACTTGGCGATGAGTGTGCTTCCGACGATCGCCCTTATCGCCATCATGTTCTACTTTATGCGCCAGATGATGGGCGCCAACAACAGGAACATGCAGTTTGGCAAGACCAACGCCAAGACCAACGAGGCCACACGCCCCAAGGTCAAGTTTGAAGACGTTGCCGGCGTGGACGAGGCAGTCGAGGAGCTCGAGGAGATCCGTGACTTTTTGAGCGATCCGGATCGCTATCGCAAGCTGGGCGCCAAGATCCCGCGTGGCGTGTTGCTGGTTGGCCCTCCGGGCACCGGTAAAACGCTGCTGGCCAAGGCCGTTGCCGGCGAGGCGGGCGTGCCGTTCTTTAGCATCTCGGGCTCTGACTTTGTGGAGATGTTCGTGGGCGTCGGCGCCAGCCGTGTGCGTGACCTCTTTAAGGAGGCCAAGTCCCAGGCCCCGTCGATCATCTTCATCGATGAGATCGATGCCGTGGGACGTCAGCGCGGAGCCGGCTTGGGCGGCGGCCACGACGAGCGCGAGCAGACGCTCAACCAGCTGCTGGTCGAGATGAACGGCTTTGAGGAGAGCGAGTCGGTCATCCTGATCGCCGCCACCAACCGCCCCGACATTCTGGATCCGGCGCTGCTGCGTCCCGGCCGTTTTGACCGTCAGGTTACGGTCGACCGTCCGGACGTGAAGGGCCGCGAGCAGATTTTGCGCGTGCATGCCGAGAACAAGCCGATGGACGAGGATGTTAAGTTTGAGAAGCTCGCCCAGATGACCGTTGGCTTTACTGGTGCCGATTTGGCGAACCTGCTCAACGAGTCTGCGCTGCTGGCCGCTCGCCGTCATCGTTCCGTGATCTCGATGGACGAGGTCGAGGAGTCGATGGAGCGCGTGATTGCCGGACCGCAACGCAAGGGTCGCGTGATGACCGAGGCCGAGCGCACCACGATTGCCTACCACGAGAGCGGTCACGCTTTGGTGGGCCACATCCTGGAGCACTCCGATCCGGTTCATAAGATCTCGATCGTCAGCCGCGGTCAGGCCCTGGGCTACACGCTGCAGCTTCCGCAGGAGGACCACTTCCTCAAGACCAAGAACGAGATGCTCGACGAGCTCGCCGTGTTCTTGGGCGGTCGCGTTGCCGAGGAGCTCATGTGCGATGACATTACGTCGGGCGCGAGCAACGACCTGGAGCGTGCGACCAAGATGGCGCGCGAGATGGTTACGCGTCTGGGCATGAGCGAGGAGCTGGGCACACAAGTGTTTGGCGAGGCGCAGCATCAGGTATTCCTGGGCCGCGACTATGCCGATCATCAGGATTATTCCGAGGAGACGGCGCGCCGCATTGATATCGAGGTTCAGCGCATCATGCGCGAGGCCCATCGTCGTGCTGTCGAGATCTTGGATGCCCGTCGCGATCAGCTCGATCTGATGGCGAAGGTGCTGCTTGAGCGCGAGACTGTCGAGGGCGATGCCGTGAATGCCCTGCTCGATAACGAGTGGGACGCCTACCTTGAGCGCGAGGGCGATATCCTGGCGGCCAAGGAGGAGCGCAATGCCAAGGCGGCCGGCATGCCGACCAAGAAGCGCGCGCCTCGAATGAGCGAGGAGGAGCTGGCGGCTGATGCCGCGGCCTTTGCGCAGGCGGCCATGCAGGAGGATGCCGAAGTCGCATCCGATTATGCTGACGATGACCATGCCGTCGTCGATGCCGACACCGACGCCGACAAATAGTCTTTGTGGCGAAAGCCTCCGCGGGGAAACCTGCGGAGGCTTTTTCTTTTGAGAGATATGGGGCCGTCTGCTGATTGGGGACAGACTTAAATGAGCGTTTTCACGCATTTAAGTCTGTCCCCAATCAACATTGCTGCGGCACTTTGCTCGGCTAAAGCGTACAATAGCGCCTATGCGAAAGGGGAACAGATGATCAACGAAACTATGTATGCTCGCGGTGCGGAAAGCTCCATCATCCGTGAGATTTTTAGCTATGGCCTTGAGCGCAAGGCGCAGCTCGGTGCGGAAAACGTATTTGATTTTTCGCTGGGTAACCCGAGCGTTCCGGCGCCCGCTGCCGTGGCGGAGTCCATTAAGAAGGCCCTGGAGCTGCCGAGTGACCAGTTGCACGGCTACACCCCCGCTCCGGGCCTGCCGCAATGTCGAGCAGCCGTCGCCGAATCGCTCAACCGCCGCTTTGGAACGAACTATGAGGGTAAGGACGTCTTTATGACGGTGGGTGCCGCGGCTTCGCTCACCTGTACGCTCAACGCCGTTACGAATCCGGGCGACGAGGTTATTGTTATCGCCCCGTACTTTCCGGAGTATCGCGTTTGGATTGAGAAGGCCGGCTGTACGTGTGTTGAGGCGCTCGCCGATGAAGATACGTTCCAGCTGAGCGTGGACAACGTGCTCAAGGCGATTACCGATAAGACGACTGTCGTTATCATCGACTCGCCCAACAATCCGACTGGTGCCGTATATACACGCGACACGCTGACGCGACTGGCCAATGCTCTGCGCGAGGCCAACGCTCAGCGCGATCCCGAGAATCCGATCATGCTCATCTCGGATGAGCCGTACCGCGAGATCGTGTACGGTGCCGAGGTGCCTTGGGTGCCCTCGATCTACGAGAACACCGTGGTGTGCTACTCGTATTCTAAGTCGCTGTCGCTGCCTGGTGAGCGCGTAGGCTGGATCTTGGTTCCCAACACCAATCCGCAGGCAGATCGTCTAATGCCCGCCGTTGCCGGTGCCGCCCGTACGCTGGGCTTCGTGTGCGCGCCGGCGCTCTTTCAGCGCGTAATTATCGACTGCATCGATGAGCCGAGTGACGTTGAGGCCTATGCACGCAACCGCACCGCGCTTACCGACGCACTAGCGGAGTATGGCTACACCTATGTTGAGCCGGATGGCGCGTTCTACCTATGGGTGAAAGCGTTGGAGCCCGATGCGAATGCGTTTTGCGAGCGCGCAAAGAAGTATGAGTTGCTTGCGGTTCCCTCGGACAGCTTTGGTATGCCGGGTTGGTTCCGCCTGGGCTATTGCGTGAGTTACGAAACGATTGTCAATTCGCTACCCGCTTGGAAACAGTTGGCGGACGAGTATCGTTAAAAGTAAAGCGCTCTGCCTACAATGTTTTACGTGAAACGGGGTTTGGTGTTAAGCCGGACCCCGTTGTCATGGACGTTGTGTCTTTGGGATGGAGTGGTTTTACGACTATCGAAGGCTATGCGTACAATGAATATAAGCGACGGCCGTGCCAGATAAGGAGACCTGATGCCCTACCTGCTTTCTTGTGACATTCATACCCATACGATATTCTCTGCGCATGCATATTCGACCATTGAGGAGAATGTGTACTGGGCGGCAGAGCGTGGCCTGCAGGTGCTCGGATCTGCCGACCATCTGAGCTCTATGGTTACGGCTTGCCCCAATGACCTGCGCAGTTACCAATTCTTTATCAACCAGGATATCTGGCCGCGCATTTGGAGCGGCGTGCTGGTGCTGCGTGGTGCCGAGGCCGATATCGTTTCGCTGGACGGAAGCCTGTTTGGCGAGGACACTCCTGTCACGCTCGATATTGCCGGTGATTCGTACAGCCGTCAGCATTCGCTGTTCGATTTGGTTACGCGAAATTTGGATTATTTGGTTGCGAGCGTGCATAATCCGCAGATTGCTGAAGGCGCGACGCTGGCCCAGACGACCGAGATGTATATCAATGCCCTGGAGCACCCCAAGGTGTTCATGCTGGGTCACACGGGGCGTTCGGGCGTGCCGTTCGATATCGACGAGGTGCTGTTGGCAGCTAAGGCCAAGCACAAGATTATCGAGATCAACAACCATAGTCTTGAACACGGTGTCGACACTGAGCATTGGGCCGTATGCCGCAAGATCGCCGAGCGCTGCGCCGAGCTGGGCGTGGGCATTGGCGTGTCAACCGATGCCCACATTGGCATGGCCATTGGCAAGCTCGATCACGCGCGCAAGATGCTCGACGAGATTCACTTCCCGCTAGATTTGATCGTGACGCGCGACCGCGAGACGCTGCTGCGCGAGATGGCGGCAGCCGGCGTGTGCGATCTGCGCAATGGGATGTAGCGGAGTTTATAAACCAAGCGAAGGGGGCGGCCCAGGCGGGTCGCCCCCTTTCTTGTCCCAAAAATCTACTGAGGTCGGTTAGCGGCGTTCGAGGACCGCTACGGTTTCGGTGTGGTCGGTGTGAGGGAACATGTCGACGGGCGTGATCTTGAGCAGGCAATAGCCTCCGTCGAGGAGCTGATGCAGGTCGCGCTCTTGAGTTACGGGGTTGCAGCTGATATAGGTGATGCGGCGCGGCTTAAGCGCGCAGGCAGCTTCGAGGAACTCGGGGGTAGAGCCGGCGCGCGGCGGATCGATGGAAAGGACATCGACCCGCTCGTTGTTATCGGCGGCATCCAGGATGCAATCGGTGGCGTCGTCGGCCATAAACCAGGCGCTGCGGGTGAGGCCGTTGAGCTCGGCATTGCGACGTGCGTCGGCAATGCCCGCCGGGTTGCGCTCCACGCCGAGCAGCATAATGCCGATGCCCTTTTTCTGGGCATCTTTAACTGCGCAAAGACCGATGGTACCGCTGCCACAGTAGGCATCCATGAGCACATCGCCCTGGTGCAAATCCATGCCGTCGATAGCGAGCTGATAGAGCAGCTCGGTCTGTTGCGGGTTGGTCTGGTAGAACGCGGTGGGGGAGATATCGAACTCGCAGCCGAGTAGCTGGTCGCGCATGCATTCGGCACCATACACGATGCGGGTTTCCTCGCCGAGGATGGCGTTGCCGGGGCGTCCGTTGATGTTTTGGGCGACGGTGACGATGCGCGGATCGAGTGCGGCGACAGCCTCAAAGAACTCCTGCGCATGCGGCAAGTCGCGCTGAGCGGTCACGAGCGTGACCATGACCTGGTCGGTACGCCAACCGCAGCGGACGACGGCATAGCGAAGCAAACCAAGATGCTTGTCCTCATTAAAGGCGGGAATATGCAGCCGCTCAGCTTCGCGTGCGATGCCGTTGAGAATCTGACGGGCGCCCGGTGCCTCGACGGGGCATTCGGGTACGGCAACGATCTTGTGCGTGCCGCGCTCAAAGAAACCGCAACGGACAGCGCCCTCCTTACCGGGAGCAAAGGGAGTGGCAGCCTTATGACGAAAGCCACGCGGCGCAGGATATTTACCCGGGTCGCCCAGGGTGACGCCCATACCGCGAATAGGGTCAACGGCGATACCCTCGCGCTCACAAAGCGAAGCAAAAAGCTCCCCCATGGCAGCCTGCTTAGCTGCCAACTGCTTTTTATAAGGACGATTGAGCGCCGTGCACCCACCGCAAGATTTCATGATCGAACAGGGAGACTTGGGGTCCACAGCCTTACGCGCAGACGAAACCGGATCTTTATGCGGGCGCTTGGTGCGAGTCTGAGATGCCTTGTCCTCGCTCCGACGAGAGCCGGGACGCTTGCCCTTAGCCGACTTGCTTTTTGCAGCTTTAGAAGACTTGGATTTCGTAGAAGATTTCTCCTCCTTCGACCCCTCAGCCGCCTCCACCAAAGCACGACGAGCCCTACGCTCCGCACGAGATTCTGCCATCGATAACCCCACTAATTTATAAATTTAAAGCTACAAGCATTGTACCGTGCCAGGCCAACAGACGATATGCAAGCGGTTTATTGGTGTCAGTGATAAGTCCA
>DBGAPG010000022.1:0-10681 GCA_048438765.1 Collinsella sp.
CGATAAAGGGACGCCTCCTTTGTCGCATCGACTTACTGTATTTATATTATCTGGTTCCCCTTTGCAGATTCTACTGGTGGGGAATCTGGTATAGCCGCTAGTACGTTAACGCAGCTTACCTGTGGGAGGCCCCTATATATCGTCCCACGCGCAGTTTCGCAGCGCAGCGAGAATGTTTGAGCATGGGATGATATATAGGGGCCTCCCACAGGTAAACGGACAGTCCAATGTTAGCGGATATGCGCGGGCTTTCCTCCCCAGTAGAAGCGGCAGAAGGCTCGTTTGCGCTTTTGGGGTTTGCCGGTTAGCTCCATGGTTGCAATGGCGATATCCTCGGCTGCGCGTGGACGGCGCAGGACTTCGCCATTGATGAGCAGTGCCTTGAGCGACTCCGGATGATCGTGGAGATGGCGCAACGTCACGATGAGTTCTCGTGCGGTGGTGACATGCATGCTGGCGCCCATGTCGGTAAGCATCGTGGTGTTGGCCTTTTCCTGACCGTATGATTTGCCCAGCAGGATCATCGGCAGATGAGCGCACAGGCACTCGGTGACGGTGAGTCCGCCCGATTTGAGGATTGCCAGGTCGCAGCCGTGCATGAGGGCCGCCATGTCGTCCACGTAGTCCAGAACCGTGACGTTGTCGAGCTTCATGGCGTCGAAGAGCGTCTTCAGCCGGGTGGCATACTCCACGTCTTTGCCGGGCAAAAAGACAAAGTGCATGTCTTCGAAGCTGCGCAGGAAGGGGAGTGTGTGGTCCATCGCTGCGCGAAAGCGGACGTAAGGCTGAGGCAAGCTGGCACCGGCCATTACCAGCACGACGGTCTTGTCGATGGGGAGGTTGAACTTGGCTAGCTCTTCCTCGCGATTGTAATCCGTGTCGAATCCGGCGCGGATAGGAATGCCGGTAATGCGGATCTTTGACTCGGGAACTTTGCGCGGGCGCAGCGTTTCGGCCATAAACTCGTTGGCAACACAGAATAGATCGGTGTCCTTGTGGGGCCAAAAGCCTTCGACTTCGTAGTCGGTCGGCACGCAGATGACCGGGTAATCGATACCCGTGATGACGCGGGCGCCCACAGCGACGTTGGCCGCCGTAATGTGTGTTGCGACCACGGCTATGGGCCTGCGGGTCCGGACGTATTCGTTGAAGGCGGGGAACATAATTCGTGACCATGCTGTGCCGCCGCCCCAGAGCAGATGTCCTGTAAGCGTATATCGCCAGGTCAGGTCGTAAATGGGGCGTGTGGCTCCCGTAAAAGAAGCCGCGGTCTTATTGCCGTCGAATTTAATACGTCCAAAATCAAGGATATCGAGCACTTCAATTTCAATATCCTCAGGGATTCCCTTGGTGCCGCGGATAAGGTCAAATGCTTGTGCAATCGCGTTGGCGGCGGCTTTGTGGCCCGATCCAACCGATGCGTGCACAATGGTTACCAGGGGTTTTTGTGTAGGTGAAACGGTCATTTGCTCCGGTTGGGGAGTGACTTGCATGGGCAGGGGAGCGCTATTGCTCGTCTGCGTTTGATCCATCGATAACTCCCCTTCAGCTTTGTTACGCGATTTATCATTGTAGTGCATGAGTGTCATGTTCACGTAAATTTGGGTATGAGCGCAAAGAACGACAACGTTTCGACGAGAGGATTCTTCATGACTACCGATCAGCCGATTGATGTTGCGATTATCGGTGGAGGCCCCGCGGGCTATGCTGCCGCCATTTACGCTGCGCGTGCCAACCTGACGACGACCGTGATTGAGCAGGGCATGTCGGGTGGACAGATCGCCACGACCAATGAAGTCGAGAACTATCCGGGCATTCCGCTCTTGAGTGGCGCCGAACTCGGCGAGCGTTTTCAGCAACATGCAGAGGGGCTGGGAGCGCAGGTTACATGGAGCATGGTTACGGGTATCGATTACGATGCCGATGCAGCGCTGTTTACGGTGCATCACGATATGGGCGATACGCTTGCCTCGAGCGTTATCGCTTGCATGGGTGCCACGCCGCGATCTGCTGGTTTCGCTGGCGAGGATACGTATCGCGGTCGTGGCGTTTCGTATTGCGCGACGTGTGACGGCATGTTCTTCCGTGGCAAGCAGGTTTTTGTCATTGGCGGCGGCAATGCTGCCTGTGAGGAAGCCCTGTTCTTGTCAGAAATCGCCAGCAGCGTGACCATCGTCTTGCGTCGCGATCAGTTCCGTGCACCTGATGGTGTTGTTCAGAAAGTACTCGAAAAGGACAATATTACAGTTAGGTACCAAACTAGTATTGTTGAGCTTTCTGGTGAAGCGATGCCCACGACAATTTCGTTCAAGGACAATGCAAGCAGTAAGACGCATGCTGAGACCTTTGAGCCTGGCTCGTTTGGCATCTTTGTCTTTACCGGGACGCAACCCCATACCGAGCTTGTTGAGCATCTTGTCGATCTGGCGCCTGATGGCGGCATTCTGACTGATGAATCCATGGCGACCCGCACGCCAGGTCTATTTGCTGCTGGCGATATCCGTTCCAAGCGCTTACGTCAGGTTGTGACCGCCGTTTCTGACGGAGCCATAGCAGCAACGAGCGCATACGCGTTTCTCCGCGGATAAGTACGATAATATATCTTATGTAAGGTTGCTATCTTTAAAACAAAGTGGTTGGACGGTGCATCAATGTGCTGTCCAACCACTTTTACTTGCCGGCTATATGGTATGCAAAACTAGATAACCTAGAATACAATATAGCTAATGAACGGAGGATCCTTATGAACCACGCCAAACGCGTTATCCCGATGTCCGATACATCGGTCAGCATTAAGCCTGAGGATATTCAGCCCACTGTGCTGCCCGATGCATTTATTCAGTCCGATATCGTGCGCAAACTTAATACGTTGAGTCTGCCGCGCTATAACCAGTTGCCCAATGTGACGCTCTACCGCGACCAGGTTATTGAGTATGTTGCGCTGTGGATGGAGCCGCTGTCCATTTGCGTTGAGCAGCCTGTCATTACGCCATCGATGATCAATAACTACGTGAAGGTCGGCCTGGTGCCTGCTCCGGTCAAAAAGCAATATGGCCGCGAGCAGATTGCCCGCCTGATCGCTATCTGCATCTTTAAGCAGGTGCTACCTATTGCTGCGGTGCAGGCACTCTTTAACATTCAGCGTTTGAGCTACGATGCCCCGACGGCCTTTGATTATGTGGTCGATCAGCTCGAGGCATCGATTCGTTCGGCGTTTTCCGTCGAGCAGACGCCGGTTCCCGATACGGCGCATCAGGTAACGCGTGAGTCGCTGCTTGTGCGCAGCGCGGTTTCATCCTTTGTTTCGAAGGCTTACTTGATGAGCTATCTCAAGTTCAACGGGTTTAATAGCTAGCCGACGTATAAAACGGGCGGGACAAAGAGCCATCTGTCGCTTTGTCCCGCCCGTTTTTTTGCTTGGTTGGACTTTATTTGCCCGAAGCTACGCCCATGCCGTAGCCGATGATCAGGCCGTGCATCTCGGCGTAATAGGAATCCAGGCCGTTGCAGGGCATGATGATGGTCTTGGAGCCGGGCCAATGTTCGACTATGCGATCAGTAAGCGCCTGGGCTCCAGCTTCGTTCTCAACGTGATCGATGATGACCTCACCGCCCGTAAAGCCCTCGGCTTCCATAGTGTCGATGATCTTGTTGAGCATCTTCTTTTCGCCACGCGTGTGCCCGACGAGTTCGATTTTACCGGCCTCACTCGCCGTGCCCAAAATGCGGATATTGAGCTTGTTGGCAATGACGCCGGCTGCCTTAGGGATACGTCCGGCTTTGGCGAGGTTTTCGTAATTGCACAAACTGAAGAGGATTTTGCTGTTCTGTTCAAGGCTATCGAAGTATGCGCAAGCATCCTCGAATGAGACATTCGGATTGCTTGCAAGATAGCGGTCGAACAGCAAGAAAATGAGGTCCATTTTGCCGCCAGCTGCGCGTGAATTGACTAGATGAATCTGTCGGTCGGGCTCCTCGGCAAGAACCATATCGCGAGCCGTGGCTGCCGCGTTGTAGCTGCCCGACACGCCCTCAGAGATCGGCATGCAGATGGTCTTGTCTGCCAATTTGAAGAGCTCGGCCCACTCCCCCACGCTGGGACAAGCGCTCGAAGAGGCATTCGTCTCCGCCTGAACAGCGCAGTTGAGCTCATGAACATCGAGCGAAAGGTCATCGACGAATTCACGCTCCCCCACTCGAATTTTGAGGGGAGCAAATGCAAAGGTGGTATGGGGTGCGATCGGTTGCCAATCGCGGAGGTTGCAGCTTGAATCGGAGATAAGTGCCCAGCTCATAGAGGGTCCTTTCTAATCGTTCCCATTCAATTATAGCCATCTTGCAGACCGATTGGGCCGCTATCTAGTATTCAAAACTAGATAGCGGACTGCACTAAAGGCAAAAGAATGGACCCCATGACTCAAAGCCACGAGGTCCATATCCGTTTGCTTTATCTGAATACTTAGTAGCGCACGAAAATGTAGTTGTTGTTCATGCCGGCGGCAACGGAGCTGATGATAACACCCGTGTTGTAGTCGGAAGCATGAATCATCTGACCACCACCGATGTAAATGCCGGTGTGGTACGAGTTGACCACAACGTCACCGGGCTGCGGATCGGACACACGCGTCCAGCCCATAAAGGTGCCCGTGGTGCCCAGGCGGCAATAGCGACCAGTGAGGCAATAGCTAACAAAACCAGAGCAGTCGAAACTGTTCGGGCCAATTCCGCCCCAGGAATAGGCGCAACCAAGCTTGCTGTATGCACGCGAGACAACAGAACCGCCATCGACGGACTGGCTCGGAGCAGAAGGCGTCGGAGCCGGGGCAGGCGTGGAGGGCTGCGGTGTCGGAGCAGGTGCCGGCGTAGGAGCCGGAGTGTTGCCGCCCTGGTTGTTGTTATTGCTGGTCTGGCCACCGTTGTTGGTGTTCTCGGTCGCACCGGCAGTCTCGTTGCTCACCGTGGCCTTCTCGGCGGTACTGGCGTTGATGCCGGCCTGCAGCGCGGCGTTGGCCTCGGCCTCAGCGGCAAGCTCAGCCTGCAGCTGTGAATCCAGAGAGTTTACGACGTTCTGGGCTTCAGCCTGCTGGGCGTTAAGCTCGTCGACCTTCTTTTGCGTGGCGGCGACGTTCTTCTCCTGCTCGGCCTGCTTATCGGTGAGCTGCTGCTTAAGCTCCTTGACCTCTTGAATGGTTTGAGCTTGCTTATCGGAAACTTTGCCGTAGTAGAACAGACGGTTGAGCATATCGCTCAGGTCATCGACACCCGTCAGAACCTGAAGCAGGCTCAGACCGCCGGTTTTGTACTCGCCGGCGACATAGGTCGAGAGCTTGGCCTGACCATCGGCGATCTCTTGCTGCTTTTGCGTGATCTCGCCAGCAGTCTGATCGAGCGCCTGCGTCTGCGTGGCGAGCTCATCGTAAATCTGCTGGGTTTGGGTACCGATCTGCTCGAGCTTCGTACGAGCAGCGGCAAGGTCGGATGCGGTATCGGCGTAGGCAGGAGCCGCGAGGCCCAAGCCCAAAACACAAGCGAGGGTTGCCGTAGCAGCGCAGCGTGCCATGTTTCTATGCGTGTTTGCTGTGCGCATGTAGCTTCCTTTCCAGTAACTAAGGGTAACGGCTAGTCCACCGTCACCAGGCTAAAGAGCTCCACATCGTCATCAGACGGCGTGAGCTTCTCGCGCGGGTTGAGAAACGCAAGCTCAAGGATACAACCGTAACCGACAAGCTTTGCGCCCATATCTCGCACCAGTTTACCTGTTGCCTCGACGGTTCCGCCCGTCGCGACCAAGTCGTCCAGAATCAACACGGTATCTTTAGAGCTGATAGCGTCGGCATGGATCTCAATGGAATCCGTTCCGTACTCGAGCTCATAGCTCTGGCTCACGGTCTCGCGCGGCAGCTTGCCCGGTTTACGTGCGGGAACAAAGCCGGCGCCAAGGGCTACGGCCACCGGTACGCCAACCATAAAGCCGCGAGCCTCGGGACCCACGACCTTGGTGATTCCCATGCCGGCAAAGTGCTCGGCGAGGGCATCGGTCATGGCTTTGAGCGCCTCGGGATTGCCAAAGAGCGGCGTGATGTCCTTAAAGATGACTCCGGGCTCGGGATAGTCGGGGATGTCGACGATTTGAGATTCGAAGTCGTACATTGTATGACCTTTCAATGGGTTGCCGGATATGCGGCAGCGGTTATTTGCCCGCGGTGGCGGTGCCGGATTGCGAAGGGGCGACGACCTTGAGCGGCTTTACGAGAGAATCCTCGTGCGAAGCCGGCGCGGCTGTCTCTTCGTTTTTGGCCTTGGTGGACTCGGAGCGAGTGATTTCCTCATCGAGTGCATCGATGTCGGCGTCCTCGACCACGGCGTTGAGCGACTCAAAAACGCGGTTCTTGAGCAGCGCAGTGTGCACACCTTCTGTCAGGTCGTGAAGCTTCTTAAACGCACGCTCGAGCTTGGCGTCGCGCTCGTCATCGGAGGTATCCATTCCGAGCATGCTCACGAGCACCTGCTCAAACATCGAGGACTCGCGGTTGGCGGAAGACACGTACTGACGCAGGTTGCGCGGCTCGATATGGAAGCGTGACAGCTCGGAGCAGTAGCGGATGATCGGGAAATCTCGGCCATCGACGAGCTCACGATTCTGCGGACTCTTGATGATGCGAATGAGGTCGTTCTCAGCGAGCGAGCGGATAAACGAAATCTCGACGCCCAGCATATCGGGAATGGTCTCGATGGGATGCAGCTTTTGCTTAGTCTCCTTGGGCTCCGTCTTGAGCGGAACATCGGACAACAAGCCCACCTCGTAGGCGAGCGTTGACAGGTCCGTGGCGTTTTCCAAGCGCTGCTTAATCACGTTGAGCGGCATGTAGCGAGTCTTCTGCAAGTGCAGAATGACCTCTAGGCGATCAACGTCCTCCTTGGAGTACTGACGGTATCCCTTTGGCGTACGATGAGGGGTAATGAGCCCCTCATCCTCTAGAAATCTAATTTTTGAGTTCGAAAGATCGGGGTATGCGCCTCGAAGTAGGTTGACGACTTGGCCGATACTCAGATAGTTGCGTTCGGCCATGCCCTACTCACCGGTTTCGATGCGCTCCGGCGTGCTCTCGTGGTAGATGAGCGTAAACGTACCGATCTGGACGGAAGAACCGTCGTGCAGCGGGGCTGCATTGACGATGGCACCGTCGACCCAGGTGCCATTGAGCGAGCCCAAGTCCTCGATGCGAGCGCCGAGGCCCTCGCGAATAATGCGCGCGTGGCTGCGCGAAACGGTCATGTCATTGAGGAAGATGCCGTTCGCAGGATCGCGGCCGATGGTGGTCACGTCGTCCTCGAGTTCAAAAGCGGCACCAGTCTGCGGACCCTTGACGATGGACAGAACGGGGGCGGTGATGCGCACGTTGGCCATGAGGTCGGGAACGGTGACGTCGCTTGAAGGAACGCGGAATACGCAGGTAGCGTCCGCGGTCTTATCATTCTGAGGCATATTGTTAACCATGTTGTCCATGACAACCCCTAACTTATCGCGGACCTGCCGCAAATAATGAACCGTACGTAATCATACCCCAACGAATCAGTCTTCGATTTCAGGGTTCAGAAAGTCGATGTCCTCGTCCTCGGGATGCGCGAGAGCCTGTTTAATGGCCGCTCCGCCCTTAATGGAGTAGATGACAGCCGTGAGCATGGAGAAGATCACGCCGCCGTACACAAAGAAGATGCCGAGGGGCACCGAGCTTCCGTTGAGGCCCGGGAAGGCCGTAAGGGATGAAGGTAAAAGATGCAGGCCGTCAATAACGGGGAAACCGAGCAGCATGAGCGAGAAACCAGTCATGAGCAGCGCTGTGGCAATCTTTCCCGGGAAGACGACATCGATGGGGCGACGGTGATAATGACGAACGATAAGCGTGCCGATGCCCAGATAGATGTCGCGGCCAATAATGAGCACGCAGACCCAGATGGGTAGCTCTCCGCGGACCACCAGTCCCAAGACGCCGGTGAACAGCAGCGCACGGTCGCAGATGGGATCCATGACCTTGCCGAGCCATGAGACCGTCTTAGTCATGCGGGCGATCTGGCCGTCCATCCAGTCGGTGGAGGCGGCAACGGCGTAGATAACAATGGCGATGACGCGGTTGTTGTCCGTCACAAACAGGTACAGAAATACCAGGGTGAGGATCAGGCGCGTAAAGGTGATGAAATTGGAGATCGTAAAGATCTTATTCGACGGGTAATCGGAAGTGCCGATAAGCTCCTTTTTGATCTTCTTTTTGATGCCCACAGGACTCCCCCGCTGGTTAACGACAAAACTTTCGATACTATACCCGTTCCGGCGATGTCTATCCAGCGTAAGCATAGAGAGTCCAGACATGTGGAGGGCGCTTTTAGGCGGCGGGGATTTCGCATTCGTGTACATCAGCCTCCAAACATGTCGAAAAATGTCGATTTTGGTGGCTGATGTACACGTTTTGATTCGGTGGTTACATCGAGCGGGAACGTTGTTGCTTTAAGCAAAATAATCATGGTGATTAAAACAAAAAAGTCAGGCACTAGGTGCCTGACCTGCAAACTTCTGGTCGGGACGACTGGATTCGAACCAGCGACCCCTTGACCCCCAGTCAAGTGCGCTACCAAGCTGCGCCACGTCCCGAAGCTTTTGTTTGTTGCTCTGCTCTCGCTTGCAACAGGAAGTATATTAACCCGAAACTTTGTCCTTGTGCAAGAACTTTTTTACAAATTTTGAAGCAAGTCCAAAATTGCATCTGCGAGCTGGGGTTTTGTTAGTACGGGAAGTTCTTGCGTGCCCGCTGTGCTCACGATCCAGGCCTTGTTAGTGTCGGTTCCAAAGCCCGAATCGGCGCGCGAGACATCGTTGGCGATAATGGCATCGCAACCCTTGCGGTCGAGCTTTCGCTGTGCGTACTCCAGGACGTTATCGGTCTCGGCCGCAAATCCGATCACACATCGCTCGCCCTTTTGGCGCGAGAGCTCGGCCAAAATATCGACCGTCTCGACCAGTTCGATGCGATCGAGGCGTTCGTTGGCCTTTTTGAGTTTATGGTCCGCAGGGGTGGCGGGGGTATAGTCGGCGACGGCGGCCGCACAAATTGCCGCCTCGGCCGTCTGGAAGGCGCTCAGCGCAGCCTGGAGCATTTCTGCGGCGGTCTGTACGCGCACGCACTCCACACCGCGGGGAACGTCGAGCGATGTCGGGCCCAGCACGAGCGTGACCGCAGCACCGCGGCGAGCAGCCTCCCCCGCCAGGGCGATGCCCATCTTGCCCGAAGAACGGTTGCCAATGAAGCGCACGGGGTCGATCGGCTCGTGCGTGGGGCCGGCGGTGATGACGATGCGCTTGCCCGTCAGGTCTTGCGGCACGGGGTTGAGCACCTCACAGACAGCCTCGACGATGTCCTCGGGCTCGCTCATGCGCCCCGTGTCCACGTCGCCGCAGGCAAGGTAGCCGCTGCCGGGTCCCACCACATGGACACCGTGCTCGCGCAGCGTGGCCATGTTGGCCTGCGTCGCCGGCGCCTTCCACATGCCGTTGTTCATGGCCGGCGCGATCACGACGGGCCGCGGTGTCGCAAGCAGCGTTGTGGAGATGAGGTCATCGGCGATGCCGTTGGCCATCTTGGCGATGATATTGGCCGTCGCGGGCGCCACGACCACCAAGTCGGGCTCCTGCGCCAGCGAGATATGGTGGATGGGGTCAGACGGGTCGTCGAATAGCCCAACCGCGACCGGCTCATTGGTGAGCGCGCGGAAGGTAAGCGGCCCCACGAACTCGGTGGCATGCTCGCTCATGACGACCTTGACGTGCGCGCCGCGCTTTTGGAGCAGGCGCACGATATTGCACGACTTATAGGCGGCGATCCCGCCGGTAATGCCCAGCAGGATCGTTTTTCCCTCAAGTTGCATTGAATTGTTGGGTGCCACCATCGTTTAAGCTTCCTTGCTAGGGAGCACGAGCAGGCGGTGGCAGTACGGGCAGTGCGTAATCTCACTGCCGTCGTGGTTGAGGTCGCTCATGGACGACGCCTGCAGCGCGGTGTGGCAGACCGTGGGGATGTTGCCCTTGATGGTCTCGACGGCCAGGCCGCGGAACTGCTTGAGCAGGCGCTCGTAGTCGCTGAGCACGTCGGTGGGCAGCGTAGCGGCCAGCGCGGTGCGCTCCTTGGTGGCGGCATCGATCTGGGCCTGGAGGTCGGCTGCCTTGGCGCGGGCGGCCTTGGTGTCGGCCTTCACGCCCTCCTCGAACTTGGCGATGATTGCCTGTGCGCGAGCCTCGCGGTCGAGCGCCTCCTTGTGGGCGACTACGACGTCCTTGCGGGTGTGCTCGATCTTGTCCAGGCGCTTGGCCAGGGTGGCGAGCTCGTTTTCCAGGTCCTGTACCTCGCGGTAGTCAGAGCCGTCAACGTGGCGCTTCTTAGCGGCCTCAATGGCGTTATTGGTCTGGATCTCGGTGGTGTTGAGATCGTCGAGCTCAATATCCAGGTCCTTGCGCTGAGCGTAGAGCTTGGTCATTTCGGCCTTGAGCTTTACATAGGTCTTGCGCTTGGAAGCGAGCTCCTTGAGCTCCGGCATATTGGCAAGTTCGCTCTTGTTGCGGGCGAGCTCCAAATCGATCTGTTGCAGCTTGAGTAGCGTAGCGCCGGCGCTCATAAGTTCTCTCCTTTTGTCA
>DBGAPG010000023.1:0-3348 GCA_048438765.1 Collinsella sp.
TCGACCTGCATGGTGTAGCCCAGAGCGCCGCTCGTGCGAGGCACGATAGTGATCTTCGTGACCGGCGCAGAGCCCTTCTGGCGAGCGGCAACGATGGCATGGCCGATCTCGTGATAAGAAACGACCTGCTTCTCGTGGTCGGACAGCACCGTGGACTTACGCTGCTGACCCGCGATGACGACCTCCACCGACTCCTCAAAATCGTCCTGCGTGGCGCGCTTGCGGCCCTCGCGGACAGCACGCAGGGCGCCCTCGTTGATGATGTTGGCCAGGTCGGCGCCCGAGGCACCGGGCGTGGCGCGGGCAATCGCGGTCAGATCGATCGGCGGCTCGGTCTTCACACTCTTGGCGTGGAGCTCGAGGATGTTCTTGCGGCCGGTCAGATCGGGCAACTCGACGGGGATGCGGCGGTCAAAACGACCGGGGCGCAACAGGGCCGGATCAAGGCTGTCGGGACGGTTGGTAGCAGCGAGAACGACAATACCCTTGTGGTTATCGAAGCCGTCCATCTCGGTCAGCAACTGGTTGAGCGTCTGCTCACGCTCATCGTTGCCGCTAAAGCCACCGCCATCGCGCTTCTTGCCGATGGTATCGATCTCGTCGATGAACACGATACACGGGGCCTTTTCCTTGGCCTGCTTAAACAGATCGCGCACCTTGGCGGCGCCGCGGCCGACAAACATCTCAACAAACTCAGAACCCGAAATACTAAAGAACGGCACGCCCGCCTCGCCGGCAACGGCCTTGGCAAGCAGGGTCTTACCGGTACCCGGAGGGCCGACAAGAAGAGCACCGCGCGGCAGCTTGGCGCCGATTTCCTCGTAGCGCTGCGGCTTCTCCAGAAAGTCGACGACCTCCTTGAGGGACTCCTTGGCCTCTTCCTGGCCGGCGACATCCTTAAAGGTCACGCCCACGTCCTTGGAGGCGATCACGCGCGCGCCGGACTTACCCAGTCCGCCGCCGCCAAAACCACCGCCGCCAAAGTTCATCGACGGACCGTCATCGCCCATGGCCTTCTTCATGCGGCGGTTGAGCCACCAGCCGATCAGGAAGAAGATGGCTATGGGAAGAATGAGGGTGAGCAGGTAGTAGGTCATCAGACCCGAGTTCTTATCGGGAACGACCGACTCAAGCGAGGCGCCAGATTCAAGCACGCGATCGGTAAAGCCCGCGTCATTCGGCACACCGGTCGTCTTGTAGGCGATGTTCTCGTCCTCGCCCTTCTTGGTGTAATAAATGGTGTAATCGTCCGTGTTGTACTCGACCTTATCGACACTCTTCTTATCGAGCGCTTTGACAAACGTCGAGTAATCGGTCTTCGTAATCTGCTGCGTGTGACCGATGTTGGGGAACAGAACGGTCGAGAGCACGAGGTAGACGACGAAGGCGATGAGCACGTAGAGGATCATATTCCGTCTACGTTTATTGTCATCCATCTCCATCTGCTTGAACTCCATCTACTGGGGTTGATAATGTTTTCTAGAATACCCAACCCGGACGGCGATAAACCGACGCCGGGCACGAAAGGACAGAGATGGCATCACTGGAAGTCGGCAAGGTTCAAATCTATACGGGCGACGGCAAGGGCAAGACGACGGCTGCGCTGGGGCTCGCGCTGCGCGCCACGGGCTATGGACTGAACGTACTCATGCTTCAGTTTGCCAAGAAGCTGCACTGCGCCGAACATGATGCGGCGCCGCGCCTGGGGCTGCGTATTGTGCAGGCCGATCGCGACACGCCCGAGGCTTGCGCCGCGCAGATCATGGAGCTTGCACGCGAGCAGATTAGCGAGGTTGACGTGCTCATTCTGGACGAACTCGGCGAAGCGATGCGTCGCGGCTTTGTGACACGCGAGGATATCGAAGCACTGATTGCGATAAAGCCCGCCACCACGGAGCTCGTACTCACCGGCCGTGGCTTGCTGCCCCTCGCCGACCTTGCCGACCTAGTAACCGAAATGCGCCCCGTCAAACACTACTTCGACGAAGGCCTCCTAGCCCGCCAAGGCATCGAATACTAGTCATTGGGGACATCCCCAATGACTAGGCAGTGGCGCGGCCTAGCCAGTTGCCGCTGTGGTGGTAGATGGTGAACATTATGGCGGTGATGAGCCAGGTTACGGGGTAGACCAGCAGCAGGTGCTCAAGCGACGGATCGAACGGCATAATCGCGAACACCCACGCCACGCGGAGCACGACGGTGCCAAAAATCGTGAGCAGCATGGGCTGCAAGCTCACGCCGGCGCCGCGAATGGATCCCGACGCGTTCTCGATAATCGAGAAAATCGCATAGAACGGCGCAATGAAATGGAGGATGGTCGTGGTGTACGCCGAAATCGAAGCATCGTCGACAAACAGGCGCGACAACGGACCCGAGAACACCAGCAGCACGGCAGACAGGCCACCAATGAGCATAAACGACAGCGCGAGTGACGTATGGTAGCCCTTGCGCATGCGCTCGTAGTTGCGCGCGCCAAAGTTCTGTGCCGAGAACGTGGTGATCGACACGCCAAGCGCCTCGGTAACCATCCAGACAATGCCATCCAGGCGGCCCGAAAGACCCCAAGCCGTGGTGACATCGGCACCAAACGAGTTGACCGACACCTGAATCAAAACGTTGGAAATCGAATACGCAGCAGACTGAAAGCCAAGCGGCAGACCACACGAGATCATGCTCTTACAAATGTCAGGATCAATGCCGAGTTTGGACAGTGAAAGCCGCCACGCACCCGGTGCGTGCATCATACGAATCACGATCATCGTGGCATTGGAGCAAATGGTCAGCGCCACCGCGATGCCGCAGCCCAGAGCCTCCATATGAAGTACGGCAACGAAGATGACATCCAGCACCGCATTAACAAGGCAGCCGGAAGCGATGATCACAGCGGGCCCGCGCGTGTCGCCCACGGCGCGCAGCAATGCCGTTCCCATATTGAGCAGCAGCGCCGCAACCATGGCGGCAAAATAGCAACGGGCATAGGCCACGCCCTCGGCCAATAGTTCATGCGGCGTATTCATAAGCACCAGCATGGGCTCAACGAACACTATGCCAAGAATCGAGAAAACGATTCCGCCCACCAGCACGAGCGTCATGGCCGTATGGACCGATCGGCTCAGGCGCTCGTCATCGTGCTGGCCAAAAAACTGGCCCGTAATGACCGCGCAGCCGGCACCGACGCCAACGCAAAAGCCAATGCAGAGCTCGGTGAGCACCATCGTGGCCTGAATGCCACCCAGCGCGAGCTTGCCGCCAAACTGACCGACGATATAGGTACCGATAAGCGTGTATGCCTGCTGAAAGAACGAACTAAAGAAGATGGGAACGCACAGCGACAGCAGCTGCTGCCAA
>DBGAPG010000024.1:0-2527 GCA_048438765.1 Collinsella sp.
TATGTAATTTGGACGTTTGTGCGTCTAGCCAATAACAAGAAAGGTCGCTATGCCTACTATCTCTACCGCCGACTTCAAGAACGGCCTCGGTCTCCGCATTAAGGACAAGGTCTACACCATCGTCGAGTTCCAGCACGTCAAGCCGGGCAAGGGCGGCGCTTTCGTGCGCTACAAGACCCGCGACATCAAGAGCGGCCGCGTCGTCGAGAACACCTGCAACGCCGGCACCAAGTTCGAGAGCGTCATGCTCACCACCCGTGAGTTCCAGTACCTCTACAACGACGGCGCCGACTACATCTTCATGGATAACGAGTCCTACGAGCAGGTTCCCGTTCCCGAGGATATGGTGGGCGAGAACGCCAAGTGGCTGCGCGAGAATGACACCTGCCAGCTGCTCTTCGCCGACGACGAGCTCATGGGCGTGACCCCGCCGATGTTCATCGAGACCACCATCGTCCAGACCGACCCGGGCTTCAAGGGCGATACCGTCCAGGGTTCCACCAAGCCGGCCACCATCGACACCGGCGCTGTCATCCAGGTCCCCATGTACCTCAACGAGGGCGAGGTCATTAAGGTTGACACCCGCGACGGCAAGTTCGTCTCCCGCGTCTAGCAACCAACTCTTCTAGGAGGACTCATGCCCCAGGAAATCAAGATTGACGGCATCGGCATTTCGCCCGATGTTCTGACCGCCATCGTCTCGCGCGCCGTCACGGATGTCGAGGGCATCGCCTCCGTTGGCGTCAAGGACCTTGCCACCAACCTTGTCTCCATGATGCTCTCGTCCAAGGCCCCGGCTTCCGAGCCGGCGGTCGAGGCCGAGGTCGTCGGCGACAAGCTCGCACTCACCGTGCGTGTCGTGGTGTTCTTTGGCTATCCGTTCAAGAAACTCGCCGAGGCCGTTCGCGCCGCCGTGGTCGCCGCCATCGATGCCCAGGTGGGCGTTGAGGTTGAGCGTGTTGACGTTTGCATCGACGGCCTCGTTTTCCCCAAGGAGTAACCTTTGAGCCTTAAGGTTTATCGCGGGCGTACACTTGCCCGCAGTCAGGCGCTGCAGCTGCTGTTCCAGGCCGAGGCCACGGACAGCCCGCTCGAGCGCGTCCTCGAGGGTGATTTCCTGATCTCGAAGGGTCCCCTCGACCCCTATGCGTTGGAGCTGTGCCGCGGTGCCTACGAGCATATCGACCGCATCGACTGCGCTCTGCGATCCGTTGCCAAGAACTGGGATCTTATGCGCATGCCCGGCGCCGACCGCAATCTGCTGCGTATCGCTGTTTACGAGATGCGTTTCCTCACCGACGAGGAGGTCTCGGACGCCATCGTGATCAACGAGGCTGTCGAGCTTGCCAAGGCCTATGGCACCGACCAGTCCGCGTCGTTTGTCAACGGCGTGCTGGGCAAGATTGCTCGCAGCGAGGAGCTGCCGGGCGAGGACCTGTACCAGGAGCTGCTGGCCGAAGATCGCGCTCGCGAGGAGGCACAGGCTGCCGAGGCGGCCGCCAAGGTTGCGGTTGCTCAGGCTGAGGCTGGCGTGCTGGCCGAGGATGCGGACGCTGCTGAGGCTGACATCGACTCCGTCGAGGAGTAATCATGCCAGAGGGCTCTGTCCGCAACTTTGACGAGATTTCGGACCGTCTGGACCAGATCATCGCTACCGTTCGCTCCAAGGATACCTCCTTGGAGCGTTCACTCGATCTGTTTGACGAAGCGATTGAGCTGGGCTCCCGCGCGGTCGATATGGTCGACAAGTTTGAGTTGACGCCGCGTGAGGCCGACAAGCTCGAGCAGGAATACGATGAGGATGCGGCAAACGAATCCCAGGATAGCTAGGCCGCATCTCCGGATACGAATGGTTGATGGCATTCATGAAACGCGTGCGTCTTGATGACGAACTGATTTCACAGGGCATCTGCGCCGATCGCGCGGATGCCCTTCGCACTCTTATGGCCGGCTTGGTCTCGAGTGGCGGTGAGCGCTTGACTTCGCCGGGCCTTAAGGTGATCCCGGGGCTGCCGCTGCATGTGAAGGGGCGCATTCCCTATGTTGGCCGCGGCGGTCTTAAGCTCGAAGGCGCGCTTGATGCGTTTGGCATCAATCCGACGGGCCTTGCCTGTCTGGATGTGGGCTGCTCTACCGGCGGCTTTACCGATTGTCTGCTCAAGCGCGGAGCTGCGACCGTTGTCTCGGTGGACGTGGGTCGCGCCCAGTTCGATTGGTCGTTGCGCCAGGACGATCGCGTGACGCTGCATGAGCGCACAAACGTGACGCAGCTGCCTGAGCTTGGCTATGCCGGCACTATCGACCTGGCTGTGTGTGATGTCTCGTTTACCAGCATCGCGAACATTATCGATGCGGTACTGGCGTGCCTGGCGCCTACGGGTGCATTCTGCACGCTCGTAAAGCCGCAGTTTGAGGCTCCGGCGGCGCTGGTGGGCGAGGGCGGCAGTGTGACCGATCCCGCCGTGCGCCGCGATACACTCGTGGCGGCGGTTGAACTCTTTGATGACAAGGGCCTGTTCCCGGTCGA
>DBGAPG010000025.1:0-15348 GCA_048438765.1 Collinsella sp.
GCACGCCCGTGCGGCCCGTGAAGCGGGCGCTTCGGGTGCGCTGCTCCGAGCGTATGTCACGCAGTGGCGAAAGTCAAGATTTCAGTGGTCGAATTTTGGTCGAAATCGAACAGAACCGCTATTTGGTGTTTTTGAAAGAAATGTATATCTACCTGCCTATATAGCGGTGTCAAACAGTCTCAAAGAGTGTCAACAAGTTTAGAAACTACGGGCTCATAACCCGGAGGTCGTAGGTTCAAATCCTGCCCCCGCGACCAAGAACTTGCAGCTCGTCGGCCTAGCCGGCGAGCTTTTTTGTTATTTCGGGACCGTGTTTTCGGTCCAATTCTCGGCCTCTCAAACAAAATCTCGATCTGTAACATCTAGACCCGATTTGGGCGGCTAGGTGTTACAGATCGAGATATACCGGTGGGTTGGGTCGTGTTTGTCTAAATCTGTAACACGAGGGACGGATTTTGCCGAGTTGTTGTTATAGATTGAGATTTTCTAGCAGGCGGGTTTGGTTTGTCTCGATCTGTAACAGTAAGACCCGGTTTTGTCGCGTAACTGTTACAGATTGAGATAAACCGACGGGCCGCCCCGCCCATCCCCATCCACCTGCCGCTACCTGCTGTCCGCCGATTTCCGTTGCGCTGCTGTATTCCCATGCCATATCCTCTAGATAACTACGCGGCATCATCGCCGCCGCGCCTACAAGAGAGGAATGTCCATGACCACACCTGCATCCAAGCTGCTCCAGCCCATTACGGTTGGCCCCCTTGAGCTCAAGAACCGCATTATGTTTCCGCCGCTGACCACCGGCTACGAGGAGCGTGACGGTTCCATCGGCGAGCGCAGCCTGGCTTTTTACGAGCGCTTGGCCCGTGGCGGCGTGAGCTACATCGTCATCGGCGACGTCGCTCCCGTCATGACCGCGAGCCCCACGCCCAAGCTGGCAACCGACGCCCAGATCCCCACGTTTAAGGCTCTGGCCGACGCCGTCCACAAGCACGGTGCCAAGGTTGCGCTGCAGCTGTTCCACCCCGAGTACGACGTGCCCGGTGTCGGCCGCATGGTCATGGGCTCCATGGCCGCTGCCAAGGCCGCGCAGGAGGCCAAGGCCGCCGGCGACGAGGAGACCTTTGCCGCCAAGATGGCCGAGTCCAACGAGATTCGCAATCAGGCATACGCCAAGCTGCACCACGACATGCAGCACTTTGTGAACGAGGCGAGCGTAGAGCAGCTCACCCAGATCAAGGAGGCCATCGCTGCCTCGGCCGCCCGCGCGCAGCAGGCCGGCATCGACGCCATCGAGGTCCACGGCGACCGCCTGGTGGGTTCGCTGTGCTCGGCCATCCTCAACCAGCGCACCGACGAGTACGGTGGCTCGTTCGAGAACCGCGTTCGCTATGCGCTGGAGGTCGTCGCCGCCATTAAGGAGGCCGCGCCGCAGCTGATGGTGGAGTACAAGCTCCCCGTGATCATGGAGAACCCCGACGGCACGCCGCGCGGCAAGGGCGGCCTGCAGCCCGACGAGGCCTGCGAGTTTGCCAAGCTGCTCGAGGGCGCGGGCATCGACATGATCCAGGTTGCACAGGCCAACCACACCGGCAACATGGGCGACACCATTCCGCCCATGGGCGCCATGCCCTACAACTGGACGCTGCCCGTGGCCGAGCGCGTCAAGGCTCTGGTCTCCGTGCCGGTGGCCACCGTCGGCCGCGTTGTCTCGGTCGAGGCCGGCGAGAAGATCCTGGAGGATGGCTCGGCTGACATCATCGCCTATGGCCGATCGCTCATGTGCGACCCCGACATTGCGCTGAAGGCCGCCACGGGTGAGCCCATCCGCGAGTGCCTCAACTGCAACAAGGGCTGCGTCGACACGATTCAAAACCGCAAGTACATCTCGTGCGTGCTCAATGCCGAGAACGGTGACGAGGCGACCATCGCCATCAAGCCGGGCGAGGGCGACAAGAAGATCGCCGTGGTGGGCGGTGGCATCGCCGGCCTGGAGGCCGCGCGCGTGGCGGCCAAGCGCGGCTACGACGTGACCATCTACGAGGCGAGCGATCACTTGGGCGGCCAGATTGTGCTGGCGGCTGCGCCTCCGCGCAAGGACGAAATCATGCGCTCGGTCGAGTACTACGAGAAGATTCTGCCTGGCCTGGGCGTGAAGGTTGAGCTCAGCCATGCCGCTACCGCTGAGGACCTCAACGCCGCCGACGCCGCGATTGTGGCTGTGGGAGCGCACGACGTGGTCATCCCCGTTCCGGGTGCCGACTCGGACAAGGTCGTTTCGAGCTGGGACGTGCTGGCCGGCAAGGTGGAGCTCAGCGGCCGCGTCGCCGTCATTGGCGGTGGCCTGGTGGGCACCGAGACTGCCGAGTACCTGCTGCAGCACGGCTGCGAGGTGGCGATCGTGGAGATGCTCGACAAGATTGCCGCGGGCGAGTCCGAGACCATTCTGCCGCTGATTATGAGCGACTTTGCAGAGCACAACGTGGAGCAGCACGTGAAGACCCGCCTGACCGCCATTACCGACGAGGGCGTGGAGGCTGTTCGCACCACCGAGGACGGCGCCGAGGAGCCGGTGAAGATCGCCTGCGATTACGTGGTGATGGCCGTGGGCTCCAAGGCCAACGCGTTTGACCTGGATGGCGTGACGGTGCCCGTGACCTGCGTGGGCGACTGCTCGGGTGAGCGCACCGCCGACATTGCGAGCGCCATTCGCACGGCGTATCACGCGGCCAACGAGCTGTAGTTGAACATCGCGGCCAGGCGGGACGGTAGCACGGATCCGTTTCGCCCGGCTGTGTCCCGTCGGGTGCCAACCGGTGCGGGGCCTGCAAGCGCAGCAGGTCCCGCCCTTTTTGTTTTGCTCCGGTGGATGGCAATGCGCGGTAATCATGAGGAGTGAGGACGTCTACTGCCTTGCAGATCACTCAAAAATATTGGGGGAGGGGTTAATAACCATATCCTCTATACCAAAGGACATAAAGAGATGCCAATTTTGTTGACAAGCGAATGACGATTAGCTGCGAGTCAGCTACCAGCGTAAATAATCGATAAAGAAATGTCGTAATTTGGTGTCAAATGCCCAGATAACGCCGCGTCTATTTTAATTAACTGCTTTGAGCAAACAGTAAAATGCTACTATCTAACTTGCACGTAAGAAAGCAGATTAACGGCTAAGGCTAAGAAGTGGCAGGTATGTCGGAAGCAACTAGGACTCGCACGCATGCGCCCGAGGTTAGGCAGCGCGCCGTCGAGATCCTCCAAGAGGGGGTCGGTCATCGCGCCCTCGCCGCGGAGCTTGGCATTCCCCAGGCCACGGCTCGTCAGTGGGCCCGCGCGTATGCTGTGGGCGGTGCCGACGCCGTTCTCAACGCCGGTTCGCATCATCACACCTATTCGTACGAAGTTAAGCTCGCCGTGGTCAAGGACCGCTTGGAAAACGGCTTGACGGTTCGCGAGGCCATGATCAAGCACAAGATTCCTAGCGAGTCTTCGGTCGAGGCTTGGTGTCGCCAGTATCGCGAGAGCGGTGAGTCCGCACTGGTCGATAAGCCGCGCGGTCGCAAGCCGCGCGTTAAAAAGGCGGAATAGCAAACGGGATGGTGCGCCCACGGGGGCGCATTTTTCTTGCCGCCCCACTGCTCCAAAGCGGACGTGCCCTTACTCCGTACGCCTAAAACTCCCCAGTTGACCGAAAACCCGCTGCCGCTACTCATCAATTGAGCTATAACGTTAAACAATTGTAGCGTTTTTGCATGGGGGAGTGATGGTATGACGCTACTGTATTTCCTTACCCTGTTTCCGCTGGTACCGGCGCTGGGCATGCTGCTCGCGCGCGGTGACCGCGCCCGCGATGCGGTGGGGCTCATAGGTTCCGGCATTATTATGGCGGTGACAGTTGTAGTCGCCGTCATGTTTTTTGGCACGGGTCCGCAGAGCTTTGAGGTTGCCCCCGGCACCTCGCATGTGCTCTCGATCATCAGTTCCGTTATCGACGTCATCCTGTGCGCCGTCATCCTGTACAACGCGTACAAATATAGGAACGCGCTCACCACGGTGCTCAGCGTAGTCCAGTTGGTGGGCTCGCTCGCCTTTGCAGCCATGACGCTGCCCGCGACCGAAGCCGTCACCGCAACCCCGCTCTACCTGGACTACATGAGCGTGATCATGGTCCTCGCCGTCGGCATCGTCGGCAGCCTTATCTGCGTGTATGCCCTGGGCTACATGAAGGACTTCCAGGCCCACGACGAGCACGAGGCTGCGCTGCGCGGGCAGACCGCGCCCGACCGTCGCCCGCAGTTCCTGGCGCTTATGTTCCTGTTCCTCTCAGCCATGTTCGTCATCGTGACGAGCGACGACCTTGAGTGGCTGTTCTGCGGCTGGGAAATCACCACCGTGTGCTCGTTCCTTATGATTGGCTACACGCGCACGCCCGAGGCCATCAAGAACGCCTTCACCCAGATCATCCTCAACATGCTGGGCGGTATCGCGTTTTTGGCCGGACTCATGTACCTGCACGTTAACAGCATGCCGCTGACCATCTCGGGCATGATCGAGCTTTCCGGCGCCGGAACCGCGCAATCTGCGCTGCTGGTGATGCCGGTCATTCTGTTGTCGCTCGCCGCGCTCACCAAGGCCGCACAGATGCCGTTCCACACGTGGCTGTTGGGTGCCATGGTTGCCCCCACGCCCACGAGCGCCCTGCTGCACTCGTCAACCATGGTCAAAGCCGGCGTGTTCCTGATGGTCAAGCTGAGCCCACTCTATGCCATCTATCCCGTGACCGGCTTTATGGTCACGAGTGTGGGTGCCATCACGTTTTTGCTCGCTGCCCTCATGGCCATCTCGCAGAGCAACGCCAAACGCGTGCTCGCGTACTCCACCATTTCCAACTTGGGCCTCATCAGTGCCTGCCTGGGTGTCGGCGCGCCCGAGGCCGTATGGGCGGCCATCTTCCTGATCCTGTTCCACACGGTGGCCAAGTCGCTGCTGTTCCTGTGCGTGGGCACCGCCGAGCATCATATCGGCAGCCGCAATATCGAGGACATGGACGGCATGTTCAGCCGCATGCCGCACCTGACGCGTCTGATGATGCTGGGCATTATGGGCATGTTTGTGGCGCCGTTTGGCATGCTCGTGTCCAAGTGGGGCGCCCTGGTGGCGTTTGCCCAGACCGGCAACGTGCTCATGATCATGGTGCTTGCCTTTGGCTCGGCCGCGACGTTCTTCTTCTGGGGCAAGTGGCTTGCCAAGCTTTCGGGCGTCGACCCCACGGCTCAAAACGTCGAGGTCAATGTCCATAAGACCGAATGGATGGCGCTCAACACCATCGCCGCGCTGCTGATTCTGTGCTGCGTGGCGTTTCCGGTTATCTCGAGCGGTCTGGTGTCGCCTTACCTCGCCATGGTGTTTGGCCGCGTGCCGTACGTTATTGGCAAGGACGCCATGTATCTGATGGTGGTTATCGTGGCTTTTATCGCCGTGGTGCTGCTGACTTCATTCCGCGTGAGCAACAAGCCGCACGTCAACGTGTACCTTTCGGGTGTGGGAACCGACAAATATCGCCATTTCCGCGGCTCGATGGGACACGAGGTGAAGGCCGAAAAGCGCAATTGGTACTCGGAGGACGCCCTTGGCGAGAAGCGTATTGGCCCCGCGGGCAGCGTCGTGTGCTGTAGCATTATCTTGTTTGCGCTGCTGTGTTGCGCGTGGATTGGGCCCGAGCGGCTTGCCATGAGTGCGCCCTCGGTGCTGCGCGGTAAGTATTTCGAAGGCTCGGGCGTCGTGGGCATATTTATTGGCACCGTGGCGTTTGCCTTGATTGCGCCGCTTCTGGGCGGTCTGATCGACGGCATCGATCGCAAGCTGTCCGCCCGCATGCAGGGCCGCGTGGGGCCGCGCCTGCTGCAACCCTTCTACGATGTTGCCAAGCTCCTGCGCAAAGCCCCCGCCAGCGTAAACACCATGGACGATACCTACATGGCGTGTGCGCTCATCTTTACCGTGGTGGGCGGCGGCATCTTTGTGTCGGGCTCCAACACGCTTCTGTGCGCGTTTATGGTTACCCTCGCCGCGATCTTTGTGGTGCTGGCGTCCGCCTCGACGCAAAGCCCGTTTGCCCAGGTTGGCGCCGACCGCGAGCTGCTGCAGGTTATGAGTTACGAGCCCGCCGTTCTGCTGATGAGCGTGGGCCTGTACCTTGCCACCGATAGCTTCGATTCCATTGCCGTGACGGGACAGTCGGCCCCCATCATCGTGTACAGCGCGCCCATTTTCCTCGCACTGCTCGCGGTGCTTACCATCAAGCTGCGCAAGTCGCCGTTTGACCTTTCGTACTCGCACCACGCGCATCAGGAGATCGTCCAGGGCGTCGCCACCGAGATGAGCGGCGGCACGCTGGCCAAGATGACCCTTATGCACTGGTGCGAGACCGTGCTGTTTTTGATGTGGGTGGGCATGTTCTTTGTCTGGGACAACCCGGTGAGCTGGGTGGTCGCCCTGGTCGTGATGGCTGCGACGTATTTTGTCGAGGTCCTGATCGACAACACCTTCGCACGCAGCACCTGGCGCAGCTGCTTTAGGCTCGGATGGGGCGTGGCGCTGGTGTTTGGCCTGCTCAACCTTATGCCCATCCTCGTCGACGTGTTTATTTAGGAGGCGGCATCCATGGATCATAAAATGTCGCGCTCGCCGTGGGTTATTCATTATGACGGCTCGAGCTGCAACGGATGCGATATCGAGGTGCTGGCCTCGCTCACGCCGCTGTTCGATGCGGAGCGCTTTGGCGTGGTCAACACCGGCAACCCCAAGCATGCGGATATCTTTTTGGTGACAGGGTCGGTCAATGCCCAGAACCTGCCCGTCGTGCGCCAGATCTACAACCAGATGCTCGAGCCCAAGTGCGTGGTGGCCTGCGGTATCTGCGCGTGTTCGGGTGGCGTGTTCCGCGATGCCTACAACGTGATCGGCGGCGTGGACCGCGCGATTCCCGTGGACGTGTACGCGCCCGGGTGCGCCATTCGTCCCGAGACCGTGATCGATGCCATCGTGGAGGCGTGCGGCATCCTGGACCAGAAGGAGGCCGTGATGCGCGCTGGCGGTGACCCGCTTACCGTGGGCGGCGCTGCTACCTGGGATGGCGGCGTTGAGCTGGGCGAGGATGGGTTTGTGGCTGCGGGGGCCGGGACTGACGCTGCCGGTGACGCGCCTGCCGAGAAGCCCGCAGCGCCCGTCGCTGCAAAGGAGGCCGAGTAATGCAAAAGGCTATCTATACCACCGTCGGGATTGACGAGCTCCTGTCGCATGTCCAGGCGCTCAAGGGCGTCGACGCGCGCTTTGTGCAAATGCACGCCGAGCGCAACGTCGACGACGGATCGTATCGTCTGGTCTATACGTTTATCGACGTTCGTGCTGCTCAGGAGCGGATCGCTCAGGACGGCAGCTATGCGATTGAGAACCTGGTGGTTGAGGGCATCGACCAGTACCAGGAGATTCCATCCATCAGCTCGTATTACCCTGCGGTGTTCCCGTTTGAAAATGAGGCCCACGACCTGTTTGGTCTCGTCATCACTGACATGCAGATCGACTTTAAGGGCTTTTTCTACCAGGTTTCGACTGCCGAGCCCATGAGCGTTATCACACCCGAGGTGAAGGCCGCGCGCGAGAAGGCCATGAAGGTTCGTGCCGCCGCCGAGGCCAAGGCGCGCAAGGCCGCGGCCGAAAAGGCCGCCGCTGCCACGGCCGCTGCGGGGGAGGGCGTCGCGGGCGCTGGCGATGCTGTGGGCGCTGTCGTCGCTCAGCCCGCTGCGGCTGCCGGCTCCGATGCTCAGCACGATGAAGCTGCTGCGAAGGCCGCGCTCAAGGCTGCCGAGATGGAGGCAAAGCTCGCCGCCATGGATCCCGAGAAAGCGGCCAAGGTCCGCGCGGCGCTTGCCGCCAAGGCTGCCCGCGACAAGCAGAAAAAGGAGGCGTAAGGTCCATGGCACATCGCTCCGTTATTCCTTTTGGCCCGCAGCACCCGGTGCTGCCCGAGCCGCTTCATCTGGACCTGGTGATCGAGGACGACCGCGTTATCGAGGCGATTCCGCAAATCGGCTTTGTGCACCGCGGGCTCGAGAAACTTACCGAAAAGCGCGACATGCACCAGTTTGGCTACATCGCCGAGCGCATCTGCGGCATCTGCGCCGTGGGCCACAGCTGCGGCTATGCCAGCGCCTGCGAGCGCATGCTCGACATCGAGGTGCCCGGCCGCGTGCAGTATATCCGCACCATTCTGCACGAGCTTTCGCGCATTCACTCGCACCTGCTGTGGCTGGGCCTGCTCGCCGATGCCTTTGGCTTCGAGGCGCTGTTCTAT
The DNA here is from genome assembly GCA_048438765.1 of Collinsella sp. GTDB lineage: Bacteria > Actinomycetota > Coriobacteriia > Coriobacteriales > Coriobacteriaceae > Collinsella. The sequence goes on from DBGAPG010000025.1 coordinate 8,351, forward strand.
CGTTCGTGGACGCTGCGCGAGCAGATTCTCAAGATCTTTGAGAGCACCTGCGGCGGCCGCGTGATTCTGTCGATCAACGAAATCGGCGGCCTTAAGCACGACATCGAGGACTCCGAGCTGGCGGGTATTGTCCAGACGCTCGACGCCATGCGTCCCGACTACGAGGCCCTGGTGCATACGTTTTTGGACGACAATAGCTGCGGCGAGCGCCTGCATGGCGTGGGCGTGATCAGCAAGAAGGACGCGCTGGGGCTTTCGATGGTCGGCCCGTTTGGGCGCGCTTCGGGCGTGGACTACGACGTGCGCATGTTTGGCGACGGTGCCTATGCGGACTTGGCTGCATTTGAGCCCATCGTTGCTACCGATGGCGATTGCTATGCCCGCTGCCAGGTGCGTTGTGCCGAGGTCACGCAGGCCATGGACATCATCAAGGAGCTTGCGGGCAAGATTCCGCACGACGGTATCGGCGGGCGCACCAAGCTCACGCCGGCCGACGGCGCGCGTGGCGAGGTTGTGATTGAGCAACCGCGCGGCGAGGCGTATTACTATGTGCGCGGCAACGGCACCAAGAACCTGGACCGTTTCCGCGTGCGCACGCCGACGTCGCAAAACCTGGCGGGTCTGACGCATGCGCTGCAGGGCGTGCTCCTTGCCAACGTGCCCATGATTATCCTGACCATCGACCCCTGCATTAGCTGCACGGAAAGGTAGGCGCGGCATGAGTTTTCTGACATTTGCCAAGACGGCCTTGGGCTCTATGGTCAAGCAGCCGGTCACGGTGTGCTATCCGCAGGAGAAGCTGACGGCGCCCGAGCGCCTGCGCGGGCATATCGTTAACGACATGGATGTGTGCATCTGCTGTGGCATATGCGCGCGTCGCTGCCCGGCGGGCGCGCTCGCGGTCGATCGCAAGGGTGGAACGTGGTCGATCGACCCGTATGCCTGCGTGGTGTGCGGTGAGTGCATCGAGAGCTGCCCCAAGCACTGCCTGACTATGGACACCGCCCGTACCCCAGTCGCAGCGGACAAGACTCCCACAGTAGAAACCAAGCCGGAATAGCGCTGGAATAGGGGCCGGTGGGGCAAAAATGCCCCACCGGCCCCGCGCTTAAACGCGCGGTTGGGCCGCCACGAACAAAACTATGCCGGTTTACTACGATAAGTCGCCTACCCCCAACCACACCGCATTCGGCAAAACAAAAACCGCAGATAGACGGCTTGCATTTTTGCGAAAAAGTCACGCGTGGTCGGGAATCTCGTTTTTATCGTAGTAAACCGGCATAGTTTTGAAATGACACCATATTCGTAACAGCCCTTGATCTCCCCAAGGACGGAGGAAAACGGATCAATTTGGCCTTGCGAGGGCTGCCGCGTGACCCGTCTGCCACGAAATGGGCCCATCTACTACGTTTAAGCCGCTACCCTCAACCATGGCGAATTACGCAAAAACAAAACCGCAGGTAGCGCGTCTGCGGTTTTTCATGAAACGCGGTTGTGGTCGGGGGTATCGGGTCAAACGTAGTAGATGGGCCAGTTTCGTGGCGAGCACCACCAATTGATCCCCTGGGAAGGAGGAAAGCGGATCATTTTTGCCTGATGGCACCGAGTCGCACTTGTTTTCCCGCGAAAACGCCGTGTCTCAACTTTGGTGAGACATTTGTCTCACGCCCAAAACAGAATCTGGAACATGTGTCACCTGCCCAAATTGTGTCTCATTTCGTAACTTTAGGCTGTTGCAAGGTCTGAGACCGCGAGAAGGGAGACGCGATGAGTAAGTATACGAGGGGTCTCTTGGCGGTGATACTGGCCGTAGTGCTGGTATTGCCAGCCGCAGCATTCGCCATGCTGCCCGAGGCCAACGCCAGGTCCAGTACAGGAATGGACGGACCGGAAATGGCCGGAAAGGTCATCGACCCCGACACCAGCGGACGCTGGGAAATCTGGGCGGCGGGCCATGGTGGCAATAAGGTGACGACCCAAAACGTCGGTCGAATCTGGACCGACAAGACGGTTAAGGAAACTGGAGAAAACAAAGCGTCAGATTTTGTGACTACGCTTTCGGCGATGTCCTCAACGTCTAATTCGACCGTGACGGTCACCACGCCACTCGACATCGTGATGGTGTTGGATGCCTCCGGCTCGATGGATGATCCTATGGGTGGCGGAGATCGCACCAAGCGTATCGATGCACTGAAGGGCGCTGCGAACAGCTTTATCGATACCATCGCCAAACAAAACGAGGCTATCGAGGGCGTTGATAGGCAGCATAGGGTTGCCATTGTTAAGTTTGCGGGTGATAAGACTGATAAGGTCGGCAATGACACGTACTATCAAGGCCAATACAAGTACAACCACTCGCAGGTAATGAAGGGTTTGACCGATTGCTTCGGCGGCAACGTGAAAGCTCTTAAGGATACAGTTGCTGGAATCAAGCCAAGCGGTGCTACGCGTGCCGACTATGGTCTGGAACTGGCCGGGGATATCACTTCTGGTCGCGCAGATGCCAAGAAGATCGTTGTGTTCTTTACCGACGGCAAGCCAACGAGCTACAGCGAGTTTGATTCTGACGTCGCCAATGCTGCCGTGACGGCTGCCAAGAAGATGAAGGATGGCAAGGCCACCGTTTATACCATCGGCATCTTTAGTGGAGCGGACCCTGTTGCCGATCCCTCGAAAAAGGGGACAAGCGACGTCAACAAGTTTATGCACGCCGTGTCGAGTAATTATCCCGATGCCACGTCGTATGCGAGCGACGAGCTTGGCACGCGCGCGGAAAATTCCGACTACTACAAGTCGGCGACCAATGCTGAAGAGCTCAAGAAGGTCTTCGACGACATCTCACAGGCCATCACATCGGAGCCGCCTTATCCGACCGAAATCCATAAGGGCTACGACGAGACCAAGTCCGGCTACATCACGTTTACCGACGAGCTGGGCGACTTTATGCAGGTCGACGGATTTACCGAAGTCGTCATCAACGGCATGTCGTTTACCAAGGCGAGCAAGACGGTCAACAAAGAAACCAATACCGACACCTACGAGTTTTCCGGCAAGGCAAAAGACCTGCTCATCACCGTGCAGCGTGCTGGCGATGACAATCCCCGGAAGGGCGATATCGTAACGGTTAACATTCCTGCGTCGTTGATTCCGCTGAGTCACTTTAAGACCGTAGACGGCAAGCTTTCGGTCGACAACGTTAAGCCCATTCAGGTGAAGTATGCCTCGAGCGTGAAGAGCGCCGCACTTGACAACCTGTTTACGCCCGAGAAGGTAGCAGGGCTCAAGAACTACATCGAGCATAATACGACTGTCGTTGACGGCACCAAGACCGTGAGCTTCTACGCGAACAAGTGGAGCGGTGGTGCGCTGGGTGATACGGTTGCGACCTTTGAGCCGGCCGACACCAACCGCTACTACTACTTCCAGAAGCAGACTCCCATTTACGCGGATAAGGACTGCACGCAGCCTGCAAAGAATTCGCTGGCAGATACTGGCACCTATTACTACAAGGATGAGTTTGAGGAGCGGGGCTCGAACGGCGAGGCCAAGCCCGTCACTGCTGTCATCGAGTTTGTCGGCGGCGACGCAGCGAAGTTTGACGGCGCTCTTGTTGCCGACGAGGACGGCAATCTTTCGTTTAGCGTGGGAACCGCGCGTTTGGCCTTTATCGATGAGCTCCACACTACCAAGGGCAGCGTGGGCGGCAACAGCACTGGTACCGCGACCGACGTTCTCAACCCCAAGTGGAACAACGTGTCTGCCAAGGCGACCGCGACGCATGTCAATTCCTACCTGGGCAACAACGGCAAGATCAGCTTTGCGTATGACATGACGCCGGCAATGGTGAACACCAAGGCCAGCTTTGGCCTGACCAAGGTGCTCAAGGGTCGCGACTGGACGAATGCTGACGCGTTTGAGTTTGGCCTGACATCCGAGAGCGGCGCCCCGATGCCTGCGGCTAGGACTGCGACCGTGCGCAAGGCTGACCTGGACCAGGGCAAGGCTGCCATCGACTTCGGCACGATCGAATACACCGAACCTGGCACGTACGTCTACAAGGTCAGTGAAAAGCACGCCGGGACCACGATTGACGGCATCGCCTACAGCAAGAACGTCGCGGAGATCACCGTGACGGTAACGCCCGACAAGAAGGGCGAGCTGAGCGCTGGCGTGAAGGTGACCTCGGGCGAGACCGAGTTCAAGAACGTTTACGCCACGAATCCTGTTGAGTCCAGCGTCACCGACCAGATTACCGTGACCAAGTCTCTGACCGGGCGCGACCTTACGGCCGGTGAGTTCAGTTTTGAGCTGCGCGAGGTTAAGGGCGAGGACTCTGAGCTTATCGAGACCGTTGCGAACGGCGCCGACGGCAAGGTGACGTTCAGCGCCATCAAGTACACCGAGATCGGCCAGCACATCTACATGCTGCGCGAGGTCAAGGGCGACGCTGGCGGCATCACCTATGACGATACGACCTACACCATCGTGACGACCATCAGCGATAACGGCAAGGGTCAGCTGGTTGCCACGCACGAGCTGAAGGGCGCCAAGGACGCCAAGAGTATCAAGTTCAAGAACGTCTACACCACGAATGCTGCCGAGGTATCACTTGTGGGCAAGAAGAACCTGCAGGTCGCCGACGGCTTGACCCCGGCTGACATTGCCGGCAAGTTCACCTTTACCGTGACCGGTGAAGATGGTGCACCCATGCCCGCGAACGCGAGCGTGACCAATCATGCCAAGGGCAAGGTCGACTTTGGCAAGATCACCTTTACGCTCGACGACCTTAACAAGGCTCTGGGCGAGAAGCCCGAGAAGCGCGAGCACACCTTTACCTACACCGTGACCGAGTCCGGCGAGGTCGCTGGCGTGACCAACGACGCCAAGCTGTCGCGCGAGGTTTCCTTCACCGTGACTGATGACGGCAAGGGCAATCTGAGCGTATCCCACAAGCCGGACAGCGATGTGGCATTTACGTTCACCAATACCTATAACGTGACGCCTGTCGAGACGAGCGTCACCGACCAGATTACCGCGAACAAGGTTCTGATCGGCCGCGACCTCAAGGAAGGCGAGTTCTCCTTCGAGCTCGTCGAGGGCAACAAGGTCGTTGCCACCGGCATCAACGACGCCGAGGGCAACATCACGATGAGCGCCGTGAAGTACACCGAGGCCGGCGAGCACACCTACACGCTGCGCGAGGTCAACGGCGGAACCATCAGCAAGGGCATCACGTACGGCGACGCCAAGTACACCATCGAGACCACCATTACCGACAAGGGCGATGGCACGCTCAAGGCTGAGCATGTCCTGAAGGACGCCACGGCTGCGACCTTCAAGAACACCTACAGCGTGACCCCGCTCGACGCAGAGCTCGACTTTGATCTGAGCAAGGCTATCGACGGTCGCGACTGGACGGACTCCGACAAGTTCAGCTTTACCATCACCGCCGCCGAGGGCACCCCGCTGCCCGATCTTGCAACCGTGACCGTGAACAAGCACGATGCGAAGGATGGCATCGCTGCCGTCAAGTTCGGCAAGATCCGCTACACGGCTGCCGGAACCTACACGTACGAGATCCGCGAGAACGCGGGTAACGCGGCCGGCATGGCGTATGACGGGCATGTCGCGACCGCCGAAGTGACCGTGACTGAGGACGGCGAGGGCAAGCTGACCGCCAATGTCACCAAGAAGGAAAACGGACGCTTCACCAACACGTACCGCACTGAGCTTAACTACACCGCGGCCGGCGGCCTCAAGCTCAGCAAGAGCCTCTCCGGACGTCCTATGACCGAGGGTCAGTTCACGTTTACCGTGAAGCCTGCCGACGAGGCCTCAGCCAACGCGCTCGGTCTGCTGCCCGGGGCCAACAGCTTCAAGTCCCCCGAAGCGGCAGAGGCAACGGTCGGACTGATCGACATTCTGGCTGGTCATGAGGTTAAATTTACGCAGGCTGACGCCGGCAAGACCTTCAAGTACACCGTGGCCGAAAAGAACGACAGCCAGCCCGGTTACACCTACGATGACGCCGTGCGCACGGTGACGATCGCCATCGCCGACGACACCGCCGGCACGCTCACTGCTACGACGACCGTTTCCGGCGGTCCCGAGGGCACGCATGAGACGGTCCACAAGAGTGGCGAGAACAAGGTCGAGAAGGCCCTGGTGCCGTTCCACAACAGTTACAGCGCTACGACCAACACGCCTGGCGGCACCGCCGCTCAGGTCGTTGCCACCAAGACTCTGACCGGCCGCCCGATGGCCGACGGCGAGTTCTGGTTCGGCATCGCCTATCAGGGTGAGCTTGTGGCATACGAAAACCTCAAGCCCAATATCGGCGGGCACGTGAGCTTTGATACGCTGCACTACGACACTAAGATGCTTGCTAATCTTGAGGCTGCTGGGCTTGCCCATCGTACCGATAAGGACGGTAAGCTTGCCTGGACCATTAACTACACGGCCTACGAAGATTTATTCGGGCTGCCGAATGGCGTTTCCGCTACAACGTGGAGCTTTGGCTTTAAGGTTATCGTCGTCGACAACGGTGACGGTACCCTGACGGCAACGGTCGACTACGGCGGCGTCGAGCCCTTGTTCGAGAACGTCTACGGTGCCGAAGCCGTCGATGCCGCGCTCACCGGCACTAAGAAGCTCCAAGCTGCCGAGGGCCTGACCCCGGTTGACATCACGGGCAAGTTCACCTTTACCGTGACCGCCGACGAGGCTGGTGCCCCGATGCCCGAGCGCACGACCGCAACCAACGACGCGGCTGGCAACGTGGGCTTTGGCAAGATCCACTTTACGCTCGAGGACCTCAACCGCGCTCTGGGCGTGACGGACGATGCGACCGATAAGGCCGAGGCAGACGAAGCTGACGAAGCCGAGGCCAACGCCGGCGAGGCCGAGGTTGACGCCGACGCTGCCGACACCGACGAGTCCAACGACGAGTCCGAGCCCGCAGCCCCCACCGCTCCGCGCTCGCACACCTTTGCCTACAC
>DBGAPG010000026.1:0-6745 GCA_048438765.1 Collinsella sp.
GCTTCTGGGGCTCGCCAGACTCTTTAGCCAGCGAGCAGTAGTAGCACTCCATGGAGAGATGAAAATCGGGGTAGTCGTACTCAACGGTATAGAAATCGCGCAGATTGGTGACTTTGACCTGCAACTCTTCCATAAGCTCGCGGCGTACGGCGTCCTCGGGCGACTCGCCGCGCATGAGCTTGCCACCGGGAAACTCCCAAAGTCCCTGCATGTCGCCGTAGCCGCGCTGCACGGCAAGCAGCTCATCAGATCCTTCCTTGCGAATGATCCCAGCGGCAACATGAACAGTCTTCAACAGGAGTCCTCTCTCAACATCAACACGTGGCAGGGTAGCTACGCGTACCTTACACAACGGTAAGGCAAGCGTAAGCCATATCGATGGTAGCCGACTCGTCTTCTTGCGACTATAGATGCCGTAGACTAATCGCAAGAAAGGACTCGGTATGCAAACCACGCACATGGCGACCCCGGTACTGGAGGTCGCGCATCTCGAAAAGGTATATGGAGCGCTGGGCAACGTGACCCGTGCGCTCAACGACGTCAGCTTTACCGTCAACCGCGGCGAATTTGTGGGCATCATGGGCGCTTCGGGCTCGGGCAAGTCGACGTTGCTCAACTGCGTGTCGACCATCGATAGCGCCACGAGCGGCACGATCCGCATCAACGGGCAGGACGTGACGCGCATGAAGCAGGCCAAGCTTTCGCAGTTCCGCCGCGAGGAGCTCGGCTTTATCTTCCAGGATTCCAACCTGCTCGATACGCTCACGGCACGCGAGAACATAGCCCTGCCGCTCACCATTGCCCGCACAAACTCGGCAGAGATCTCGACCCGCGTGCAGGATGTGGCAGCGCGCCTGTCCATCAGTCAGGTGCTCGACAAGTATCCCTACCAGATGTCCGGCGGCCAGCAGCAGCGCGTTGCCGCGGCTCGCGCGCTCGTCACCGACCCCACCATGATCATGGCTGACGAGCCTACCGGCGCCCTCGACTCCAAAAGCGCCCGCCTGTTGCTCGAGAGCCTAGAGGCCCTCAACCGCCGCCTGCGCGCCACCGTGCTCATGGTCACGCACGACAGCTTTGCTGCCAGCTACACGAGCCGTGTGCTGTTTATTCGCGACGGCAAGATCTTCACCGAGCTGCGCCGCGGCGACATCGACCGCCGAGAGTTCTTCGACCGCATTATGGAGGTCGTTGCCATGATGGGCGGTGAGGGCTCCGATGCTCTGTAAACTCGCTTGGGGCAACGTCCGCCGTGCCGCCCGCGACTACCTCGTCTACCTTTTGACGCTCACCCTGGGCGTCACGGTCTTCTATGCCTTTAACACCATCTCGATGCAGGTCGACATCGCCGGAATCGATGAAAAGGGCTTGGCGCAGGTAATGGGCAGCATGCTCGGCGACCTGACGTACTTTTTGGCCGGTGTCATGGCCTTTTTGATGGTGTATGCCAATAACTTCATCATGAAACGCCGCAAGAAGGAGTTTGGCCTGTACCAGGTGCTCGGCATGGGGCGCGGGCGCGTCGCCACGATCATGGCGCTCGAGACGGTGATTGTCTCGGTGGTGGCCTTTGTCGCCGGCATTGTGCTGGGTGTGGGACTCTCCCAGCTCATGACGTTCTTTACGGCCTCGCTTTTTAAGACACAGATTGCCAATTTCCACTTCTTTTTCTCGGTGCATGCGTTCAATCTGACTCTTGCCTGCATGCTCGTAATGTTTGTGCTCACGCTACTGCTGAACCTTCGCGCCGTGCGTCGTACCAAACTCATCGAGCTTATGGGTGCCGAGCGTCGCAACGAGAGCATCAAGACGCGCAACCCCTGGATTGCGATTGCCATCTTTGCCGTGGGCGTGGTGCTTGTGGGCGTGGCCTATTACCGTCTGCTACGTGATGGGTTCCCGCTAACCGCGACGGACAGCAAGCTGCAAGAGGCCATGAACCAGTTTGGCATTACGACCGCTATGGTTACCGTGGGCACCTTTGCCCTGTTCTGGGGACTCTCGGGCATGCTCATCAAGCTGCTGCAGAGCCTGCGCGGCGTGTATTGGCGCGGCCTCAACATGTTTACCGTGCGCCAGCTTGCGGCCAAGGTCAACACGGTGTGCTTTTCGATGGGCGTCATCGCGATGCTCCTGTTTTTGGCCATCACCTCGGTGACGTGCGGTATGTCGATTGCCAATGTGATGAACGAAAACCTGGAGCGCTATAACCCTGTTGACGTGTCACAGACGTATGTCTATTACACGCCCGATACGCTCGACTACTACAAAGAGTACATCAATCCGTCTGAAGCCGATCGCATGGTGCTGGCCGATAGTACGGTCGATTTGTACTCCGCATGGCACGGCGATCCATGGCACGGCGATCGTAAGGGCAAGTCGGCGGACAACAACGACGAGACCGGCAAGAAGGTCAATATTGCCGATGTTGCCGGTGAGCATGTGCAGATCGATTCGTATCTGAGTTACCCGCTTGGCGGTTCGGATCCTTCGGTGACTCCAAGTGAAATGTGCAAGGCCATGGGCGAAAAGCTTCCCAAGGTGTTCGGGGGTAGCAATGCCGATACGATGGGTCTGTTTGTGACGCCGGCGAGCCAGTACAACAAACTGCGTCAGATGATGGGCGAGGAGCCGGTGCACATCGGTCACGACCAGTATCTGCTCACGTGTGATATGGGCGGCGAGCTGGTCGACCTGTACACCAAGTATATGGCTGGCGGCCATGCCCTTACCTTGGGCGGGCATACGCTCAAGCCCGCAACCGATAAGTCGGACGAAGATGCGGCGGCCATCGCCAACTCGGTGATGGGCAGTAATCCGGGTACCGTCGTCGTTGCCGACGAGCTGTTGTCCCAACTTAATCTGCAGCCGTATTCCAGTAGCCTGCTCGTTAACTACAAACAGGGGATGGATACGACCGAAGCAGACGAGAGTATTAAATACACTGTGCTCGACAATCTGCTCGTTGACGGCAAGGAGCCGGGGTCGTGGGGAACCTTCATCACACGCTCCGAGATGTACGCGCAAGCAGCGCAAATGAACGGTCTTATTAGCTACCTTGCCATCTACATCGGCTTTGTATTGGTCGTTGCATGCGCGGCGATTCTGTCGATCCAGCAACTCTCCAACGTGGCCGACGGTAGCCGCAGCTATCGTGTGCTGGCACAGATTGGCTGTGAGGACCGCCAGATTCGTCATTCGGTGATGGCGCAGCAAGCGGTATTCTTCCTGTTCCCGCTGGCAGTGGGCCTGGCGCACTCCTTTGTGGCACTTAAGGTGATCATCGAGCTGGTGAGCATTTTCGGAAATATGAGCATCGGCGGCACCGTGGGTCTCACCTGTGCAATCTTCCTGGCGGCCTACGGCGGCTACTTCCTGGTGACCTACCTCATGAGCACCGGCATGGTACAAGCCGCCATCGCCACCCGCTACAGCGAGTAACCTTCTAGTCCAGAACCACCACAAAGGGGACAGGCACCTTTGTGGTGGTTTTTACGTCTATCTCAATCTGTAACATATGGCTGGCAAAATTGCCTCTATCTGTTATAGATTGAGATTGTTTATCTCGAGCCATACGGTTGTCTCAATCTGTAACAACAAGACGGGGATTCGGCCCCTAGATGTTACAGATCGAGACATCGGTCGTTTGATTTGGAGGAAGCCTTATGCGCACGATCACCGAGTCCGAGTCCACCCCTAAGGCCGACGGCTTTTTTATGCCCGCTGAGTTCGCTCCGCAGGATCGCGTGTGGATGGGTTGGCCCCACCGCACCGACACCTGGGCCCATGGCGCCAAGCCGGCTCAGAAGCAGTATGCCGCCATCGCTCGCGCCATTGCCGTGTTCACCCCGGTAACCATATGCGCCAACCAGGCCGACTACGCCAACTGCAAGGCCGTCTTTGAGGAAGACGAGAACGTCACCGTTATCGAGATGACCACCGACGACGCTTGGTTCCGCGACACCGCTGCCACGTTTGTTATCAACGGCAAGGGCGATAAGCGCGCCAACCACTGGCACTTCAACGCTTATGGCGGTCTTGTCGACGGCCTGTACTTCCCGTGGGACAAGGACGAGCAGATCGCCCTTAAGATAGCTGAGCTTTCCGGCTGCCGTCGTTATCGTCCCGATGACATGATCCTCGAGGGCGGTTCCATCACCGTCGACGGCGAAGGCACCGTGGTTGTGACCGACCAGTGCCTGCTTTCCCCGGGCCGCACCTGCTCTGCGGTTCTGGAGGAGGGAGAGGACCCCGAGTCCATCTGGCCCAAGTTCAAGAGGAAGTTCGAGCCCTGGAGCGAGGAACTTCGCGCCTATATGGACGAGCACCTCAAGGAGTACCTGGGTGTCGAGAAGGTCATCTGGGTCAAGGAGGGCATCGACCCCGAGGAGACCAATGGCCACATCGATGACGTCGCCACGTTCATCGCCCCGGGCGTCATGGCCTGCATCTGGACTGACGACCCCGAGTATCCGTTCTACGAGCAGTGCCACGCCATCTACGAGACCCTCTCCAACGCCGTTGACGCCAAGGGCCGCAAGATGAAGGTCTACAAGCTCTGCATGCCCGTGAACCCGCTGTTCATGGACCAGGCTTCCTGCGACACCATCGACGCCGACGAGAACGCCGAGCCGCGCGTCGCCGACGAGCCGCTGATCGCCTCCTACATGAACTACCTGGTCACCAACCACGGCGTTATCGTCCCGCAGTACGGCGACGAGAACGACCGGCTTGCCGTTGACACGCTCCAGAAGATCTACGACGAGGTCTGGGGCGAGGGCGTCTACAAATGCGTCGGCGTTAAGTCTGAGCAGGTCGTCTTCGGCGGCGGAAATATCCACTGCATTACCCAGCAGGAACCCTCGGCGTAACTGTCTGTCTTCCCGAGGTGCGGCACCTTCCCGTTCATTCGTCGCTTGCGTACCCAAAGTACGCGGCGCACCTCTTTCACGGGAATCTGCCGCACCTCAGAAACCCAGCCGGTCAAGCGGACTGACGTAGCTTGTTACCGCATTAGTCATTGGTGCCAACCCTGGCAACGATGCAGGTCGAAAAACGTCAGCGAAAACCCGCCAGAGCGAGCAAGGTGCCTTGAAGCGAGGCGGCATTGACCTTTTGGTCATGCCGTCGAAGCTGAAAGGCAGATTGCCGTTCTGGCGGGTTTGCAGCGTCGAGCCGTTACGCGGTTTGGTAAAACCGCGTAACTAAATCCGCTCCGCGATCTCGTGGATGAGGTAATCGGTCTTTTCCCAGCCCAGGCACGGGTCGGTGATCGACTTGCCAAAGACACCGCCGTCGACCGGCTGGTTGCCATCCTCCAGGTAGGACTCGATCATAAAGCCCTTGACCAGCTTGGAGATGGACTCGTTGCGGCGGCAGCTGTCGAGCACCTCCTTGCAAATGCGATACTGCTCCAGCGGACGCTTGCCCGAGTTGTCATGGTTGCAGTCGATGATCGCTGCCGGATTGGCATAGCCGGCATGCTCGGTATAGCGCTCGGCCAGGCGCTCCAGGTGCTCGTAGTGGTAGTTGGGGTAGGTGCGCCCATCGAGACCGATGTAGCCACGCATAACGGCGTGCGCGAGCGGATTGCCGTCGCACTCGACCTCCCAGTTGCGGAAGATGAAGCTCTGGTGCGCCTGCGCGGCGTAAATGGAGTTGAGCATAACGGTGGTAGAGCCGGCAGTGGGATTCTTCATGCCAACGGGTACCGAAATGCCGCTCGACACCAGGCGATGCTCCTGGTTTTCGACCGAGCGTGCGCCCACGGCAACATAGCTCAGCAGGTCGACGAGGTATTGGTAGTTGGACGGATAGAGCATCTCGTCGGCGGTGAAGAAGCCCGTTTCCTCAATAACGCGCAGGTGCATATGGCGGATGGCCTTGACGCCCTCGAGCAGATCGTCGGGAGCCTCGGGGTTGGGGTTGTGCAGCAGGCCCTTGTAGCCGGTGCCCTTGGTGCGCGGCTTGTTGGTGTAGACGCGCGGAATGATGATGAGCTTGTCCTTGACCTCCTCGGCGGTCTTGGCCAGTCGGTTCATGTACTCAAGCACCGAATCCTCGCGGTCGGCAGAGCACGGGCCGATGATGAGCACCTTACGTGCGTCCTCGCCGGTAAAGACTTTGGCGACCTCGGCGTCAAATGCCTGCTTTTTGGCGGTAAGCTCGGCAGAAAGTGGCATTTCCTCGCGGATCTCCATGGGGATCGGCAGCCTGCGTTTGAATTCCATGGCCATAGGGGTCTCCTCAATCTATAGAAAGAGCAATAAGCGTATTGTCGAATGCTCGGCATTATCCGCTGTCGCACGCTAAAGTGCAACCCCTTGTCACCCCGAAACCTACCAAAAAGGGACAGGTTTATTTTGGTCGGTTTTATCTGGGAAAATGTCGGCACTCGCCGGAAGGGGGTCGGCGTACGGCACGCTGGAGCAAGTTGGATCTTCTGCGGCATACCCCGTGGGCAAAAAATGGCAAATATGAGTACTGTTGCTGGCGTAGTCTCATATCGAGCTTACAAGATAATAGGCATAACAGCAAATATGTTCATTAACGTTGGCACACAGAAGCATGTTAACGGGCGTTTTGATTAATTTGAAGGCGTATAGAGGTAGCGCGCAGAGATGTGGTGTAAGAGGCGGGGCATGCCCCGCCTCTTCTCTTTCTTGAAAGGGAGGGGACACCGCCTAGAATTCGTCGTTGGAGTAATGAAGGTGACGAATGGAAGGAAAGGCGATGCCCCAAGAAG
>DBGAPG010000027.1:0-17829 GCA_048438765.1 Collinsella sp.
ACTCCGTTATTCTCTTCGGTGGCATCCACCTGGACATCGTTTTCCTTGCCATAGGACACTCCAAAAGCAACGGCAGGGCGCCTCTCATCCCAGAGGAACATCGTATCGATATCAGGCTCGTCCTCTGTCTCGAAGTCGCCCAGCAGCAGACCCCTGATATCGCGAGCACAGCGCTCCATTATCTTCCCATCAAGAAACGCATCACGAGTGCGCCGACGTGTTTCCGCCCCGATATCCTCTGGGGGATCGGAAGCCACTTCGAAAGCGATGGGAATCGTCACCTCTGCTTTATATAAATCGGCAATGTCATACACAAACGAGCGCTCATGCCCAACGTGGACAAATCCCAATGCCGGAGAGCACCCGAGTGCCACAATCACGCTATGAACAACTCCGTAAAGGCATACATGAGCAGCCGACAGTGCCTGATTGATTGGACTTGCGTCGAGAAAATCGTCGGGGTTGTATTCCCTCCCCTTCCATGGAACGTCATATTGCTTCGACAGCCGCCGATAGAGCGTTCGAATCCGAGCTCCCTCGCGGCCACGGAGCTGCTGCATCGTGTAATTCGATACATCCTCGCCGGGAAAGCGCATGCCGTACATCGTTCGCGCCACGGCAAGACGCTTTCGAGTGTTCGACACGAGCTCAGCCTGCGCGACAACCAGCCGAGAAGAATGGGTGAGCGGGCGGCCGTGCGCATAGTAGCGAACGCCGTGCTCGCCCACCCAAATCACGCTTGTCCCCGAATCGCCGAGCAGCTCAACCGCGCGATGGGAGATATTGGTCCCAGGCCCCAGCATAAGCACCCCAAGAGAAGCCGCAGGGACATACGCCGTTCCGCGCGCATCGGTTATGCTCACTGCGCTATCTTGCCTGCTCACAAGACATCGCTCGACATAAAGAAACGTCATTCGCTCCTTTATCGTGGGCAGTGCGCGCAAATCAGGCTTGATCATGCCGGGAATATCGCCCATGCCGCTCACCTATCCAGTGGAACCAGCGTGAGAAGGCCGCATCCGAATCCTTTGGCATGCCCGATGCCACACACAAGCGCACGGCGCAAGGCATCAGCGTCGGTCACGCGCAACACGCCATCGTACTGGGCGCGCGTAAAGGTGACTTTGTTTCCTTGGACGCCCTTGGTAAACGAGATCCTGTTGGAATTACTAACAATCAAGCTCGGGCAGCCCTCATCGTCGCTCAAAACCTCGAATCCATTCCTTTGGGCACGTGATCCCCGCTCGGGCGCAAAAATGCTTGGCACTTCCTTGTCGGTGCCCTTATATGCTTGAGCTCCAACGAGCCAGGCAGCTTGCTCCAGAATGGTTAGGTGGCCAATTCTATTTCTCTTAGGTTCGCCCTCGCTGTTTAGCAGGTCACTTTTGCCGCCACGCGTGCTTCTGTTGAGCGACGGATTCGCAACCAAGCGAAACGAATATGTCTGTCCGTTCGAGATGCGCCCCAAAAACGAATCGTATCCGCGCGTGCCCCACTGCGGTTCGCAGTCGGGCCACCCGATTTGTTCATCAAGTCCTACCAAGCTCGGCTTGCCGGGACTCGCGATATAAAGGCGAGAACCACCATCAGGCATTCTATCCACGCGCCAAAGCACGCGGCCGTCCCCGCTCGTCTGAGAAAAGGGGAAACTGCCAGCAATCGCCGCATGCATGCGATAGGGCGAGGCGAGCATCGCACGCGACTCCCTCCGCGTCATATTGATAGGGAACTGGGTAAAGAACATCGGCTATACCTCCTTTCCTAGAGCAGACCAAGGGTCATGGTCGGCCTGCGCGCCAACATATTTCGGGTTCCTTACCGTTGCCGTTGCATGGGCAACAGTGCGAAAGCTGTATTGGCGATGCTCCTGCGAAAAGCTGATGGGCACGTCGTGCAGCGGAACATCGTAGCCCTCGCCTTCGTCAGGACCCTGTTTATCGTAGAGAATCTCCAGGTCAACGTTTTCCTTGTCGCGGAACTTCCAGTTGCCCTGATGTCTCTCGCTTGCTTCCCAGGGATGGTTGCGCAGGGCTTCGAGCAACGCCACATCCTCAAACAGCCCAATACGCACTCTGCACGCAGGTGGACAGGAACGGCGACCTAGAAACAGGGGAAACGCCGGAGCGTCAAGCGCCTCGGCACACCTTTGTAAGAGCCCCAAATCGCCCTCAAAGGCCGCAACAAACACAGCATCGGCCAGATAATGCCGATGAGTTAAAGGCAGGGCATCACCCGACACCCATCGAGCGCTCTGCGAGTCCCACTTTCGTTTGTGCTCGGTTTGAAAGTCACTTAGAAACGTTCCTGGCTGATCGATACGCACGCCAAAGTGTAGCGCCGCAAGGTCATCAACGGGATCTGTTCGGTAACGACCCAAGGCTGCGGCAAGCAGGCCCACAACGCCGCTCTTCGTCGGCTCGTGCTCTGTTCCGCGCTCGGTGAACCTACTCGACGACCCCCACGATTGCAGCGGACCCGCCAATTTGAGCAGCAGGACCGCCATAGCTAGTCCACCTCTTCGGTTTGGTAGCCATTTTCCGCCAGATAAGCAGCGCACGCTTGCGAGATTTGCGCAATTGCGGCGTCAAGATCACATGCCTCTTCGCCACCCATGGCACCGGAAAGAGACTGCACATCTGGGGATGCGGCAATAACGAACGTCTTTAACGGCGTCGTGCCAAACGCCTTGTCAATTGCCTCTTCTTGCTTGGCCAAACGCTCACAGCCAATTTCGAGCTGGCTTTTCCCACGAGCAATCTCGACGGGTTTTTCGAACGCATTCACCAAGCTAACCGGTTGCGTATCCCTCAGTTGAAGGACAACCGCTCCGGGGAGCGTGCGGTTTGCAAACGAATTCTGCTTTCCCGTGGGCATGGAAGTGATGAATGCCTTCAAAAACGCCTCGATGCCGCGGCAAGCAACCGCAGCCGAACCGAGGTTTTCGCAAAGGTGCAGCACATCAATAGTTGCATAGCGATACATCGTCGATGACGTGAACTCCGTTGTCTCAATCATTGCTGCGCCGGCATTATCTTCGGGAGAGCAATCGTCAAGAGCAGTGAAGTAATCGAACTCTGGATTCATCCTCCCAATGCCAATGGCATGGGCGACCTGAACGGAGGCGTCGACGTTCAAATCAGGAGCATCCGTCACCATACGCCCGAACATCGCCACATCGATGCTGTTAAGCGTCGGCTTCTTCTTGATGTCAAGAATTTCCTTAGCGAGCTTCTTGTCGACAGCCCCGCCCGCTTCAAAGGCCTGCGCCGCCAACGATGCAAGGGCTTTAATCTGTGCTGTAGAAAGAAACAATAAGTAGCCCGTTTCGCCGCCTTTGACTTTGACGCCCGTTGCCGCCAAGGCCTTCTCAGCAGCAGCTTCGGCCTGATCGCCCTCAATTTCCGGCAAAATAGCGGCCACGGCTTCCGCAATCAAGCTTGTTGCATGCTTCGTACGCCAACCAAGACCGAAATCATCTAACAAATCAGAGAATCTATCGCGCGTGGCCTTCTTCCACGCTTGGCTTGAAACCCTTGAGCGCTTGACTCCGCCGAAATATGCCGTTTTTGGACTACCCGTATCATCTCGATTGATATTGCTCGGCGGGACGGTCTGGAGGATGTGGATATCGATGAACTGGGGCTTTTTCATAGCAGGTCCTTTCTTGGTCATTTCCCTCATCAACTATTCTTCCGAAGGGCTGGCATCGATGCCGGACTCGGCCTTTGGTATTCGGCTATATTCACGCCCCCACGCAAGACGCACCTTATCTGCTGTATAGGGACTTTGCAGTGTGTATAGCTGTGCTGCAAAACGCGCGTAATCAACGGGAATCTCGGCAGCTCGCAGCTGCTGTATAAGCTGCCTTGCATAGTGAAGTGCTTCTTCCATGGAATCGGCCGTTATAAAGGCCCTAAACCTTCGAGGCATTTCGCCCTCTTCGAGCTTCGAATAACGCCCCTTATCACTCCGCACGAGCTGTCGCAGAGCTGCACCAAACAAATGCTCATCGCCAGGCACATACATTGGCTTGGTTTTGCCCTGTTGATGAACCGCATAGAGCGTGAGCGCGGCGTGTACCGCCGTCTCGGCCCACGATGGTTCGGTGCCTCTCCCCACAAGCTCGGCAGGAAGGCCCTCGAACTCAAGCGGCCATGCATCTGCATTTGAGCCCATGGGCATAAGAAGCGCATGGCGCAATGTTGCCAGCTTTCGTGCTCCTCGTGGTTTTCCGCTAGCAGACAGATAGTCGTTTTGGATAGAGCATATGCGCCCGTGTACGAATGCGAGCATAAGCTGCTCTGGCTTTTGCGCGCCGTTATCCGTCATATCTAAACCTCCTTATCTCTTGCTTCGTCTTCTTCAAGCGGCAGATACTTTTTTAGGGCAGTGTTGAGCATCGCCTTGGCTCGCGATGCCGTCATCCACCCGTTTATCTTGCCTGTTTTCATAGGAGCTCCAACGATTGCCTCTGGACCAGCCTCGCGAAGAAGGGCCCTGGCGTCTGCTTCGATAATCGCGCGGGCCGTGCCGTGCCACCGCATCCGCTCGGCTTCCGCATTGCTGCTCTCGTTAAGGCCGGCAAGCCATTGACGAAACGGCGAATCAACCTCAAAGAAAACCCGCGCCTTCGCTTTCTCTCTTGCGCTCCTAAGCTCGTTTTCCCCGCTTCCCCCAGACGCTACACAAAGGTTTGCAGCAAAAGCTCCCAAGGAGTAGACCGCCTTTGATGTCGATGACACAAGTTCCTTTGCAAGATTAACCAGGTCTTCTCCCTTGTCAGAGAGCAGATATGTGCTTAACTCGACCTTGTCATCAAAAGCAACCGTAACAGCTCCGCACTTAGCGTCAACATATTCAAATCCTACGGCGCGGACGTGAACATAATCGCTCCAACGAAGTAGCGCTCCCGAGCTTCTGCCACTCATCTTTTTTACCCAGGAAATGACCTCGGGAGGAATAGTGCGTGGCTCTTGCTCGGCAGCCCCTCCGAATATAGAAACGATACCCCGCCATATAGCTTTATCACTCTCGTGTTTGCGGGGCAAAATCTCTATTCCGGAAGTCTTAGACACCCCCGCCCTCTCTTTCCATGCAGTCATGCTTTCAATTTGACAGAGCTTCTGATTGCTCTTTTCCATCTTTCGCCCGGCGCTCACGATTGCATCAACCACATTCAACTCGCATGGAATCAGCCGCACCCATCTCGATTGCCATGTGAAAAGCTCTGCGCGTCCGCGGGGGAAAGACTCCTCATGGCCACCTGAGACCAGTAACGGATCGACCTCCCAACAAGGCTTGTCATCCTCGGAAAATAGACAGTCACTATCCGCGCGGAAGTCAGTAGGCAAGAAATTTAAAAGAACGGTCTCTGCTAGGGAATCGCCTTCTAGATATAGACAACCTAATAGACCATCTGGGCCTGGACCGCCAGGATATACCTTCCCGCCTTTAATAGATTCCGCTTTCTCACCCAAAACTGGCTGTCCAGGAATTCCAAGAGCAAAAGCTTGCAGATGAACCAGCCATCTCGCTGCCTCGGCAAACGTCAATCTAGCGAGCCCAGAGCCTGCCCTTTGAAGAAATAGACGCTTATCCTCTCGAGACCAACTATCTCCAATAATCCTGTACAGGTTGTTCTCTTTTTTCTCGTTATCCTTCCAGCGCAAACCAGCGACCTGCATAAAAGGCTGTTCCTCGTCAAACAAATCGAAACGATGGTGCCACTCGTCGAGGTATTCGCGAATCTGGTCGATGGGCAGTTCGTGCGCACGCCATAGGCGCCCCCAAACCTCCGCTGGAACGTCGTCATCGTCGAGCGTCGGAGAAATTGCCCTTTGCAGCACTGCCAGCAAAACGCGTAGAATCGCAAAATCCTGTGTAGGTAAATCGTTAGCCAAGCACTTGATGCTTGACGCTTGCTCAAATAGTTCGAGCAGTGACACCTCGCGCGTCGCCCCGTCCAAATCGCGAACGCAGATCCATGGTTCGTCCACGAGGTTAAAACTCACATTCTGGCTCATTGCGCATCTCCTTTCTTCCTCACTGTTTCAACAAGTTCAAGCCCAGCCTTACGCGAATAGTGCATGCGATAGATAGCATCTTTCGTTTCTATCACCGTATCTAGGTTTGAATCAAATGCCAAGACCAGTTGGCCTTGAAGCCATCTTGACTCTTGCCATCTGAGCGCCTGAGATTTGGTCTCCAGGGCATCAATTACCTGCTCAGACGATAGCCAGAATGGCAGGCTCACGGTGCAACTCGCCGCAAGGCGGGCAACCTCATCGTCAGGCGCTTCACTTCCATCCCCCAAATAGCCCCGACACGGACGGCTCCCCTTTATGTCGGTGACCCAGGGAAGCAGCGTGAAGCCGTCGTTGCTTGCTTGGACCGCAATAACCTCAACCGTGTCACCAGAATCGCGAACGGCAGCGCGTGCCTTTGTCTCGTCTGCAAGCGAGAAGGTTTCATTCAGCCAGCCAATAAGACTTTGCGTCCCCTTCTGTGGCTTGCTCAGAAGCCGGGCATTTGCCTTGAGCTGCTTGCTCTCTTTTGTCTTCTTCAGTTCTTCTTCCGCACCTCGTAAAGCATGGACCCATTCCGGTGCCGCACCCGCATCACACAGCTCTTCCGCTGCAATGCTTCGCGAATACGTCTGCTCGACAAGGCCCGCAATATCATGAGGCAGATTGACCATAGCCGTCCCCTCATCGGTGCTTTTTGCCCTCAACGTAAGCAAGCTGCGCAAAAGCATCGCAGGGTGATAGACCTTCTCTATACCCCTATTCACCTTAGGCGGAGCGGTCACCCAGTCCTCGATGCCCGTGATAAAACAACGTGCTTGCCTGAGCTTTTCCGGACGCTGTCCCTGATTTTCCCCGCGTTCATGGCGGTGTAGGCGCCCCATTCGCTGCAGCAAAAGGTCGATAGGGGCTACATCGGTGATCATCACGTCGAAATCAATGTCGAGGGATTGCTCGATCACCTGCGTACCCACCACGATGAGCTTACTGGGCCTGTCGGCAGAGTCGGGACCAAGCAGTCGCAGCAGTTCCGCATCATTTTCCATGCGGTCGACGGCAATAAAGCGCGAATGGACGAGCTTTACGCACGAATCGCCAAAGGCAGTCTTCAACTGCTCATAGGAGCTTTGGGCACGGGAAACAGTGTCTCGTAACACGCATGCGCAACCACCATCGGACAATAAGTCCTCCAATTGTGCAACCAGCGTAGCATCGTCGTCTTCCAATCGTTCGACAATAACGTTTGTTCCGATCGAAGGGTCATCGCATACTCGGTACATGCTATCGTCTAGCGCTCCATTTCGGGTTGCCGTTGTAACGAGCGGGTACGACGGCAACCCCGATGCTTTACGAGGAGCTTCCGGAATATCTTTCCGCTTTGATGCGCGACGAGTGGATTTTCTATCCCTACCCCGATAGGCGTGGATGAGCTCGCTACGGCGCTCAGCGGGAAGCGTTGCCGAAAGCAGTATGGTCGGCACGCCGTAAGCGCCAAGCCACGTGAGCACACGGTCAAGATAGACATTCATATAGGCATCGTAGGCATGAACCTCATCGATTATGACAACCTTGCCGGCAAGGCCCAAGTGCCTAAGCTGCACGTGGCGCGCCTTAAGCGCCGCCATAAGCAGCTGGTCGACCGTGCCCACAACAAATGACGACAGAAGACCACGCTTCCTTCCGCCAAACCACTGGTGCGCTGTCACATCTTCCTCAACGCTCTTTTTCGCGTCGTCCCCCATCCAAGTGTGTCCCCAGCTTCGCAGGCTGTCGTAGTCCGGGTTCAAAGCCGCCTTGCTATGCAAAAGTTGCATCGACTGCGTACTGCGGCCCCGCGAATCGGGAACGCACTCGAGCCAATCTTTAACGCGCTTGAACATCGCGTTGGAAGTTGCCATTGTCGGTAGAAGATAGGCGATTCCCCCTGCCCCGGTTTTCGGAGCCATAATCTCTGAGCACATCAGTGCGGCCTCTGTTTTGCCGTTGCCCATGGGCGCTTCGATAATGAGTAGCCCTGCGCCGTCCATGTCGGATGCCGCCTGCATTGCCTGTATCTGCGCTGGTCGCAAGCTCGTATCCTCAGGAAGACCAGTAAAGCGGTGATGAAACAGCTCTTGTCCCTCTTCCTTTACCGGCATCGCCTGCCACGCCGGGGGCAACGCCAGCGAAGCCCATGCGGCATCGGTACGCTTGATAAATTCGTCGTAAGAGCCGATGCAAGAGTCAAGAGGGAACAGATCTGAATTTGAGGCAATCCAATCGGCAACGATAACCAGCGCAGAGACGAGTGCTTGTTCTGGTTGAGGAACGGGTGACGAGCTAAAGACACTCTCGAACTTCGCCATCCCCGACTCCTCAAACATCCAGTCAAGAAGCTCCTCTTGGACGGCACGCCAATCGTCATCACCCAAGTTCTCGTTGGGAAAATTACGCGATGCGCTCGTTATGCCGTCGAGCACGCTATCGGACGAAGGTGTGGTTCCATGATGCGCTCCCAGAATGCACCCGAATGTCCACGAGTAGTCCCAACCGCGTCCATCGAGCCAATCTTCGAGGATCACCTCACTCATGAAGGCGTGCGATGGAGGGTGGTTCATCATGCGGGGGCTCGGAACCTGAAGCCCCGCTTGTTCAACAAGTTCTGCCCACTCCGAGACCTTGTACTGGAAGCCTGGCGTCGCCTTGCCAATGTCGTGGATACCAGCAAGCCAGGTAACGAGTGCCGCCGTTGCAGAGTCGTCACAGCCAAATGCGTTCACGATTTGATGCTTGACAGATTCCGCCAGCCATTCGTTCCAAAGCTTGCGCGCAACACCCGCAGAATCGGCCATATGAACATAAAGAGGCGACCACAGGTTACGCTCTTCCGCGCCGCCCGTTTTTGCCCATAGTGCACGGGCCCGTGAGCTTATGGGGATAGAGTCCATCATGGTCTTTTGCATTACTCTCCCATCCGCTTCTTCCTAGAACCCGAAAGGCTGGAAACGCCTTACGATTAGACTACTACCGCGGGCGGATATTTTTTAATAGCCATCGGCAAACGTAATGTTGCCCAACGCTTGCGCTGTGAGCGTGAGTGTTTAATGGAGCGCCTGCGGGCCTTGCCGCCGCATAAAAACGGGGCAGCCCGCATTCCTGCGAGCTGCCCCGTGCCCCTAGTTATCGCATCATAAGACTAACCAGCACCACTCCCCTACTTCCCAAAAATCGCAGCAAACAAGCCCTTGCGTTTGGGCTTTTCCTCTCGGTAGGAACCCTCGGCCGCCGCTGCCACCTGACGCGGTTGCTCGCCGCCTCCGCGGCGTACGATCTGGTACAGGAACGGCGATTTAACGTATTTGACCTCGATGGGCGTGGCGTGCACGGTGCTTTCACTCGACAGCAACACGTTGGGATTGAGCGGTGCCACCACATGTGTCTCGCGCTTGTCGCTAAACACCACCGCGGCCGCGCGACCCGTCTGGCCGTTTACGGCGATGCGCACCTGCTCGCCGTCGCGGCTATCCGACGCCGGGCGATCGACAAAGTAGACCGGCACCATCACCAGACCGTCCTTGTGCTTGCGAGCCTTGCGCGCCCAGGCGCGGATGCTCTTTTTATTGAGCCCCAGCACCGCCTCGGCATCGTTGCCGGCAATATCGAGCGCCAGTCTATCAATGACCACCTGGTCCTTGGTAGACGCATCGACGGAAACGACGCGGAAGTCGCCTTCCTGCATAGCGGGATCGAACGGTCCCACCTTGCCAAAGTCCCACGGCTCCAAAATGCCCATAAGGCGAACGTCCAGGTAGTTTGCCCTGGGATATGCCCAGTCGAGCACCTCGTAGTACACCAGGGTCTCCTTGCTCAGCCCCTTGCCCGGGAAGGACGCCATCATGCGCAGGTCCGCCAACGCCATGGGGAAATAGAAGAGCATCATGTCGTTTTGGATCGCGTCCCCTACATCGTGCCCGGCAAAGGCATCGGGATACTGGCACACCAGCTGCAGCGCGTTGGCACGCGCCTGCTGCGGCGAAATTTCACAGGGAATACCCTGCTCGGGTACATACTCCGCACCAACGCCCATGGTCAGGCGCTTGCTAAAGGTACCGGGCTTGAGCAGGTCGGCAACGCCGATCTTATTGCCGCATGACGGACACTCAAACACGCGCTGAGTCGATGACCCCTCAAAGGATGCACCGCAGAAGGGGCACGGGATGCTCACGTGCGTGGCATCTTGGAACTCTTGCGCCGTGCCACGGTCCTCCCACAGCAGATGCTCCATAACCGACTGATTGCGCCAGTGCGAATTAAAGAAATACCAGTCCGGGTCTACCGGGCGCTCAAGCTGCGAGACGTGCGTGAGCTTGAGCAGCCCGTCAACCACCGTCAGCGGCGTATGACGGATACCCAGGACGCTCTTGGGCTCCCCCGCATCAGCCTGCCACGGAACGACCGTGCCGCAATAGGCGCACTCAAAGCTGCGTTTAGCCTGGTGCGAGTACATAGGGCCGCCGCAGTTTTGGCATTTAATGGCAAACATCTCGTCCATGGATACGTCCTCCTTTGCACAGGGGCTGTCGACATTAAGTATGTCGGGCAGGCAGGCACACGCCCATACCCATGTGGCCCAAAATGGAGCACCTGGTCGGACGGGAAGGCGCACTCGTTAGCGCCGGCAGACCATTGCTGCATTTTCTGAGCATCGGTACACGTTGCGTCTGTGCGAGCTACACTATCCCCTTAATAAGAATGCGAGGAGATACGCCATGCTATTTGTAAATCGGCTGGTACATACGCTTGTTCCCGGCAGCGAAAGCGAGCCGGTCGATACCTCCTGCCGCACCAACGCGGGCTTTGCCGCAAGCCTCATCTGCATCGGCCTCAACATCACGCTGTGCCTGGCCAAGGGCATAGCTGGTCTGCTCGCGGGCTCCGTCTCGCTTATCGCCGATGCCTTCAACAACCTTTCCGACGCCTCGAGCAACATCGTGAGCCTGCTCGGGTTCCGCCTCGCCAGCCGCCCGGCCGACGAAGGGCACCCCTATGGCCACGGCCGCTACGAGTACTTGGCGGGACTGTTTGTCGCCGTCCTCGTTTGCGCCGTCGGCATCAACCTGATCCTGGAGTCGGTCACCAAAATCATCAAGCCCTCCCCCACCGCGTATTCGGCGCTCTCCATGGCAGCCCTTGTCCTGTCCATGCTCGTCAAGTTTTGGATGGCGACGTTCAACCGCACGCTGGGCAACCGTATCGATTCCGAGACGCTCATCGCCACGGCGCAGGATTCCAAAAACGACGTCATTGCCTCGGCCTCGGTCCTGGCCGCAGCGCTTATTTCGCAAACGACAGGCTTTGACCTCGACGGCTGGGCGGGCCTGGGCGTAGGCATCTTCATCTGCATCAGCGGCATGGGCCTGGTGCGCGACGCCATCAGCCCGCTGTTGGGGCAAGCGCCCGACCCCAAGCTCGTCCAGGCAATCCGCGACAAGATCATGTCATATCCGCAGGTCCTAGGCACGCACGACCTGATGGTGCACGACTACGGCCCCGGTCGGCAATTTGCCAGCGCACACGTGGAAATGCCCGGCGAGGGCGATGCGTTTGAACATCACGAGATCCTGGACACCATCGAACACGACATCAAGCATCAGATGGGCATCGACATCACGCTACACTGCGACCCCATCGCCACCACCGGCGACGACCTGCGTGGCTGGGTCAAGCGCGGCATAGCGCAAATCGACCCCACGCTCTCCATCCACGACCTGCACGAGCACGACGGGTTCGTTTCGTTTGACCTGGTGCGTCCCGACGGCTTTGACATATCCGACGAGGAGCTGCTGGAGCTCGTCACGCGCATCGTGCACGAGCGCCGGCCCGATGCCTCGTGCGTCGTCACATTTGACTCCGGCTTTAGCTCGCCCGACCGTCCGGCCGAACAGCTGTAATCGACAGCAAAACGGGACGCAGGACCGTCGACCAACGCGCCCATGCGCCCGGTCACGCGATCCTGCGCCCCGTTTTTGTTTGAACTGCTAAGGCTCTAGCCGCTCGACCGCTAGTTCCCCTGCGCGCCCGAAATGCCGTTTTGCAAGGCATCCCAGGCGTTCGTTGCCATATCGCCCAGGTTCTGTGCGGTATCGCCGAGATTCTGAGCCGTGTCACCCAGCTCTTGGGCCTTATCCCCAAGCTCCTGCGCCTTGTTGCTCAGATCCTCCAGCGTGCTAGAGCTCGAGCTGTCCGCGCCGCCCTGGTCGCCGGACGCATTACCCGACGAGCTGCCCTTGCGCGTGAGCTGAATCTCGAGGTTACCGTTGTCGTTATAGTAGGCAGACGTAACCACCCAGTTGGCGTCGACAACAGGCGTCGAGCCGTCATCGGTCAGGATTACGGCGTTCGAAAGGTCGGCCCCGCGCGACTTGAGGAGCTTCTTGGCGTTTGACCAGTACTGGCCCGGGATATCGCTCAGGTCGACGGTGCCGGACTGGGCAGTCTCGGTCTGCTCGGCCGTGGTATCAGTCGTGGCGCCCCGCTTGTTGAGCATGCCCGACACGATGGCGAACACAACCGACAGGGCAAAGAAGATCGCCAGCACGATGAGGATCTTCTTGATCACGCTCGATGAACGCGAAGGCTTCTTCTCCTCGTCCTCGCCATACTGGGGGATGGACTTGGGATACTCACGATACGGCTCGCGCGCATATCGGTCGCGCGACTCGTAGCGCGGTTGTGCCGTGCGCGGCATATATGTCGTCTGCTGAGGTTGCGGAATGGGATTTTGCAGCAGGTCATCATAAGGGTCTACCGCCGCGTTGCCGTAGGGGTTCTGCGATGAGACACCATGCGGGTCCTGCGCTGCGTTTCCGTAATTCACAACGCGCGTGGGATCGGCCGACACCTGCGTCGTATCGGGAGCAGCGTAGCCGGGATTCGGCACGACGCGGGTCTCATCGGCGCCATTGCCCGTCCGCGGGGAGCCGTAGCCGCCCATTACGGTCGTCTTATCCTGGTCCATGCAACGATTCCTTTCCGTCGCCTGTAAGCATCAAGTTATCCATGCATTCTACCCGCGCAAAAGCCTATGATGGGCAAAGCCCGCCGGTATCTACAAGACATGCGCGGCCGACGGTCACAAGCGAATCGAGGATATGCCATGGCAAAAAGCAAGCTCATCAAATACACAACGCGCGCCGAGCGCGAGGAGATCATTAAGCTGGCGCTCGCGGGCTGCGGTAACGGCAGCTGCGACAACTGCGGAAGCTGCAGCTTGGGAGCCGGCGATCCGTACGGCACCTACCAGCCCTACATTGACGGCAAGATGGAAATCGCCGACATCAATATGATGGTCGCCGAGCGCAACGCCAAACTCTTCGGCCTCCAGCGCGGCTAACGATCTCTTCTTGGGCTGTGCACCAAAAAAATGCGCCCATCTACTACGTTTAACCCAAGGGTGCCAACCATAGCCATATTTGTGTTAACAAAACCGCAGGTAAACGTCTTGCTGCATTGTCAAAAAACGCTCCGTGGTCGGTCCAACCCTGGTAAACGTAGTAGATGGGCGCTTTTCGTGGCGCGGCTGGCCCAGATAGCTTGTTTCGGAGCCAATTTGCATCAAAAAGTCCCCGGCGGCACTGTGTTTTGCGTCACCGGGGACAGTTCTATTCACGATCCGTAGCTTTCCTTACTCGTTAGGCACATATGTGGCACGAGGATAATCGGGCGTAACATCTTGACCGCCGGAATAGCTCGAATCGAAAGGATGCGCCACCAGATCGTGTGTACCCCATGCCATGCAGTCAAATAAACCAGTATCGAGAACAACGATATAACCCTTGCCGTCATAGTAGAAATGGTCCTCGGTAAAGTTATCGTCGTCTTCGAGGCTGTCATCAACTATAGAATCTGCCCCTCGCTTTGCCGCCCCGATCACTTGCTTGGCCTCACTCTTGAGGGTGTCAAACGAGAGCCCGTGCTGTGCAAGCGAGTCCTCAAGCGAAACCTGCTCGCCCGTCTTGAGGTTATAGTATGCCGACCTCGTCACCTGCTCCGAACGATACGGAGGAATGTAGCTATCGGTGTAGGTACGCACGCATGCAATATCGCCATCAATCGAGACAATCTCAGCGTAATACATCGTGGTCACACGATTGTTCTCATCATATGGCGTTGCCTGCTTGCTCGCATCAAGAGCATCCGCGACGAGCTGAATCATATCCTTGTTGAACTTGGCGACACCTACGCCCTGGCCTTTTACTTGGGGATAGGTCCACGTGGCCGAAATCTGGCACGTAACGTCGGGATCAGGCGCGCCCTCGCCCACCGGCGCCGTAAAGCTGACATCCTGCGTAGCAGAGACGGCCTCGTAGCTCGCCTGCGCATCGTCAGAGTCCTTCGACTTCAACTGCTCCAGCGTCGTGGCGACCGTGCCAATGGTGCTGTTAACCGAGCTCTCGTCGGCATACAAGAAACCAAAACCGCCCAAAGAGGCAGAACCGACTTCATTCGGGGCAACAAGGTCGGTCATAGCTTTGAATGACTTGCCGTCGTAGCCAATGAATTTAACTTGGTATTCGTGAGCAGAAGGACCACTTTCGCCAGAGAGATCGCTTTGCTTAATTGCTGTCCCATGGTCATACCACTGCGAAAAACCAATCTTGCCCTCGTATTCATCAAGCCAGACAGACACACACGCCTCCTGATGAGATACGTTTACCTCTGGCGTGTAGACCTTCTCAATCTCGCCATTCTTATACGCCCAGACCTCAAGATGCGCAGCGGCTGCGTTATCCCCACGGTCCACCGGTTCATCGGAATACTCAATCAGCAGCTCATCTTGACCATCGCCATCAAAGTCAATGAGCTTGGCGTAAGCAACACCCTGGGCTCCATACGCATATTCATCGAACCCGACAGCCTCGCCCTCGCCGTACTTTTTCTGGTACTCGAGAATCTTGTCGGTGAACAGCTCATCTGCCGTCTTGACCGCTGCCTTGGCAGAAGCCTTGGCCTCCTTCTTGGACTGCGTGAGCTCAACGTTCTTAGGGGCGTCCGAGCCTTCCTTGGCATAGTCCACCTTCATGGTGGTCGTGCTCTTCTTTTTGCCCTTGCCCGAGGTGATGGTCATCTGGTACTTCTGGTCGGGCAGCTCGCCAAAGTCCTCCATAGCAAAGCCGTCCTCGCCATCCACTTTGATGGTGTAGCTCTTGCCCTTGCCGGACACCGGCGCCAGCTCGACGGTATAGCTCTTGAGCTTTTTGCCCTTGCTGTTTTTGGGCAGAATCTTGGTCTCGCACGCGCAAACAACATAGCCCTTGCCACCCGAGGTCACCTCGGAAGATGCACCGATACGCGGCACGATCACGATAGCGGCAACAATGGCGACAACGGCCACGCCGCCGATAACGGCGGCGACGATGCGTCCCCTGTGCTTGGGCTTTTTGGGCTGAGGCGTCGGAACAAACGGCTGAGAGGCCTCAGCAGGCTCGGTCATAGGCCCCTCATAACGAGGCTGTGCCGCCATATGAACCGGGGCACCCTGAGGAGCTTGATGTCCCACAGGAGCGGACGCCGGCGCGTCCTCCACCGGAAACGCCACGGGCTCCGCTTGGTCTTCAGCGCCACCCACGCGAGCCCCGCAGCTCGTGCAAAACGTGGAGCCATCGGGTATCTGAGCTCCGCACTTGGTGCAATACATCGCATCTCCCGTCTCTCGTCGCAGCCGCAATGCGCCCGCGCAGTTCTTCCAACTACACCGTACGAGAGAAATCCCCATTCTTGTTGCGCAACATTACCGCCGCAAAAAAAGATCCCTTGGGGATGGAGGAAAACGGATCACTCCACAGGACCAACCCCCTGAGTAATCCGTTTTCCTCCGTCCCCTTGGGATCAAAAAGCCCCGCCGGGCCTTGGTAGGCGCGGCGGGGCGTGCAAGCGGCTATGAGCGGCAGGCCTAGAACAGGCCGGTGATGTTACCGTCGTTGTCGACGTCGATGTTCTCGGCCGCGGGAACCTTGGGCAGGCCCGGCATGGTCAGAACGCTGCCGGTCAGCGCAACCACAAAGTGGGCACCGGCGGAAACCTTGAGCTCGCGCACGGTGATGTGGAAGCCCTCGGGAGCGCCCAGCGCCTTGGCGTTGTCGCTAAAGCTGTACTGCGTCTTGGCCACGCACACCGGCAGGTTGCCAAAGCCGTTCTCGCGTAGCTCGGCGAGCTGGCGCTTGGCAGCCGGCGTAAAGTCGACGCCGTCGGCGCGGTAGACCTTGGTGGCAACGGCCTCGAGGGCGTCGGCCACATCGGCACCGTCCTCGTAGGCAAACTTGAGCTCGCTCGGCTGCTCAATCAGGCGCATGACCTCATCGGCCAGGTCGAGCGCGCCCTCGCCGCCCTTAGCCCAAACCTCGGACAGTTTAACGTTGACACCGAGCTTCTGGCACTCGGACTCGATGAGCTCGAGCTCGGCCTCGGTGTCCGTCGGGAAGCGGTTGATGGCGACCACGCAGGGCAGACCGTAGACGTTCTGGATGTTGTCGACGTGGCGCAGCAGGTTGGGCATGCCGGCCTTGAGGGCCTCGAGGTTCTCCTCGTTGAGGTCGGCCTTGGCGACGCCACCGTTGTACTTAAGCGCACGAGCGGTGGCGACGACCACGACAGCGCTGGGGCGAACGCCCGTCATGCGGCACTTGATGTCGAGGAACTTCTCGGCGCCCAGGTCGGCGCCGAAACCGGCCTCGGTAATCGCAACGTCACCAAAACGCATGGCCATGCGGGTGGCCATGATGGAGTTGCAGCCATGGGCAATATTGGCGAAGGGACCGCCGTGGACAAACGCAGGCGTGCCCTCGAGCGTCTGAACCAGGTTGGGTTTGAGCGCGTCCTTGAGCAGGGCCGCCATGGCGCCCTGAGCCTTAAGGTCGCGGGCGCGGACGGGCTCGCCGGCAAAACTGTAGCCGACAACAATCTCGCCCAGGCGCTCCTTGAGGTCATTGATGCTCGTGGACAGGCACAGGATTGCCATGACCTCGGAGGCAACGGTGATGTCGAAGCCATCCTCGCGCGGTACTCCCTGGGCCTTGCCGCCAATGCCGTCGATAACATGGCGCAGCTGACGGTCGTTCATGTCGACAACGCGCTTCCAGGTGATGCGCTTAACGTCGATGCCGAGCTGGTTGCCCTGCTGAATATGGTTGTCGAGCATGGCTGCCAGCAGATTGTTGGCGGCACCGATGGCATGGAAGTCGCCGGTAAAGTGCAGGTTGATGTCCTCCATGGGGATGACCTGAGCCCAACCGCCACCGGCGGCACCGCCCTTCACGCCAAACACGGGACCGAGCGAAGGCTCGCGCAGGGCCACGGCGCTCTTGACGCCGCGACGGCGCAGGCCGTCGGCCAGGCCGATGGTCGTAGTGGTCTTACCCTCGCCTGCGGGCGTGGGATTGATAGCGGTCACGAGGACAAGCTTGGCCTGGTGATCAGTTGGCTCGTTGAGCAGGGAATAGTCGACCTTTGCCTTGTCAAAGCCGTACGGAATCAGATGCTTAACGTCGACGCCGGCGTTCTTGGCCACCTCGGTAATAGGCAGCGGCGTAACAGAACGTGCGATTTCGATGTCAGTAGGCATGGGCGGTCCTTTCGTTACCGGATGAGAAAAAGACCAATCCAGCATAGCACGCGCGCGCAATAGTAAAAGGCTCTGTTAGACCAGGATTGACATACATGTGTCCCCACGGTGCCATATCGTTGACCCCGTAGACCGCGATGATGGGGGCAGCATGAACGCCGAAGACCTGGTCCTCAACTTCAAGAAGGGCATGGCGAACCTCAGCAA
>DBGAPG010000028.1:0-9978 GCA_048438765.1 Collinsella sp.
GAGGTTGCCGTGAAAGAGAAGCGCCGCGTACTTTGGTACGCAAACGATGGTTTGAACGGCAAGATCGGGTGCCTGGGGAAGCCGCCGGGACGGATACCCCTAAATGGTTTCCAAGAAAGCCTCAATCCTGGTTTGCAGTTGGCCTGCATCCTCGCCGGCGTAGTCGGTCGTGATGTGCATAAACGGAATGCCGGCCTCCTCGGCAGCCTTCTCCACGGCAAACGACTCCATCTCGTAGAGCGTGCAGAACTGCAGGGCCACGTCGACGATGCCGTCGGCATGCAAGTCCTTGGCCATCTGGACAATGTCCTTCATACGCTGATCGTTGGGCGTAAAGACGGCGCAGTTAATCTTAAAGTAGCGCTCGGCGATGACGTCGAGCATCTCGTCGACCGTCTCACCGGACTCGTCGACCAGGTCCTTGTAGTAGCGCGAGCCCGTGCAGGACTCCTCGCCTACCACAACGCCGCCGGCCTTCTCGATGAGGTTGAACAGCTTCCAGTTGGGCACGGCCATGGGCGTGCCGGTGTACAGGATGCGCTTGGTCCCCTTGGGCGCCACGCCCTCGCCGGCCTCAACGCGCTGCTCGCACTCGGCGGCCATCTCGTTGATGGCTCCGGTCAGACGCGGCGTGTCGTCCATAAAGGCGGCCTGAACGGTCAGCAGGCTGTCGAGACCGCTGATGGGCGCCGGATCGGCAGCGCGCGTGGCAGCCAGACGCTGCAGGGCGCGACGCTTCTCGTTGACGGCGTGGATGGCAGCCTTCAGGCGCTCGGGCGTAATCTTGACGCCGCACTCTTCCTCGATCTTGGCGGCAAGCTTTTTAACCTCGGCCTTCCAGGTCACGAGCGTCGACTCGTCGTGCACGTTGGGGATATCCATGACGTACATGTTCTTTTGCGTGGCAAAGAACTCGTAGGCCTTCTTCTTGCCATCGCAGGTGTTCTCGCCCACCACCAGATCACTCGACTCAATGTAGGGGCAGACCTCGCCCAGCTTAAAGCCGGCAAAGCTCTTGATGAGCGGGCAAGTGTTGCGCGGCAGATGCTCCTCGACCTTGTCGGTCGCCCAGTCGGCACCCGAGCACAGGCCAACGGGGATGCCATCGCAGTCAAGCACGATCTCCTCGGGCACGTACACACAGAACGAACCGACGATCTTGGTGGCCTCGCCGGCCTCCTTCTTGTCGAGCATCTCCTTAATACGGCCGCTGTGGATGTTGGTGGCGACAAAATCCAGGTAGGACGTGGACTTGGGGCGATTGTTCTGCGTCAGGAACATATCGCCGTACATCTGGCCCACAGCGCCCAGCAGCATGTCGTGATCGGCAAGATTCATGCCGAGGCTCTCCCACATCGGATGGAAATCGAATTCTTCAGCCATGACGGTTCCCCTCTCGAACCAAATACGGATAACTACGGTATTGCTGCACGGTGGGCGGCAAAAACCCAGCCGTGCCTAAACCCGGAATTTTGGGGAACCTGCTTTGCGGTCGATTATTTAGTTGTGCGTCGTCTCTCCCGGAGCCGTGAACATACCTGCTCATATGCGACTCCGAGCCATATACAGGGCGCGCGCGGCAACGCGGCGAATGTATGTCGTCTGCGGCATGTGCGCGTCCTCCTTTACAAGTTAAGGTCAACTATATCAACGGTCGTCGACCATGCGAACACCGTTGACATTCGTACGACAGCGTCGTGTGCCGCCGTTTAATAAATAATTATCTGTGTTGATAAGAGTTTGTCATTCCCCATTAGGCGAACGGCAAGACAAAGCCGCCGAGACTTATATCCCCGACGGCATTACCCAGCGCTACCGACAAACCAGATGGATCCTGCTGGCATCAAAATGCATACGCAGGGTCTCGCCTTCTTGCGGTAACCCATCCGCTGGTACGCTCAATTTGTTGACCTTCCACTGCAGACGCGTTGGCGCATCGGCCCGCGGCGCATCCAACAGCACCAGGCGCTCAAAACGCGAATCGCTCACGCGCGCCACGTGCAGGTCGTAGCTGTTGCGACCCCGCTCGGCACGGTTGTCCACATGGAAGTAGCTCGCGCGAATGCCCAGGTACGCCACATTATCGGGAACCTCGCGACCCACGTTAAAGGTCATGCCCCAATCGAGCGCCTCAACTTCTTCGTCGCCGATCTTGCGCGCCCGGCTTGTGTTCTTGCAGCCCGTCAGGCGCAGCGCCGCCAGCGTCTGCGGACGGCGGACCACGTCCTCGACGGAGCCGATCTCCTCAACATGCCCGTCGTGCATCACGCAGATGCGCTGGCACAGGCGGCACGCTTCGTCGATGTCGTGGCTCACATAGAGCACGGTGCGGTTGCATACATCGAACAGGTCGAGCATGTTCTGTTCGAGGGCGCTCTTAAGATAGGAATCGAGTGCGCTCATGGGCTCGTCGAACATAAAGATGCCCGGGTGAGCCGCCACCATACGGGCAAGCGCCACACGTTGCTGCTGACCGCCCGAGAGGCGCACGGGGTAGCGGTCGGCAAAATCGGCTAGGCCAAAGATGCCCAGGTAGCGCTCGGCAAGTTTTTTACGCGCCGCGGCGTCGCCCGCGTCCTTTACGCCGGCACATACGTTATCGGCCACCGTCATGTTGGGAAACAGCTGATAGTTTTGGAACAGCAGGGCGCATTTGCGCTCCTGGGGCGACAGGTTGATGCCCGCCGCCGAGTCAAAAAAGGTCACGCCGTTGACGACGATCTTGCCCTCGTCGGGCGTCTCCACACCGGCAATGCAGCGCAAGGTGCAGCTCTTGCCGCAACCCGAGGCACCGAGCAGCGCCACACGCTCCTCGCCGGCCTCAAGCTGCATGTCGAGCATAAACCCGGGATAGCGCTTTTTAATATCCAGAACGAGCGACATGGCCTATCGACCTCCCTTCGCGACCGCGTCATCGCGCATAAGCTCGGCCAGCGCCTCGCGATCGATTCGCAGGGCATCGCCGCCCGCCGGGTCGAGCGAATCACCCTGTCCGGCGAGGTCTTTGGCCTGCTTGCGCCCCGCATGGGAAAGGCCCCGCTCGCGATACTTTTGCGAATGGGCGGTGTACATGTTAATGAACAGGATGACCAGGAAGCTGAACGCAATTACGACCACGACCCAGAAGAGCGCGACCGACGTATTGCCGCCCATCCACTCAAAATAGATGGCGATGGGGATGGTCTGCGTAATGCCGGCGTAGTTGCCCGCAAAGAACAGCGTGCAGCCAAACTCTCCCATCGCGCGGGCAAAGGCGAGGACCGTACCAGCAGCAATAGAAGGCCACCCAAGCGGCATCATAAGCTTGGCAAAGATGCGACGCTCGGACCATCCCAGGGTTCGCGCGGCGTCAAGCATCTGCGTGTCGAGGCTCTCAAAGGCGCCGAGCGCCGTACGGTAGACCAGGGGGAACGATACCACCACGGCAGAGATCACCGCCGCCGGCCACGTAAAGACAATCGAGACGCCGTGCGCAATCAGCCACTGGCCCACCCCGGTCGAGCGACCAAACAGCATAAGCAGCAAAAAGCCGCAGACCGTGGGCGGCAACACCATGGGGATGGTAAAGACCGAGTCGAGCAGGCCCTTGATGCGACTCGAGGTACCCATAGTCTTCCACGCGGCGAACAGGCCCAGCGCAAGGGAGATCACCAGGGCAAGGCCGCTCGTTTTAATGGACACCCAAAACGGGCGATAGTCGATGTCGCCCAAAAAGGAGACCAGAGAGGTCAAGGGCCCTTGCTCATCCCGCAACATGACAGACGACGCCTCTACCATTTGAGCGCTATCAAGCCAACGCGCGCCGCCCTTGGCATCACCCGAGGCTGATGCAATCACCACATAGCGGTCCCCATCCGCACCGCGCTCATCAAAGCCATAGGTATACCCGCCGGCATCAAACGTTGTTTCCGCCGTGACATACCAAGGAAGATCCACGTCCCCCAGCCGCGCACCTCCCATGCAGTTTGCGCTGTCGAGGTCACAGACGAGGGCCTTGAGACCCGATACGCACTCGTTGTCCTGCGGATCCAATCCATACTTCTCGACCGCCTTGGGCGATATCCACGCCACAACGCGATCGGCAGCAGGCGCCACTACAAGGTCCACATCCTCGTCAACGGGAAACCGGTAGCCCTCAGGCTGGCCCTCCATGGCACGAGCGGTCCCCTTCGCCAACCGCTCAAAACCCTCGATTCCATAGGAAAGCCCATGAGCGGTCGCAGCAACCTGGGCCCCGTCCTCGGCGTCCCCGGCAAACGCAAATCCCGGCACCCAGCAAAGCGCGAAGGTCAAAGCACAGGCGACAAGCATGCGGAATCTATTAAGCACGAAAAGCTCCAAGCGAATACAAGGACGGAGTGAAACACAAAACGATGGAATTATCGCGCCAAGCCGCACTACTCGGAAAGCTCAAAGCCGTACTTGCCCCAAATCTTCTGGGCCTTCTTGTTGGTCAGGCAGAAGTCGATGAACGCCTTGGCCTCGTCGGCGTGCTCGGAGCTCTCGGCGACGGCACCGGGATACACGATGGGCTTGTGCGAGTCCTCGGGGCACACGAAGGCCTCCTCGATGCCGTCGTAGCGGAAGATGTCGGAGCTGTAGACAAAACCCGCCACGCAGTCGCCTGTAGAGACGTAAGACGCAGCGGTGCCGACCTTGTCGGCCAGGGCTACCTTGTCGGCGAGCTCGGGCGCGTACTCGCCGTCGTCGCCCTCGGTACCGGTATAGAGGCCCACGGAAGCCAGCGCCTGGTTGGCGTACTTGCCGGCGGGGACGGTCTTGGCGTCGCCGATGGCAATCTTACCGTCCAGATTCGCGACGTCGGCGATGGCCTCGACCTTAGTATCGGAGCCCTCGGCGCGAATGATCACGAGGTCGTTGACGAACATGTCCTCACGCGTGTCGGCATCGACGAGCTCGGCGGCTTCGGCGTCGTCCATGGTGCCCTTGGAGGCCGTGATGAGCACGTCGACGGCGGCACCGGCGCGCATCTGCTCGACAAGGTCGCCAGACGCCTTAAACTGCGTGTCGGCAAACGTGGTGCCGGTCTGCTCGGTGTAGAGCTCCTGAACCTCGGGCAGAGCTTTCTCGAGCGAGTTAGCGGCAAAGACCTGCAGCTCGACAGCCTTCTTCTTAGAGGAAGACTTGACGGAGCCGGCATCGGATCCGGCCGGCTCGGACGTCTTGCTGCCCGAACAGCCGGCAAG
Organism: Collinsella sp.; assembly: GCA_048438765.1. Taxonomy (GTDB): domain Bacteria; phylum Actinomycetota; class Coriobacteriia; order Coriobacteriales; family Coriobacteriaceae; genus Collinsella. Next base: position 5,208 of record DBGAPG010000028.1, read on the forward strand.
ACCAAGGCCGGCAGCGGCGACAGCAGAAAGCGAAACGAATCCGCGGCGAGAAACCATATCGAACATGTTCAACCCTTTCGAACGCTATGCCCGGGTACCCCACCGCGGGCTTTAATCTGCAATCAGATTATACTTCTGCGCGAATAATGATAGTGAGAAATTATTCTCGTCAGAGAATATAGTTCCGAATTACCGTGCATCTCGGCGTCGCTTCGGCGGAAAACAAAGGCGGAGCAGCCGTTCAGGTCGCCCCGCCGCAGTTAAACCGCTTAGTTGGTATGTCCGCCGCCAGCTGTCATCTGAGCCGCATGCTCCAGCTGGTCTGCTATGGCCTCCCAGCTTTCGCGGGCGGCCTTCGTAGAACCGGGAAAGTTTACGACAAGTGTATGACCTCGTTGCATGCAAATAGCGCGCGAGAGCATGGCGCGGCGCGTCTTGGTCATCGAATACGCGCGGATTGCCTCTGCAATACCCGGCACATCGCGGTCGCAGACGGCACGCGTCGCCTCGGGCGTCACATCTCGCATCGAAAGCCCCGTGCCGCCGCAGGTGAGCACGACATTGGCGTGGCACTCATCGGCAGCTTCCACAATGGCATCACCAATCTCGCTGACGTCGTCGCGCACGACCACATGTGAGGCGACCGTCCAGCCCTGTGCCTCGATAAGTTCCTCGAGTGCGGCTCCAGCCTCGTCCTGGGCAAGATCGCGCGTATCCGAGCACGTCACGATCGATGTCTTCAGCTCCATAGCATTCCTCCTACAACACGGCGCCCTCGGGCAGGTCGACGCGAACAACGTCCACGGCATCTCCCGCCTTGAGCTCGCACGGTCCTTCGTCAATACGCAACAGGCAGTTCGCACGCTGCATAGTTCCAAGCAGCGCCGAATTCTGTGTCTTAGCCTCGGTCACCAACAACTCACCGGTCTCGGGGTCGCGCAAAACCGTGGCGCGATCGAAGAAGCGGCGATGCTGTCGCTTTTTCACGCCGTGCGTAAGCGTCGCCTGCTGCACGGGACGCGTACCCTCGGCAAAGCCGCGCATCTTGCGAATCGCCGGGCGGGCGAGCATCTCAAAGCCCACATACGCCGCGGCCGGATTGCCTGAAAGCCCCAGGTAGGGCTTACCCCCGAGCAAGCCAAACGTGATGGCCTTGCCCGGACGCATCGAGATGCGGTCAAACAGCACCTCGCCCTCGCGCCGGACGAGCGCCGTCACATAGTCGTAATCGCCCGCCGAGGCGCCACCGCTCGTAATGACAAAATCGCACTCTCGCGTGGCGCGATGTACCAGCTCGGCAATCGCTTGCTCATCATCGGGCGCGATGCCGTAGAACACGGGCTCGGCGCCGGCATCGAGTGCCTCGGCCATCAGCGCCGAGGAGTTGGAATCGCGAATCTGACCACGCGCCGGTACCTTACTCGGTGCGACCAGTTCCGTGCCCAGCGAGATGATGCCCACACGCGGGGCAGCGTGCACCTTCACGCTCGCGTATCCGGCGCTCGCCAGCAGACCCGCGCCCGCCGGAGCCACGACCTCGCCGGCGTGCATCACAACATCGCCGGCATGGGCCTCCTCGGCAGCAGAGCGAACGTTCTCCCCTACCTTGGCCGGCGCCGAAAAGCGAACGTGCGAGCCCTCGTTGCCGTCACCGTCGAGCACATCGACGATCTCGTACTTCACCACGGCATCGGCACCCTCGGGCACCGGCGCGCCTGTCATGATGCGGACCGCCTCGCCCGCACCGATTGCGCCCTCAAACACATGGCCCGCGGCCTCGTGTCCGATAACGTCGAGCGTCACCGGCGCCTCGCCAGATGTCTGCACCAAGTCCGCCGAGCGCACGGCATATCCGTCCATAGCGCTGTTGGCAAACGGCGAGATATCGATATCGGCCACCGCGTCCTCGGCCAAGGGAAAACCAGCCGCCTGCCACACGGGAATCTCGACGAGATCGGTCGGAGCAACGTGCGACAGGACAATCGACTGTGCGTCCTCCAGCGGAATGAGTTTCTCTGCCATATGCACCTCTTAATGCCACGGCGCACAACAGGGGCGCCAATTCTTTATGCTTGTCTCAGTATAATCCCCCAACGCACGACCGCGACTCGGCCTGTACCCGCAAATACACCTGTCGGTTGCAGGCCGCGAAACAGAATGGAAACCAACCCACCGGCTCGTCGCGTTTACCGCGTTTTATAATGCTTGCGTTGCAACCTAAAAGAGGAACGTATGGCTCATAACGACAAACCCGAAAGCGCAAACAAAGCGCAGGATCATTCCCAGCCGCTCGACGATGGCGGCTTTTTCTCCCTTAATGACGTCATCACGGCAGGCAGGCATCAACTTACCCGCTCCGAGCATCTCTTGGCTGCCGACACGCGCCGCAACGCCCGCAACCTACTTGCGAGCGCTAAGTTGCTCGTACTCGTCGTCATCGTCTCGCTCGCCATGGGCGTTGCCGCTTGGGCGTTTTTGGCCTCGCTGAATATCGCGACCGACTATCGCGAGCACCATGTGTGGGTCTACGCCTTGCTTCCCGTTGTGGGCGTTGCCACCGCATGGGTGTACAAAAACCACGGTCTTGCCGCCAAGCGTGGCAACAACCTGGTCATCGACTCCGCTCTGGGCACACGCCTCATCCATATGCGCATGGCCGTCCTCACCTTCGTCTGCTCCACGCTCACGCACCTAACGGGCGGATCGGCCGGTCGCGAGGGAGCCGCGGTGCAGATTGGCGGCACCATCGCCAGCAACATCTCGAGCCTCGCCCACCTCAAAAAGCATGACCACCACGACCTCATGCTCGCCGGCATCTCGTCGGCCTTTGGCGCCGTATTCGGCTCGCCCCTTGCCGGAGCTTTCTTTGGCATGGAGATGTGCTTTATCGGCAAGATCGACTACACGGCGGGCATCTACTGCCTGGTCGCCTCATTTACCGGCTACTTTACATCACTCGCCCTAGGTACCGAGTACGAGGCGAATGTTATCGCCAGCGTTCCCAACATGACACCACGGACGGTTGTCATCGTTGTTATCAGCGCCATTATCTTCGGTCTGACGGCACGCCTCTTTGCCTGGTCAGTTCGAACCGTCAAGAGCCTGTACGGTCGCTTTATCACCAATTATCTTATTCGCGCACTCATAGGTGCACTCGTGGTTTTGGCCGCCTATGCCCTCCTCGACGCCTGGGACTACGCCGGCCTTTCCACGTGGCTTTCCGGCGCCGGATTTGCCGGCAACACCACCCTGGCGGACGCAGTCATCAAGTTGGTCGTCACAGCGCTCACCCTGGGCGCCGGCTTCCAAGGCGGCGAGGTCACGCCCCTGTTTGGTATCGGTGCGGCGCTCGGCGGCTGGATCGGTTGCCTCGTCGGAATCGATCCCAGCTTTCTAGCAGCGCTGGGCATGCTCGGCGTGTTCTGCGCCGGCCTTAACGTGCCTATCACCACCTGTATGATGGCCATCGACCTGTTCCACGGCACGGCAGCCGGGTTCTTTGTCATCGTGGCCTTTATCAGCTACCTAACCGCCGGACACCGCGGCGTGTACCCCGCCCAGCGCATCATCTCGCCCAAGCGCCGTTCGCTTATTGTGGATGAGGGCGGTACGGTAGCGGATGCTATCGAGCGCCACAACGACCTGATAGAGTAGACGTAAGTATTCGACGTGCAGCCACAATCGGGGGCAATTCGACCTGAGCGCGACCGCACCGTCACGTCATACGCCGGGAGTCGCCCCATGCACGCAACTGATTTTGGCCTCACGCTCATCATCGCCAACCCAGCCGCCCAGTCGGGTGCGGCGCGCGAAGTTGCCGAGCGCCTGCAACGCTTTTTGGATATGACCGCGCGCGCATCCCAGTTTGACCTGGTGCTGACCGAGCGCATGGGACACGCCAAGGAGCTGGCCGCACAGGCTCAGGGCTATCGCACCGTTATCGCCCTTGGCGGCGACGGCGTGATTCACGAGGTCGTCAACGGGCTTATGACGCAAGAGGAGGACACCCGCCCCGCTCTTGCCATCCTACCCGTGGGCTCCGGCAACGATTTTGCCCAAACGCTCGGCATCGACGATTTCTCCGGTAAGGATTTTGGCGCGCTGCTCACCTGCGAGCTGCAGCGTCAGGACATCGGGCGCATTCGCTTATGGAACCCCACAAGCGGCAGCGGCGAGGCTACCGTTGAGTACTACGACCAGACGCTTTCGGTCGGCATCGATGCCGCCATCGGCCTTGGCACCACCGAGCTACGCAAAAAGACGAGCCTCACCGGCGCGCCGCTCTACACTCTTTCGGGACTTGAGCAGTTTGGCCTACGCTATCGCAATTACCCCATGACAGTCAGCTTTGACGGGGCGCCCGCCGAGCGCGTAAGGGCGATCATCATGGCGATTCAGCTGGGTCCTACCTATGGCTCGGGCTATCGCATCTGTCCCGACGCCGACCCCTGTGACGGCATACTCGACGTCTGCTACGCCTGCGGCCCCGTCCCTCGCGCGGTTGCCCTGCCTATGTTTCTTTCGGCCAAGGACGGCCACCATACCAAGTTGCCGCCGGTTCGCATGCGCCGCTGCCGCCATGCCGAGCTCACGTTCGAGGAGTCCAACTACCCCATCCAGGCCGACGGCGAGCCCGTTGTCGCCTCGCGCATCGAGGTCGACATCCTTGCCGGCACCCTCCACGTCTGGCACCCCACCCGCTAACCCCACCTAAGTTGCGGTGAAATAGGGACTGTTTATGCATCTAAAGCCGCAAAACAGTCCCTATTTC
>DBGAPG010000029.1:0-7465 GCA_048438765.1 Collinsella sp.
CATATGAAAGGGGCCCCGTGGCCAAGACGGTATATTCCGATAACCAAAATAATGTCGATGCCCTGGCTGAACGTCTGAGCAGCCAGACGTCGCTTTCTGCCGAGCGTGCCAAGCTGGTTGCCTACGACCTGCTCTGCCGCAAGGCGCTCAAGATTAAGTCGAGCGCGCTGGCGCAGATTTTCCGCTCCGTCGATAAGGAATGCGACACCAAGGCGATGCGCGATGAGCTTATCGCGGCAAATATCGTGACCAAGATCGAGGGCAGCGGCATTAACGGGCGCCCGGCGTTCTATACCATCAATGTCGAGATCCGCGATGCCCAGGAGCAGCCTGCCGAGTCCGTCGAAGATTTTGTCGTCGAGGATTCCGCTGACGTGCCTGCTGTGGAAGAAGCTGCTCCGCGTGAGCATGTCGATACCGATGAGTTGCTCGATGAGAACGTCGTGCGTGCCTTTACGGCCAAGGCAGGACGCGGCGGTTTTGGCGGGGGTGGCAAGCGCGATGCGCAGCGCCGCGCCCAGCAGGAGCGCTTCCGTCGTGCCGTTGCTCAAAAGGGTGAGACGGATGCCGAGGCTGTTGAGAACGAGGTTGCTGCCGAGTCGCAGAGGCCCGCGAAGGAGCAAAAGCCCGTGGAGGCCCAGGAGCCCCAGCGTCGCCGTGGTGCCCACTTTAAGGCTGCGCAGCAGGATGTCGCGCATGAGGTTGAAGAGCCTTCCGAGGCTGCAGACGATGTTGAGGAGTCTGCCAAGAAGGCTCCGGGTTCATGCCGTCCCGGGCGTGGTTTTGCGAGGCGCGCGTATCCCGTAAGGCGTCAGGAGAAGGGCGAGCCGGCTTCGACCACTCAGGACAAGAAGGCCGAACAAACCGAGAAAACCGTTGAGCCGGCGGCTCGCGAACAGAAGCCTGTTGAGCCGCAGCTTGAGGTTGCTGCCGAGGCCAAGGGCCAGCAGCCTACTGATGAGCGGACGGAGCAGGGCGCGTCGAGCAGGCCTCGCCGCCGTCGCCATCGCGGGGGCCGCAGTTCCCATGCCGAGACTGCAGCCGAGAAGACCACGCCGCAGGACGAAGATGCGAAGGTCGAGGTTTCTTCGGGGCAGCCTAAGCGCCAGCCGGCGAAGGAGAGCAAGTCCAATCGTCCGCAGAAGCAGGCGCCTATGCCGAAGCGCGAGCGCAATTCCCAAGGCGATTCTAAGCGCAAGTCTCAGAAGAAGCCGGAGTCTACCGCAGCAGATACTGCTGCCCAGCAGCCCAAGTCGGCAGTCCACGGCGAGGTCTCGGCGTTTGCCCTTGCCCGCGTTTTGGGCAGGCAGCTGCTCAAAGTTGTCCCTACGCCTACGGCGCTCTCTAAGATCAAGGAGCAGCAGACACAGATCGTAAAGGTCGAGGGCAAGGACGGCAAAAAGGCTCCGCAGCGCACTCAGCACAACGAGATGTCCAACCGCAAGATTGCCGAGGAAATCGCAATCATCCAGGCTTGGATCGAGCAGAACCGAGGTGCCGATACGCCGGTTGCCTCGCGCCGCCAGCGCGCCTACCAGATCTTTAACGACGAGAAGGCTTTTGACGGCAAGCACGGCGAGCGTCTAATTCGGCGTATGACCGAAAAGGGCATCAGCATGCAGGCGATTAAGGTCGCCCCCAACCGCCCCGTGCACTTTACGGGTTTCTTTACGCTGGGCGCCGATAAGCCGTTCATTATGGTCGAGAACCTGGACACCTATGACGAGATCGTCAGGCTGCTGCGTGGCCGCAAGCACGCCAAGCTCTTTGGCATCAAGGTGGGCGGCGTGATTTTTGGCGGCGGATGCAAGGCGAGCGTCTCGCATGCCCTGGACGATTATCTGGCCGAGATTGGCTATCGCTTTAACTACGTCTACTACGTAGGCGATATCGATCGCGAGGGCGCGCGCATTGTCGAGCAGACTCGCAATGCCAATGTGGTTGAGATTCGCCTGCATGCCGGCATGTACCGCGCCATGCTTGCCGAGCATAAGCGTCGCGTGAAGGCCGGCGGCGAGTGCGAGCCCGCGGCTGCCAACCAGGGCGTGCCACAGAACCTGGCAGCGACGATCAAGGATCTGCCCATGGTCACGCGCGTGCAGTTCCGCAACGTGCTGCGTGAAGGCGGGCGCATTCCGCAGGAGATTCTGATGACCGCAGACTATCGGGATGGCGACTCGGGAAGCTTCGACCGCATGCTGAACAACTAGGGCGTTCGGCCCCGGGAGAGCGGGGACACCGGCTTAGGTTTCCTGCTCTACAGTCCTGCTCACGACGGAGGCCACATTAAGTGGCCTCCTGTTCGTGCGGAACTCGCGATAAACCTAAGCCGGTGTCCCCGCTCTCCCGGGGCCTGCGGCTACTTGGTTGTCGCAGGCGGCTCGCTTTTCGGAACAGGGCTGATAATTCTAGATGCAAGGCGCTCTTGGTCGTTATGGGCCTGGGGCGTCTGTCTTATATAGGTAGATTCCTTGCGGGTTCGAATCCCTCCGCTTGCTCACAAGAAAAGCCTCCCGATCGGCTATGCGTTCGAGAGGCTTGTTTCTTTGGCTGGGACGGAGGGATTCGAACCCCCAACAGCCGGCACCAAAAACCGGAGTTCTACCGTTGAACTACGTCCCAATGTGTGGTGTTGCCCAAAAGCAACTCGTTTAGTTTACCTAATCTGCGAGGGCATCGCAAACGCCATCGAGCAGGCGTACGGCGAGTGTCTGTGCGTCGCTGGCCGTGAAGGTGCCGTTGTAGCGCGTCATGCCCGTGAGCTCAATGCGAATGCGAGCCGGCTTCTGCTGCGCGGCGACATTGGCAGTGCGGATGCGCTGGGCCAGGTTGTGGCACTCGGCGAGGGCAATCGTGGCGCGCGGTGCGGCGTCGGCGGGCAGCTCGTCGCTTGCGATTTCGAGCACCAGGTCAACGTCGGTTGGGACCTCGGAGTCGCAGAGCATCATGCCGCTGTTGTCGGTCGTTGCCGTGGCGATATTCCACATGCGCGACGCAACACTGCGCGCGATGGGGTCCTCGCCGATAACGGCAATCTGGAAGCGCTCGAGCACGTTGGCGGCGCGAGCAAAACCGATGCGGGACTCGGCTTCGGTGACCGAGGGCTTGCCCTCCCACACATGGTGCAGGCGGTTGATGTAGGCGTAGGTGTCCTGGAAGGCCATGCCGTCGGCAAACAGGCCGACATTTTCCTGGAACTGCTGCAGGGCGGCCTCGGTATGCGGACCAAAGTAGCCGTCGTCTTCGCCACAGGCAAAGCCCAAAACGTTGAGAGCGCGCTGCAGGGCCTGCACATCGGCGCCATGGAAATTGGGCATGCGCAGATAGAGGGTGCGGTCGCCCAGCTTATACGAAGCGTCTACAAGGGCGCTCCAACAGGGGATATCGACGGCATGACCGGCAGCAAGGCCGCTGTCGAGCCTGAAGGTGCTGACGGCCTGCTCAGTGGTGGCTCCAAAGTACTTGTCGGTGACTTCGGCGGCATCAATCGTGTAGCCGAGCTGCAGGAGACGAGACTGCACGTCCTCGACGGCTGCTCCTTGCATGCCCGTTGTAATAGGTTCCATGAACGAACCCCTTTCGGCGTACCATTCGTACTATTTGAGCGTCTGTCGGATAGACAACGCAAAGGGATGCATAAACATGCACTCAACAGTGTAGCAAGTTGTGCCTAAATACGCTGCTGACAGGTTTTATAACACCCGTTAGTTAAGGCGCTCCACAAAGAAATCTGCCATGGAGAGGAACAGCTCGCGTGCGTGCGGATCAAGCTCAACGTTCTCGATGGCCGCTTTGGCCTTAGCGGTCAGGTCGAGCGCGTAAGTGTGGGCGTAATCGATAGAGCCGGTCTCCTGGAAGATCTCCACGGCGCGTGCGAGCTGCGCGGGATCATCGGTGCCCGAGGAAAGAATCGCCTCGACCTCGTCGTGGTGGCGCTTATCAGAGAGGGCGTGTACGGCGACAAGCGTGCGCTTGCCCTCGGTGATGTCGGTGCGGAAGTCCTTGTTGGCGGCTTCCTTAGTGCCGACAAGGTTGAGCAGGTCGTCCTGAATCTGAAAGGCGAGGCCCGTGTGCAGGCCAAAGGCGCGCAGCGCTTCGATTTGCCCATCGCTGCCGCCGCCGATAATGGCTCCGGCGGCAAGCGGCGTGGCTCCGCTGTAAAACGCGGTCTTGTGCGTCGCCATGTCCAGGTAGTCATCAACCGAGATATCAAAGCGCCCGTCACGGACCCAACCCAGGTCGAGTGCTTGCCCCTCGATGGTGCGGACGATCATCTCGGTGAGCTCGTGGAGCACGCGCAGCTTCACGTCGGACTCCAGCGTGGGGTCGTCGAGAACCGTCTTGGTGACCATGGTGAGCGCCAGGTCGCCGCAATTGATGGCAAGGCCCGTGCCCTCGGTAAGGTGCATGCAGGGCTTGCCTCGACGAAGCTGTCCGTTGTCGGCGATGTCGTCGTGGATCAGCGCGCCCGACTGGAAATGCTCGATGGCTGCCGCGGCGCTGCGGGCGCTCTCAAAGCTACCGCCCACTGCGGTTGCGGCGAGCATACAGATAAGCGGGCGGTGGCGCTTGCCGGCGTTGGCCGTAAAAGCCGAGAGCGGCGCATACAGGTAGCGCTCGATATCGGCAGAGGTCGCCTGTCCGTCAAAGAACGTGGCCAGATAGTCGTTAATCTGGTCAAAGTGCTGGGCTAAAAAGCTGGTAAACGGACTGGACACGGGTTCTCGCATTCTTTCTGAGGTTGCGTTGATGCAATATGCAGATAACATATTGCCACATCAGGGCGTTTGGCGCGGCAGTTTTGGCGATTTAGGACAACGGGCGTGCGTTTGATGGAGCGCGCCTAAATCAGCCCAAAATGCTCGAGCGCCGCAACGACACCGTCGTGATCGACGGCGTCGGTCACGTAATCGGCCTTATCCTTGAGATAGTCCGGTGCATTGCCCATGGCGATACCGACATCGACGGCGTTCATCAGCGAGACGTCATTGCTGGCGTCGCCGATGCCGTATACGGTTCCGTGGTGGGGATCGAGGGCGTCGAGTACAGACTGGATGCCCCCGCGCTTCGTGCATTCGCGGGGCGAGATTTCGGTTACCTCGAGTTCGAGCTCGTTAAAGCACAGCAGCGGCTCAAGTGCCTTATCTTGAGCGATGTGGTTGGCGAGTGATGTAGACATCAAGATCTTGTAGACACTGTAATGTTGCAGCTGCGTGACTGCGTCGCCCAGGGTGCGCGCGTATCCGGGAGCATCGGGCGCATCGGCACTCATGCGCACGACGCCGTTGAGGCCCTCAAAGCGGATGACCTCGCCCGATTGCTCAAGGTAGGGGGCAAGACGCTGCAGCATACTGGGCGTCATCGACAGATCGCGAATTGCGTGTCCGTTGATCTCGGCGTAACCGCCCGCAAGACAGACGATGCCGGTCCAAGGCAGCTCAAGAAGTTTGGGGTGGATGCAGCTCAGGGTGCGTCCCGTGCAGATAAAGGCCATGTTGCCGTTGGCGACAAACTCGCGGATTGCCTGCGAAACCGCCTCGTTGGGATAGGGGGAGAGGTCCCGCTCGTCTTCGGGAAGGTCTTGGGCGAGCCTGGGGTCTTGCCAGGCGAGCGTTCCGTCGATATCGAAGAAGCAAATATTGCCGCGCTTATGGGCTGCGCTGGCGGCAGGGGAGGCCGAGGTGGTGGGCACAAATTCCGGCTCGAGGCCCATGATCTGGTCAAAATGCTCTTTAACGCGGGGAACGGAGATGCCGATAACCACCTGGGCGGTCTTGCCCGTAATGATGAGGCCCTTGGCGCCCACCGCGACAAACGACGCGTTATCTGCAACGATGGAAGGGTCTGCGACCTCGACGCGCAGGCGCGTGGCGCAGTTGGTTGCGCCCACGATATTGCCAACGCCACCTAAAAGCTGAATTACCCGCTCAGCGAGGACGTGATCTTGATCGGATCGACTATTGACCTCGTCATTGGGAGATTGCTCTTTGGCAAAGTCGCTTCCCGTTAAACAATCGATTGCCGCGCGATTGACGACATGATCCTCGCGGCCCGGAGTCTTAAGGTTATAGACCAAGATGAGTGCTCGAAAACTAACAAAAAAGATGAGGCTAAAGGCAAGGCCGATACCGAGCGCCAAAAGATAGGCACCGGCATGCGTGCGCATGAGCGGAATAAAGTTGAAGGCTGCCATCTCCATGAGGCCGCCCGAGAAGATGCCGACGATGCCAAAGAGATTCATGGTTGTGGCAAGGCAAGACGATAAGACGGCGTAGAGCAAAAAGAGCCCGGGGTGGGTGAACATAAAGAGAAACTCGAGTGGCTCGGTAACGCCGCAAACCACCGAGGCGATGATGGCGGGAACAAGGATGACCCTGAGGCCGGCGCGGCGCTCGGGTTTTGCGGTGGAGTAGAACGCAGCTGCGATGGCAGGAAGACCAAAGAGCTTGACCCAGCCGGTGGCGGTAAAACCGGCCCACGGCGCAAGCTCATTAAGGGGGCGCGTGCTATGGGAGAGGATGGGGAGCAAACTGCTCCACGTGGCGTAGATGCCGTCGTTAATGACCAGATTGTCGTAATAGATGGGCATATAGAGAAGGTGGTGCAGCCCCATGGGCTCGAGTGCTCGCTCCAAAAACACAAAGATGCCCACGCCGAAGGGGCCGACGCCCGCAAGTGCGTGGCGCAGCGTTTCGGTTACAGCGTATGCGAAGGGCACGATGGCGGCCGAGATGGCGGCAAGGGCAAACACGGCAAAAAAGCTGATGAGGTAGACCAGCGAGGAACCCGAGAAGGTGCCGAGCCAATCGGGAACCTTGGCATCGTAGAAGCGGTCATGGATGGCGACGACGGTTGCCGATACCGCCAGCGGGCCGATAATGCCGGTGTCGAGCGTCTTGATGCCGTCGATGACGGTGATACCGCTGGCGGGGGTCAAAGATGATGGGTACTTAAGCCCAAGGTTGTCTCCGCTCAGCTTAATGATCTCGCTCAAAAAGAAGCAATAGGCAAAATAGGCCACGAGCGCCTCGAGGCAGCAGCGTGCCGGTTGCTTTTGGGCAAGACCGATAGGCAGCGCTACGGCAAAAAGGAGCGGGAGACGTTTAAAGACCGTCCACGAGCCGCGCTGGATGATGGTCCAGAAAACGTACCAAGGGGTTCCGTATACGGCGAGGTCACCGACGATGTCTACGGTCGTGGCGAGGGCGGAGATGCCGACCATGAGGCCTGATATAGAAAACAGCATGGCGGGCGCGAACATGGCTCCGCCAAAACGTTGGATTTTCTGCAGCATAATATGCCTTCCGGATGCAACATGCTGTGCGAGCAAGAACGTTTAAACAATGAACTCATTGTAGAGGACTGGCTGCTTGCCGCATTGACGGTTTTGATTCGGTCCGATTTGGGTTTCGGGGGAACCGTCGACGGTAAATAATCCGTGCTTTACCGATAATCGGTTTAAACA
>DBGAPG010000030.1:0-23121 GCA_048438765.1 Collinsella sp.
ACGGCGCTGACCGTTGATGATGGAGGGGCGAAGGCGCTCCTCCTTGGTCATCGACATGATGATGGCCTCGTTCTTGTCGAAGATGCCCTCGTCCAGGTTGCCGCCCATCTGGTTGAGCGCACGCTGGCCGCCGGGGAGCATGCCCAGGATGCCCTTCATGCCGCCCATCTTCTTGACGGCCTTCATCTGGTCGAGCATGTCATTCATGGTGAAGCCCTCGCGCAGCATGCGCTCGGCAGCCTCGAGCTGCTCGGCGTCGGCCGCCTCCTGGGCCTTCTCGATAATGCCGACAACGTCGCCCATACCCAGAATGCGCTTGGCCATACGATCGGGATAGAACGGCTCCAGCGAATCGGGCTTCTCGCCCATGCTCACGAACTTGATGGGCTTGCCGGTCACCTGGCGCACGGAAAGCGCGCCGCCGCCACGGGCATCGCCGTCGAGCTTGGAGATGATCACTCCGTCAAAGTCGGTGCGCTCGGCAAAGGTCGAGACGACGTTGACGATATCCTGGCCGGTCATGGCATCGACGACCATCAGCACCTGATCGGGCTTGACGGCCTTCTTGATGTCCACGGCCTCCTGCATCATCTGCTCATCGATCTGAAGACGTCCGGCGGTATCGACGATGACCACGTCGCGCAGGTGGTCGACGGCCTCCTGGATGGCGCCCTTGGCGATATCGACCGGGTGCGCACCGTCGCCGCGGAAGACCGGTACGCCGATCTCGCCACCGAGCGTGGCCAGCTGGTCGGCAGCGGCGGGACGGTAGACGTCGCACGCGGCGAGCAGCGGCGAGCGGCCCTGCTTCTTGAGCAGGTAGGCCAGCTTTACGGCAGCCGTGGTCTTACCGGAGCCCTGCAGGCCCACGAGCATGATGACATTGGGAATACGGTTGCTAAAGACGAGCTTGCTCTCGGTGGAGCCGAGCATCTCGGTGAGCTCGTCGAGCACGATCTTGACGACGTTTTGCGCCGGCGACAGCGACTCCATGACCTCGGCGGTCATGCAGCGCTCCTTGGTCTTGGCGACGAACTCCTTGACGACCTTAAAGTTAACGTCGGCCTCGAGCAGCGCCATGCGAATATCGCGCATGGCCGAAGTAATATCGGCCTCGGTCAGCTTGCCCTTGCCGCGCAGGCGGTCAAATGTGTCGTTGAGGCGATCGCTCAGGGAATCAAACACTAGTCACTCCTTAATTGGACTCGCCCACCAGGGCGCGGCAGAAATCTTTGGCATTGAACTCCTGCAGGTCATCGACCTGCTCGCCCACGCCGACGCGCAGGATCGGGAGCTTGAGCTTCTCGGCCACGGCCATGGCGATGCCGCCCTTTGCCGTGCCGTCGAGCTTCGTCATGATAATACCGTCCAGGCCCAGCGCCTCGTTAAACTCGAGCGCCTGGTTCAGACCGTTCTGGCCGGTGGCGGCATCGATCACGAGCACGACTGAGACGGGCATGGGGCCGGCGGCCATATTGGCGGCGCGCTTACGCGTCACGTTAACCACCTTGGCAAGCTCGCGCATGAGCTCAGGGCTCGTGTGCAGACGGCCGGCGGTATCGATAAGCACCAGGTCGCTGCCGCGCTTGTCGGCCTCGTCGAGCACGTCGTAGCAAACACTTGCCGGGTCGGAGCCGCGGTCGCGCTTGATGACGGGGACGCCAGCGCGCTGGCCCCACACATCGAGCTGCTCGATAGCGGCAGCACGGAAGGTATCGGCCGAACCGATCACGACGTTCTTGCCGCGGGCGGCCATGGCGCTCGCGATCTTACCGACCGTCGTGGTCTTGCCGGCACCGTTAATGCCCACAAACAGCACGCAGCTCGGCGTATCGGAAAACGGATCGCGCTCGATGGGCACAAAGTGCTGCTCGAGCTGCTCGGCCAGGGCACGGCGAAGCTGCGGAGCGGTCTTGAGGTTCTTCTTGGCCGCGGCATCGCGCAGGTCATCGGAGACCTTGATAGCGACCTCGGCGCCCATGTCACCCATGACGAGGGTGTCCTCCAGGTCCTCCCAAAAATCCTCGTCGACCTCGCCGCCAAAGTAGAAGACCTCGTTGAGGGCCTCGCGGCTGCGCTCAAGTCCGCGCGAGAGAGCATCGAAGAATCCCATTATGCATTCACGACCTTTCCGGTTTCGCGATCGAGTTTTTGCGAGACGACGCGACTGACGCCGTCGGCTTGCATCGAGACGCCGTAGAGGACGTCAGCGTCCTCCATAGTACGGCGCTGATGCGAGATAACCAAGAGCTGCGTATCGGAACGCAACACGTCGAGTGCGCCGATGAGCTTGGACAGGTTGGCGTCATCGAGTGCCGCCTCGACCTCGTCCAGCACATAGAACGGCACCGTGCGCGTGCGGTACACAGCAAAGAGCAGGGCGAGCGCCGTCAGGCTCTTCTCGCCGCCCGACATGAGCATCATCTTGGTGATGCGCTTGCCGCGCGGCTGCGCCACGACCTCGATACCCGTCTCGGCAGGATGCTCGGGATCGGTCATCTCCAGATGAGCCTGACCGCCCGGGAAGAGCATGGCGAAGATCTCGCGGAAGTTCGCATCGACCTTCTCAAACGTCACCAGGAACGCCTTGCGCATCTTACGGTCGATAGCCACGGTGATCTTGGTGAGCGCCTTGCGCGCGCTCTCCAGATCGGCCAGCTGCTCCTCGATGTAATCGGCGCGGCGCTTGAGCTGCTCGTACTCCTCCATGGCAACTTGGTTAACGGGACCAAGGTTGTTGATCTGGCGCACAAGCTGGTTGAGTTCGCGCTCGGCGGCATCGCGGTCCGTGGGCGCCGGAAGCATGAGCGCTTCCTCGAGTACCGTGGTGCCATCGGCGGTAATGGCCTTAATGGCGGCCTCTACCTGCACCTCGAGCTTGCCACGCGCGACCTTGAACTCGTTTTGCGCGGCGGAGGCGGTATCGACTCGCTCCTTAGCGCGGGCAACCTCTGCCTTGGCATCCTCGATGGTCTTCTTGAGCGAAGCGGAGTCCGCCTCCTCCAGAGAGGCCTGGTCACGCAGGCGCGCTGCCCAATCCGACGCGCGTTCCAACAGGGCAGAATAGCGTTCGTGCATGGGGTCGACGCGCAGGCGCAGCAGCTCGAGCGAGCGCGAAGCCTGGCGTGTTCCGCGGATACGACGGTCGATGCCCTCAAGACGATGCTCAAGGTCGGGCACGCGGCCCTTCAGCGAACGCAGGCGCTCGCTCGTCTGGGCCAGGCGCACCTTGGCATCGGCGAGCTTACCGGCGGCCTCGGAATCGTCACGGCGAACGCGATCGAGCTCATCGTTGGCCTCGGCAATCTGGAGACCCAGGTCGCTTGCCTGTGCACGCGCCTCGTCACGCGAACGGGTGAGCTCGTCAACGCGCGGGCGCGCGGCACGAACGGCCTCGGCAGCCTGCTCGCGGCGCTTGGAGATGCGCACGCGCTCGACCTCGGCATTGTTGGCGCTTTGCTCCAAGCGGCCGATCTCGGAGAGCAGCGAGCGGCGCTCGCCCTCAAGACGGGCGATCTCACCGGCGGCATCGCCCTCGGCGGCACGGGCCTCCTCGACGGCAACGTTGGCCTCGACGACCTGATCCGACACATGCTCAAACACGGCAGCCAGATCGGGCTCAAGCCCCTCCAGCTCGCGAATGCGACGCTTACGCTCCAGAGCACCCGACGCCTCGCCGGCATCGAGGCCCACACGCACCAGGCCGCCACAGCTTACGCGGGCGCCATCGGGAGTCACATAGGTCACACCGTCAACGACAGGCGCAGCCAGCGCGGCAGCCAAGTCATCGACCACGTAATAGCCGCCGAGCAGCGCCTCGACGACGGGTCCGTAGCCTGCACGCACGGACAGACGATCAACCAGGCGGGTACCGGCAGCGCCCTCAGCGGCGGTAGAGCCGCTCACGCCGCGCGTCACCAGCAGTGCTTCGCCCGAGGCCTTCTTTTGGTCCAGAGCCGCACGACCGGCACGCTCAAGCGTGGCGGCGTCATCAAACAGCAGCGCATCGATATCGCCGGCGAGCAATTGCTCAACCAGGCCCTCAAGCTCGCGCGGGGCCTCCAGCACGTCGCCCAGACGACCCAAGACATCGTCGCCCAGCGCACCCACCAGACGGCTCACGAGCGGCGAGCTGTCGGCCATGCGGGCATCGAGTTTCTTTTGGCTGGCAAGCTCCGAGCGCACCTCGGACAGCTTGTTGCGCGCCTCACTCTCACGATTACGCAAGTCCTTCAGGGCTGCACGGGCGACCTCGGTGGCCTCACGCGCATCGGCCTGGGCCTGGCGCGCTTCCTCAAGAGCGCCCTCAAGCTCCTCGGCGCGGTCGCGACGGCTCTCGAGCGAGGCCGTGACCTCCTCGAGCTGCTCGTCAATCTGCTCCAGGCGCGAGGCATACATGTTGTCCTCGACCTCGGCATTGCTCAAGGAATCCTTCACCTTGGCGAGCTCGAGCGCGGCGTTATCGGCCACGCGCTGCACATCGCGTTGCTCTCGCGTAAGCTGCGAAATCTGATTGTCGAGCGCCACGCGCCGCTCGTGGAGCTCAGCGGCGGCAGGACCAGCGGCGTCAACGTCCTCCTGGGCTTGCATATGCGCACCGGTCACTTCCTCAAGCTGCGCACGCGCGTCCTCGAGCTCCTCGACCACGCGACGACGCTGATGCTCGGAGCTCGAAATCTGCCCGCGCATATCAGACAGGCGCGACACCATGTTGTGACCCTTTTCCTCGAGCAGGCGCATGTCGGAGTTAATGCGGCCGACCACATCTTGCATATGGCGGCGCTGCTCGCCCAGGTCGCCCACAAACAAGCCTTTTTCCTCGAGCATAACCTGGAGCTTCTCGAGCTCGCGCTCCTTTTCGCCCATGCGGTACTGCGCAAGCTCCAGCTCGGCGGCACCTTCCTTGGAGCGGCTCTCCAGATCGTTCCACTGCGACTGCAGCGAACGCAGCTCGTCGACGGCCAGCATCTGCGTAAGCTCGTTCGCGCGAGAGGACAGCTCTTTGTACTTGCGTGCGCGATCGACCTGACGCTCCAGCGGTCGCAGCTGACGGGCGATTTCCTTATTGATGTCGCGGGCACGCGTCAGGTGCTCGTCCATCGACTTAATCTTTTTGAGCGCGCGCTCCTTGCGGCGCTTGTGCTTGGAGATGCCGGCGGCCTCCTCGATGAGGGCACGGCGCTCCTCGGGGCGGCTCTGCAAAATGGCGTCGAGCTTGCCCTGGCTGATGATGGAATGCGTATCCTTGCCCAGGCCCGAATCGTGCAGGATGTCCTGAATGTCCATCAGGCGGCACGGACTCGAGTTGATGAGGTACTCGCTTTCGCCCGAGCGATACATACGACGGGTGATGGCAACCTCGTCAAAATCGACGGGCAGCATATGGTCCGAGTTATCGAGCACCAGCGTGACCTCGGCGACACCCACCGGCTTGCGAGCCGACGAGCCCGAGAAGATGACATCCTCCATGGCCTGGCCGCGCAGCTGCTTGGCGCTCTGCTCGCCCAGAACCCACAGGATGGAGTCAGAGATGTTCGATTTTCCCGAGCCGTTGGGACCGACGATGACGGTCAGGCCCGGCTCAAACGTCATATAGGCGCGGTCGGCAAACGACTTGAACCCTTTGAGCGTGAGGGACTTGAGATACACGGTTCCTCGCTTACACGTGCTTCTTGTTCAGAATCACGCCGTTGGTGGTGTAACCCATGCGGTCGAGCGCTTCGAGCGCGGCGGCTCCCTCGGCTTCCTTCTTTGAGGAGCCGGAGCCGCGACCCTGACGAATACCATCGATCAACACCACGGCGGTAAAGGTGGGCGCATGCGCCGGGCCCTCGGAGCCAACGAGCTTATACGCTGGGGGCTCGTGACCGTCGGCCTGCACGCACTCCTGCAAAAACGACTTGGGGTTCGCAGGATGCTCGGCACGCTCGGAAGCCAAATGCGGCTTAAGCGTACGGTGAATGAACTCCGCCGCCGCATCCCAGCCGGCATCCAGGTACAGCGCACCCACGAGCGACTCATAGACGTTCTCGAGGGCCGAATGCAGGCCGCGCGCACCAGTACCGGTCTCAGAGGCACCAAAGATGATGATGTCGTCGATGCCCAGCTCGTGAGAAACCTCGGACAGTGTGGCGCCCGAGACGAGCGACACCTTCAAGCGGGTGAGCTTGCCCTCGTCAAACTCGGGATAGGACTCAAACAGGGAGCGTGCGACCACGGCGCCCAAAATGGAATCGCCCAAGAACTCAAGGCGCTCATAGCTGGCAGAAACCGGCTGGCCCTCGACTGCCGAGGGATGCGTAAGCGCCGCGCGCAGCAGCACCTTATTGTTGAACTCGTGGCCCAAGATTTCCTGGGCGCGCGTAAGTCGGTCGGATAAAGCCAAGACTTAGGCCTCCTTGGCAGCTTCGATAGCGTCGACGGCGTTGGCGACAGAGTTGAGCGAGAGCAGGGTCTCGTCATCGATCTCGAGGTTGAACTCGTCCTCGATAGCCGTAACCAGCTGCAGGCGCTCGAGCGAGTTGGCATCGAGGTCGTCAAAGGTGGTCTCATCGCTAATTTCGGCAACATCGACGCCCAGAACGTCAGCAGCGACCTCGGCGATCTTGTCGAAGATTTCGGAGCGGTCCATAGCGCTTCCTCTCATAGTGCATAAATACCAAAAGAATGGTACCGCCCGGGCGGTACCAAGACACGGTTCTGATTCTACCCCACGACGTACACCGCGAAGCACATAACAGCGCTCTAACTCGCTGTTATAAAACGATACCGTCCATAGAGTTGGCGACATTCTCGACCAGCCCGGCGCGCACGGCTTCGGCCGCCGCGAGCGTACCGTTTTTAACAGCCTCGACCGAGGTGGCGCCATGGCCGATCAGGACCACGCCGCGCAGGCCCAAAAGAATCGCGCCGCCCTTGGCGTCGCCAGAGAGCTTGGCCTTAATCTCGCGCATCTGCTTTTTGATGAGAAGCGCGGCAATCTTGGTGCCGAGCGAAGACATAAAGACACCCTTGAGCTCCTGCAGCAAAAACTTGGCAGCGCCCTCGGTGGCCTTGAGCGCAATATTGCCCGACATGCCATCGGCAACGACGACATCGAAGTTACCGGAGGTGATGTCCGTTCCCTCACAGTTACCAACAAAGCCGGGAACGGCGGCTTTCATGGCCGGGAAGCAGGCCTTGGTAAAGTTGGAGCCCTTCTCGTCCTCGGTGCCGTTACCAAGCAGGCCCACGCGGGGATGCTCGATGCCCAGGACGACGCGGGCATAGGCGCTACCCATCTGGGCAAAACGCACCATGTCATCGACCTCGACATCGGGGTTGGCGCCCATATCGCACAGCACCGTCAGACCGCCGGCACGATTGGGCAGCGCATTGGTCAGACAGGGACGCA
Organism: Collinsella sp.; assembly: GCA_048438765.1. Taxonomy (GTDB): domain Bacteria; phylum Actinomycetota; class Coriobacteriia; order Coriobacteriales; family Coriobacteriaceae; genus Collinsella. Next base: position 7,394 of record DBGAPG010000030.1, read on the forward strand.
CCGGCTGCTTCTTACCTTCGGCCATATATCTAAACGGCGTCACGTAGGCAGTAGCCGCGGCGGTCATGGCGCCGGTGGAGCCGGCGGAGAAGAACGCGTCCGCATTTCCCTTCTTGATGGCGCGGCACGACAGTACGATCGAAGACTTGCGCTTGGTCATCACGGCGCGAATGGGATCGTCATCCATGGCGATAACGTCGGGTGCCTCAAGGGCCTCAACACGTGCGTGGGAAGTAGCAAAGGGATTGACGATTTCGGCGGGGCCAGCTGCCAAGACCTCGATATCGGGATCGGCGGCAAGTGCGGCCTCGATACCATCGAGAACGACCTGAGGTTTCTCGTCTCCGCCCACAACGTCTACACAAACGCGAACGTTACTCATATACATGCTCCTTATACAAAAATGGCCGACTCATTGAGCCGGCCATTGTGGTTCCATTTGGAACGGCATCGCATCCAGAGTATACCGTTACTCGGTAACGATAACCTCGCGGTCCTTGTAGAAACCGCAGCTGGGGCACACGTGGTGCGGAAGCTTGACAGCGCCGCAACGGGGGCACGTGGACTGAGCCGCAGCCGAGATCTTCATGTTGGCGGAACGACGGGTGTGAGTGCGGATACGACCCTGCTTTTGTTTAGGTACGGGCATAGTGACCTTCCTTATGAACTATCCAGTGTGGCGATTACGCGCAAGTAGCGATACTACCACAGTTTTACTCATCAAGCTTGAGATTCTTCAATGCTGCAAATGGATTTTCCGTGGCAGCGGCCCATTCTGCCTCTGCCTGGGCGGCGCAATCGCATTGCTCGACGTTGAGATTGCAACCGCATGTGGGGCACAGACCACGGCAATCGGGCTTGCAGAGCACCACAAACGGCGTGTCCATAACGACCGCGTCATTGATGGGCGCACCCAGATCGACGATGCGGTCCTCACCCAGAAGCTCGTAGCCGTCCTCGTAGGCCTCGGGATCCTCGGGCTCCTCAAAGAGGTAGAACTCCTCGATCTCGCCGGCGATATCAAACGAGGCGGGCTCCAGGCAACGGTCGCACTCGCCGGTGGCGTGCGCGCGGACCATGCCCGTGAGCAAGACACCGGTACCGGCATTGGTAAAGACAACGTCGTAGTCGATGCCGTCCTGAAGCTGGTACTCCTTCTCGCCCACCGTGTAGGTGGCGACATCGACCTTACCGGTCAGCGGACACGAATCTCCAGGAAACTCGAGCTGCTCGGAAAGATCGACGGTAACGCTCGGGAACTCAGCCATTACCACTGACCATTCTGTTGGGCGGCACCCTCGTTGAGCTGCTGGCGGCAACGGGTAACGGTGCCAGTCAGGCTCTTGAGGTTCTCCTCCAGGTGCGTAAAGACCTGCTCTGCGTAGTCCTCGGCAGCATAACGCGTCTCGCGCTCGTACTGCTGGGCACGATCGCGGATGTCGTCGGCCTGCTGCTGCGCAAGGCGGACGATCTCCTGCTCACCGGCAATGGTGAGGGCCTGCTGCTGAGCGTCAGCGATGATGGAATCGGCCTGAGCGGCGGCGGAAGCCATGAGCTCCTCGCGCTCCTTAAGGATACGGCGGGACTTCTGCCACTCCTCGGGATAGCTCATGCGGATCTCGTCGAGGATGTTGAAGAACACGTCGGCGTCGATGACCTTGAACTGAGCGTTCTTGCCGAAAGGCGGCTTGGCTTCCTCGATCAGCCCTTCGAGCTCATCGACCAAGCTGACGATCCTATCGCCAGGAAAATTCTCGCCCGGCATCCGGTCTCCTTTCATAGGTAACATATCATCGTGCTAGTTTACCACATGCCACCAGGCAATAAGAAACGTCACGAAAAGCGATGTTTGAGCGCTTCGACCACGTTGGACGGGACAAACGTCGACACGTCACTACCGAGCGAGGCGATCTGGCGAACAACCGAGCTCGAGATATAGCCGTACTGCGGCGCGCTCATGACAAAGATGGACTCCAGCTCGTTATCCAAGCGATAGTTGAGGTCGGCCTGCTGCAGCTCGTACTCAAAGTCGGTCATGGCGCGCAGGCCCTTGACCACGGCCCCCGCCCCCTGCTCACGAGCGAAGTCGACCAAGAGGCCGGTAAAGGGCAGGACCTCAACGCCGTCGATATCACCGAGCGCCTCGCGGGCCAGCGCCACGCGCTCATCGAGCGTAAACGTGGTGCCCACACCGTTTTTACCCTGCGACTCTGCAACAGCGACGATCACGCTGGGAAAGATGCGGCGGGCGCGGCGGATCACATCGATATGGCCAAACGTGATGGGATCAAAGGTGCCCGGGACGATCACGCGATTGATGGTGTCACTCATGAGCATCCTCCTGAAACGTCGTGGCATCGTTGTTGTCAGCATCGGTGCCGGCGCTATCGCCCTCACCATCGTCATCGCCGACCCAACGAAGCAGGTCGACCGAGGTAATGCCGTAGCGCTTCTCACGTACAGTCTCAAAGCCTGCCGGATGCGCGCCCGCATCGGCGGCGGCATGCTCAAACAGGGCATAAGCGCCAGGTGCAAGTAAACCCTGCTGAGCCAGGTTCTGCAGCAGTTCCTCGACCGGCTCGGCACCAAAAGCATAGGGCGGGTCGAGCAGGACCAGATCAAAGGGGCCGCCCGGCACGCGGCCGCGCGAGGCGCTCGCCAGCACGTCACCCGTCACCACGCGCCAGCGCGCACGGTCACGGCAGAGCGACTCGATATTCTTGGTAATGAGCCGCGCGGCGTTGCGATCGATCTCAAACGTCGTGAGCGAGCGGGCCCCACGAGAGAGCATCTCTAACCCTAAGGCGCCGGAGCCGCCAAAGGCGTCCAGCACGCGGACCTCGTCCAGATCGAAGTCGAATGCCGACATGACCATAGATGCGCACGCCTCACGCACGCGATCAGTCGTGGGGCGGGTGACATCGCGACCACGGGGCTCCTCGATCTTACGACCGCGCCATTCGCCGCCGATGATTCTCATCCTCCGCTGACCTCCTTAAAAATGTGTCGATATCGCATGGCGACCGCATCGCGCAGGGGGCGCGTCGCCACGGAGTCAAGGGTGCAAGCATACCGCAAGAGCTCGACCGCGTCCAAATGGGCCCACTCGATTAGTTCCTCGTCGGCATCCAGGTCGACAAAGCGCAGAGTCACACCGCCATGCTGACGGTAGCCCAGGATTTCGCCCTCGTGACGCAGACGCAGGTCCATCTGGGCGAGCGTAAAGCCATCCGCGGTTTTTTCGAGCGATTGCAGGCGATCTTGTGCTGCCGACGCGCCGCCGTTGCCCTTAGAGTGCGTCATGACCAGGCACGTGCCCGACACACTGCCACGGCCCACGCGGCCGCGCAGCTGGTGCAGGGCAGCCAATCCAAAGCGCTCGCCGTTCTCGATGACCATGACGGTGGCGTTAGGCACGTCGACGCCCACCTCGACCACCGTAGTCGAGACGAGCACGTCAATCTCGCCACGCTTGAAGGCATCGATAACCTGGTCCTTCTCCCCCGCCGGCATGCGGCCGTGAAGGCGCTCGATGGCAAGACCCGGCAACGCCAGACGCAGGCGGTCGAGCTCGGTTGCCGTATCGTGCAGTGGCACGGGGACGGTTACGCGGCCCTCGTCGTCGCGAGCAATACCGGGCACGTCTTCCAGCTCATCGGCCGAGTCACTCGGCTCCACGAGCGGGCAAATCACGTAGGCCTGCTGCCCCTTCTCGTGCGCCTCGCGAATGGCGCCATAGGCGAGGTCACGGCTCGACTCGGTGAGCACGCGTGTCGTCACGCCAGCACCAGGGACGGGCCGATGGCGGATGATACTCGTGTCCAGATCGCCGTAGACCGAAAGCGCCAGCGTACGCGGGATGGGCGTTGCCGTCATAACGAGCAGATCGGCACCGGGGCCCTTCGCGCGCAGGGCGTTGCGCTGGCCTACGCCAAAGCGGTGTTGCTCGTCGATGACAACAAGCGACAGATGCTTGAACGTAACGTCATCCGAAAGGACCGCATGGGTGCCAAAGAGGACATCGAGCTCGCCGGACTGCAGCTGCTCATGGATCCGCTCGCGCTCGGCCGCCGGAGTGGCACCCGTCAGCAGCGCCCACGTTATACCGGCCTGAGAGAGCAGAGGGCCGGTCTTATCGGCATATTGGCGCGCCAGCACGCCCGTGGGCGCCATAACACAGGCCTGCGTGCCGCTATCGGCAGCCACAGCCAGCGCGCAGGCGGCAACGGCGGTCTTACCGGTACCGACATCGCCCAGCAGCAGGCGGTTCATCACACGCCCGCCATCGCACATATCGCGCAGGATATCTTGGAACGCGACCTCCTGCTCGTCGCTCAGCGAAAACGGCAGGGCTTGCTTGAGTGCGGCCAGGTGCTCGCCCGCGGTGTGGGCATAGGGCACCACATCGACTAGGCCGCCATCGTTGCGCAGGCGAAGCGCCAGCTGAAGGTAAAGGCACTCCTCATAAGCAAGGCGACGTCGCGCGATATCCCGCTCAGCCATACTCGATGGAAAGTGGATCGATCGAAGCGCGCGGGCATTGCTCATCAGGCGGCGCTTGACGCGCAAGCGTGCGGGAATCGGGTCGAAGGGATTGCCGACGACCTCGAGCGCGCCGCTTACGATGCGGCGCATCCACGCCTGGCTCACGCCGTCACTCACATAATGGACCGGCAAAATGGTACCCGCAGCACGCCCTTCCTCGAGCTTTTCAAAGTGCGGAGAGGCCATCTGCTTAAAACCGTAGGCAAACTCAACCTTGCCCATCACGGCCAGGCGGTCGCCCTGCTTAAGCTGCTGGGCAATCCAGGGCTGGCGGAAAAAGGCGACCTGCAGCACGCCCGTCTCGTCAACGAGTGAGACCTCGGTCACCTGCATGCGCGGACGCGGCTGTTTTTGGACGATACGGTCGACCGTGGCGATGATGGTGCACACAGTACCGATGGGCGCCATCTCGATAGACCAAGAACGGGTAAAGTCCAGGTATCGATGAGGTATATGGAGAAGGAGGTCCCCCACCGTCCGAATTCCCAGACGGCGAAGGGCCTCCTCACGTTTACCCGAAACATATTTGAGTCGCGCGATATCCTCGTCGAGCGCATTGCTCTGGGCAAAGCGCTCCGAGACGCGCGGCACGGAGCACAGCTCGGACATAGGCAGAGCCTACTCGATCGAGAAGATCACGGGATAGAGCGGCTGCTCGCCACGATGGGCGTCGATCTCCAGATCGGGCTGAGCCTCCTCGATGGCGTCGACGATCTCCTGGAAGGCCTCGTCGGATAGCTCCTCGCCGGCCAGAATCGTCAGCGCGTCGCCTTCCTCTTCCTCCTGCATGCGGTTGATGCAGTCGAGCGTGACCTGCTTCACGTCGGAACCGACCACGTCGATTGAGCCGGCGATGATGCCCATGACGTCACCGGAGTGAATCGGAGAGCCGTCCGAGGCGCTGGAGTCGCGCACGGCGCGGGTGACCTCGCCATCGCGGACCTCGCTGATGGCGTCAACCATGGCGGCAACGGCGTCCTCGAGCTCAGAATCGGGCAGGACGGCGAACAGCGCGGAGAACGCCTGCGGGACGGTCTTGGTGGGAACGACGGCGACCTTCTTGTCGGTGCAGGCAGAGGCTGCGGCCTCGGCAGCCATGCGGATGTTGCCGTTATTGGGCAGGATGATGACCGAGGTCGCGTTGACCTGGTCGACGGCGCCCAACAGGTCGGCGGTCGAGGGGTTCATGGTCTGGCCACCCGAGACGATCACGTCAACGCCGAGGGACTTGAGGATGTCGGCCTCACCGGAACCGGCGGCAACGGCGACAAAGCCCAGGGCCTTCGCGGGCTCGGCGGCCTTCTCCTGATCCTCGTGGATCTTAGCGGTACGGTCGTGGGCCTCCATCTCCATGTTGTGGATAAAGACCTCATAGATCTGACCGAGCTGCAGCATGTGCTCGAGCACCAGGTTGGGGGTATTGGAGTGCACATGGATCTTGTAGTCGGGATAGGCGCCCACGAGCAGCTCACAGTCGCCCATGGAGCCTAGGAACTTAAGGCATTCGTCCTCGTCAAACGGGGCGTCGGCCTTAAAGAGAAACTCGTTGCAGTAGCGGAACTCCGAGCCCTCCCAGTCGTCGTTAGCCTCGATCTCAACGCGGCCAAGAGCGGCATCGCGGGCAGAGCCGGCGGAGTCAAACGTAGCGGAGAAATCCTCGACAACGGTGCTGCGGCCAAGTGCAGCAGCCACAAAGTTCTCAAGGAAGATGGCGAAGCCAAAGGCGCCGGAGTCGACCACGCCGTTCTCCTTCAGAACGGGCAGCAGGTCGGGCGTGCGGGCGACGGACTGGTACGCCTCGACGACGATAGCATCGAGCGCATCCTCGGCCGAGAACTTCTTCTTCTCGCACTCATCGGCCTTGGTCGAGACATCGCGCAGGACCGTGAGGATCGTGCCCTCGATGGGCTTGCGGACAGCCTGGAAGGCGACCTTGACGGCACGACGGAAGGCGAAGGCAATGTTGGCGGACGTAATAGGCTCGTCGGCAGAGACAAGGCCCTCGGCCACGCCGCGAAGAATCTGCGAGGTAATAACGCCGGAGTTACCGCGAGCGCCCATGAGAGAGCCGTGGGTGATGGCACCGGCGATGGCCTCCATATCGGCATCGGCGGGAAGGGCAGAGAGCTCCTTGGTCACCGAGGCGAGCGTGAGCGACATGTTGGTGCCGGTATCGCCATCGGGCACGGGGAAGACGTTGAGCTTGTTGATCTCCTCGGCCTTGTCGGAAACGGCAGCCGCAGCGATCGGAAAACAGGTGCGAATGGTCTTTGCAATCATGGGTATTTGAATCTCCGTTTTCGGATGCTAGTTCAGACGGCTCTTGAGCGCGTCGATATGGATGCCGATCTTAAGGCTGGCGGGATCGATCTGGGCGATCTCCTGCAGGGTGAAGGCAACGGAGCTCGAAAGATTGTGGCAGACGGACTTCATGTTGACGCCGTTCTCGAGCACGACGTGAAGATCGACCGTAAGGCCGTTCTCGTCGGCAGAGACAAGCACGCCCTTGCGGAGGCGCTGACCGGCAAGCAGGCGCACGCTCTCGGCGCCCTGGAGCTGCTCAGCCATACCGACAACGCCATAGCACGTCATCGCGGCATAACCGGCAATATCGGCAATAACGTCGTTCGAGACGCTCAGGCTGCCGTTAATGGTCTCAGACACAAGAATCTCCTTTTCTTGGTGCTCGCGGCACCATGTCGTGGGAGCAATCATTGCATTATTCTACAACGACCGCGCCATGTTGAGGTGGCGGGCCTCGGGATTACATCCTCGACACGAAATGTTGATACGGTAACGTTCGCGAACGGCGATCGCGGCATGAAAAAACCCGCCGCATAAGCGACGGGTTTTACAACCTGGCTCCCCGGGTAGGACTCGAACCTACAACAGCGCGGTTAACAGCCGCGTGCTCTACCATTGAGCTACCGAGGAATTTAAAAGCCCAGCGAAATGGGCTGAGAAAATCTGGCTCCCCGGGTAGGACTCGAACCTACAACAGCGCGGTTAACAGCCGCGTGCTCTACCATTGAGCTACCGAGGAATAGGCGCGTGCTCTCAAGCAACGAAGTTTATTATACGGACGATTGGACGAAGGGCAAGAACTTTTTTAAGAAATTTTCTCGCCATGATCCCTTGGGGACGGCCCAACTGCCGGCACCAGCAACGGAAACGCCGATGTATTGACAATGCCAGCGAGCGGGCACCAGAGCGAACAAATTGGCATGAAAAGAGGACGGCATAGACCTTCTGGTCATGCCGTCCTCTTTGAATGACAAGTTGTCGCTCTGGTGCCCGCGCAGCGTCGAGCAGTTGCGGCGTTTGGTAAAACGCCGCAACAAACTAGCTCAGCATTGCATCCATCATCTCGGAGTTGACGGAGTCGTCGGCAGACCACTCGCCGTCGTCGTTGCAGGTGTACTTGAAGATAACCGTGGTCTTCCTGGGCTCGGTGGCCTTGGTCACATCGACCATAACCTGACCGGCCATCTTGTACAGCTCGTCATCGGAAGGAACCGTGTCAAGCGCAGCAACCTTCTCCTGATACTGGGTGGAGAAGTCCTCGACGATCTTGTTCATAGATTTGCATGTAATAGAGACCTCGGCGGTCGCGACACCCTTGTCCTCGTCGACCGTCACGTCGCCGATCTTGTAGTCAAAGCCCTCAAGATAGGTCTTGGCGTACTCCTTGGGATCGATACCCAGCTGCTCGAACTCGTCGCCCGAAGCCTCCTCCAGACCAGAGAGGAAGTCGTCGCCACCGTTCTTGACCTCGTCAAACTGCGTCGTAAGATCCTCGGTGATGAGCTCCTCAACCGAAGGACCTCCACAGCCGGAAAGCACGACCACGCATGCAACCAAGACGGCCATGAGGGGCGCAAGCAGCAGCTTCTTTTTCATGTTGTTCCTCCCAATGAGCGGCACTGCGCTTCCCAAACGCGGCGCACGTTGTAATAAGTAAGCCCATACTATCCACTTATGAACGCCCTCGGCAACGCGAAGGCGCGGTCGGTTCGTTTTAGCGTCCGAACGGTTTGCAAGCCCGCCCAATGTGCAATAAAACGCTTCCCCGCTATGCAATAAAAAAGGTGGCCGGAAAACCCGACCACCCTTGCACATCCTTTGGATGCCGCAGTTTACTTGCGGACGACCTTAACGATGGCGTCACCGGCGGCGACAGCGGAGTCGGCCTCGACGGCGAGTTCGACATCGGCAAACTCGGCGGTGTTGGACACGGCCACGACGACGCAGTCCTTGTAACCGGCAGCAGCGATCTTGGCGCGGTCGATCTTGAGTATGGGCTGGCCAGCCTTCACGACGTCGTCGGCCTTGACGAAGCCCTCGAAGCCATCACCGTTCATGTTGACGGTATCGACGCCAACGTGCACCAGAACCTCGATGCCGCTATCGGACTGCAGGCCCACGGCGTGACCCATGGTAACGGTCACCTTGCCGTCGCAGGGAGCGTAGACCAGGTCGTCCTCGGGCCATACGGCGCAGCCCTTGCCCAGAACCTCGCCACCAAAGACGGGATCGGGCACGTCGGCCATCTTGATGACCTTGCCCTTGACGGGCGAGCACAGCACGTCGGCGCCGGCAGAAGCAGAGATGGAGGCCGGAGCAGCAGCTGCCGCGGGCTCAGCCTTCTTCTTGAACATGTCAAACAGACCCATACGTTTTCTCCTCTTGATTAAGCGCAACGTTGTGCGCATGCCTACGGTAATTATAGTGCCAAATGGTTCAAATGCTAAGGTGGGGACTCGAATCGCAAGCCCTTCCCGGTAGTGCTCGTGGGATGAGCATCTCCTTTGCATCGCGGTTCGATAAGCCGAGTATCGCCCACGCGCGGGACGGGCAGAAGCGGGCACGCCAAACCCGATACTTCTTTTCGCTCTCGAGTCCTGCCGCCGCCCCGTCCCTGACACTTCCTGATACCGACCGAAACGTGCCAGAATAAGCCTGTCCCCTTTTAGCCGGTTTAGCGAATGCGGGAGTTCGCATGGATATCAAACGCAAGATTACCGAGGCGCAGGGCCTCACCCCCACCGAGCAACAACTCGGCATTGCAGCCCTTGCCATCGGCGAGGACATCCGCGGGCTTTCTATTAAGGAATTTGCCGCGCGCACCAACGTTTCTGTTGCGAGCGTGCACCGTTTTTGCAAAAAGCTCGGCCTCGAGGGATTCAAAGATCTCAAGGTCGAGCTCATCCGCCTGGCGACCGAGGCAGGAAACCGCCGCGACGTGGACATCAACTTTCCCTTCGACGCTACGTCCACCCCTGCGCAGGTCATGGAGCGCATGGAGGGGCTCTACCAGACCACGCTGGCCGAAACGCAGGAGCTGCTCGACCCCACGCAACTTGACCATGCCGCCAAGCTCATCGCGAACGCCCGACAGGTCGACATCTACACGGGCTCGCACAACCTCTATCCAGCGGGAATGTTCCGCGACCGCCTGCTCTCGGCCGGCAAGAGCGCCACATGCTACGGCAACATCGAGGCACAGGTGCGCACGGCGCTTACCTCGGATTCAGACCGCGCGGCGATCGTTATCTCCTACAGCGGCCTTGCGCCCAACCTCAAGGAAATCTTGCCGATCCTCAGCAGCCGGAACGTCCCAGTCATCGTCATCGGCACGCCCTACTGCGCGCGCATTCACCCCGGCTTTGCCGCCTACCTTACGGTGAGCGATCACGAGAGCATGACGCATCGTATCACGCAGTTCGCAAGCCACATCGCCGTGCAATACGTACTCGATTCGCTCTACAGCAGCTACTTCGCCAAAGACTACGCCCACTGCTCCGAATTCCTGGAGCGCTCGTTCCCCCCACACCCGCCTCCCGGGACTCAAGTAGTCATTTAAGAACATCCCCAATGACTAACGGCCGACCTAATAACAACTTCTCGTCATTAGGTCGGCCATTTCAACTCTAATAACTATTTATTCCGGAAACTCGTTATTAGAATCTGACACAGGAGGCCAGGCTCACGTGTGGCACCATGGCGAAAAGCAGCTTGCCCCTGCGCTAACCGAATGAGCGTGGATTTTCGGACGTCTATCTAACGAGCGCGGATAATCTCCCACTTTGAGCCCGCACACAGGCCAAAAACGGGAGATTATCCACGCTCATTCCTGAGTAGTCATTTATGAACGTCCCCAATGACTAGTCCGGCAACGCCGATGTTTCGGCAACGACAGCGAGCGAGCCGCATTCGGAGCAAGACGACGCCGCAGGTAGAGAACGGACAGCGAGCGGGTCGCATTTGAGACAAGGTGACGTGAAACGAAAGGGCGCTGACCTTCTGGTCGCGCCCTTGAAGTTGAACGTCAGATTGTCCAAATGCGGCCCGCGCAGCGTCGGCCGGTTACGGCGTTTGGTAAAACGCCGTAACTACTCCTGAGCTCCGTACTGCTCGTAGTAGGCGTCGATAGCGGCCTTGAGCTCGTCGTCGATGACGACCTTGCCGTCGATCTCGTGGTTGTAGAGGGTCTCGACGACCTCGGCCATGGAAACGATGCTCGCGACGGGGAAACCGTACTTTGCCTCGATCTCCTTCTGCGCGGTAGTCACGCCGCCCTTGCCGACCTCCATGCGGTTGAGGGACACGATCAGGCCCTTGATTTCGACGTCGGCAGCAGCCTTGACCTTGGGATAGGTCTCGTCGATGGACTTGCCGCTGGTGGTAACGTCCTCGACCATGACCACGCGGTCGCCGTTCTTGGGCTCATAACCCAGCAGGTTGCCCTTATCGGCACCGTGGTCCTTGGCCTCCTTGCGGTCACAGCAGTACTTGACCTCCTTGCCGTACAGCTCGTGGTAGGCAATGGCGGTCACGACGGCCAGCGGAATACCCTTGTAGGCCGGTCCAAACAGCACATCAAAGTCGTCGCCAAAGTTATCGTGGATGGCTTGGGCGTAATACTCGCCCAGCTTCTTGAGCTGATAGCCCGTCACGTAAGCGCCGGCGTTCATAAAGAACGGGGACTGACGGCCGCTCTTGAGCGTAAAGCTGCCGAACTTAAGAACGTCGGACTCGACCATGAACTTGATGAACTCTTGCTTGTAAGCCTCCATGCGGGCTCCTCTCGTAATTGCGTACGTGCTCTTCAGTTTAGCGCAGGCGAAGCGTAGATGCGGGCGCGCTTTGGGGCCACGGCATTCTGTAAAGGCTTTGTCAGGGGGAATGGTTTTCCGAACAATGGGGTTGACATGGCAAACCCCCTCATCAAGAATACGAGCGGATTAAAAAGGGGTACGAGATACCCAAAGCGCGCTGCGCTCAGCCTTTAGGAGGTGTGCCATGGAAGGCAGTCCTAGTCGAAAAACCTGCATGTCGCCCTCGGCACGCCGCGAGGACTCCGCACACGCATAAACGCCACCGGCAGATCGCCAAAACCACCACAAAGGCGCGCTGCACCCTTTGTGGGCTCAAGAGCTTGACGTGAGCGACATCTAGGTTTTTTGAAGCAAATACGACACGTACGCTAACTCCCTTCAACAAGGAGGACCCTATGCTGATGCTCAAAACCGTCACGGTACTCGAAGCCATCTCCAAGCGCCGCCGCACAGCGCGCCCTGCCGCTCATACCGGCCTGCCCAAGAACACCATATTCGCCGCCACCCATAGTGCCGAGGACGCCCTCGTACTGCTTGACGCCACGGCAAACGGCCTCACCGTCGAGCAGGCAACCGAGCGCCTGAACGCCGTCGGCCCCAACACCATCGAGGCAACGACCAAAACGCTCGCCCGCCGCATCGCCGACGCGTTCATCGATCCCTTCGCCGGCATCCTCGCCGCGCTCGCGCTGGTCTCGCTCTGCATCGACGTGCTCGCCGTGCCCGAGCCGCAGCGCGACCCCTCCACGGTCATCGTCATCGGCATCATGCTGCTGGTATCGGGCGGCATGAAGTTTATCCAGGAAGCCCGCAGCGGCAATGCGGCCGAGGCCCTCAAGGACCTGGTCTCCAACACTTGCACCGCCCTGCGCGACGGCGAGCGCATCGAGATCCCCTTCGACGAGCTCGTCCCCGGCGATGTAATCCGTCTCTCTGCCGGCGATATGGTGCCGGCAGATGCCCGCATCATCACCGCGCGCGACCTGTTTGTGATCGAGTCCGCACTCACCGGCGAGAGCGAGGCCGTCGAGAAGACCACCGCCGTCACCGTCGTCGAGGGCGCCGACGGCTCCGCACTGCCACTCTCTGCCTGCAAGAACATCGTCTTTACCGGCACCTCCGTGCAAAACGGCACCGCCATGGCGCTTGTCGTTGCCACCGGCTCGGACACCTACCTGGGCGGCATCGCCAAGATGCTCACCGGGCGCGGCGAAAAGAACGCGTTTGATCGCGGCGTCTCGAGCGTCTCCATGTTGCTCGTACGCCTCATGCTCGTTATGGCGCCGGCCGTCTTTGCCATCAACGCCACCACCAAGGGCAACGTCATCGACGCGCTGCTGTTCGCCACGAGCGTGGCCGTGGGCATCACGCCGCAGATGCTTCCCGTTATCGTGACCACGAGCCTATCGCAGGGCGCCAAAGACCTCGCCCGTCGCCAGGTTATCGTCAAGGAACTGCCGGCGATTCAAAACCTCGGCGCGATGGACGTCCTGTGCTGCGACAAGACCGGCACCCTCACCGAAGACCGCATCGTGCTCGAGCGCTATCTCAGCACCGACGGCAACGAAGACGTACGCGTGCTGCGCCATGCATTTTTGAATAGCTTCTTCCAAACCGGCCTCAAAAACCTTATCGACCTGGCCGTCATCGACCGTGCCGATGTGACGCCCTCGGCCGCAGCGCCCGATTCTATGCTGGGCCAGAGCCTGCGCGACCGCTATACCAAGGTCGACGAGGTTCCCTTCGATTTCTCGCGCCGCCGCCTGAGCGTAGTTGTCGCCGACGCCCAAGGCAAAACCCAGATGGTTACCAAGGGAGCTGCCGAGGAAATGCTCGAGATCTGCTCCTTTGTCGAGGTCGATGGCATCGCCCAGCCACTCACCGACGAGAACCTCGCCCAGATTCGCAAGCAGGTCGCCGGACTTAACGCCGAGGGTCTGCGCGTGATTGCCGTGGCGCAGAAGACCAATCCGCGCTGCGTGGGCGAGTTTGGCATCGCCGACGAGTGCGACATGGTGCTGATGGGCTTTTTGGCCTTCCTCGATCCGCCCAAAGCAAGTGCCGCGGGCGCCGTCGCCACCCTCGAGGCCAAGGGCGTGGCGGTCAAGGTCCTAACCGGCGACAACGACCGCGTCGCCGCCACCGTCTGCGAACAGATTGGTATCGATGCGAGCAACGTCTTGCTCGGCTCCGAGATCGATGCGCTCGATGACGCCGAACTTGCCGAGCGCGCCGAGAAAACCCACCTCTTCGCCAAGCTCTCGCCGCTGCAGAAGGCGCGCCTGGTACGTGTCATGCGCGAGATGCTCGGCCACACCGTGGGCTTTATGGGCGACGGCATCAACGACGCCGCCGCCATGCGTGCGAGCGATTGCGGCATCTCGGTCGATTCGGCCGTCGACATTGCCAAGGAATCCGCCGATATCATCTTGCTTCAGAAGGACCTGGGCGTGCTCGAGCGCGGCATCATCGAAGGCCGCCGCACTTACGGTAACCTGCTCAAGTACCTCAAGACCACGGTGAACTCCAACTTTGGCAACGTGCTGTCCGTGACCGTCGCGAGCCTGTTCTTGCCGTTTTTGCCCATGAGCGCCCTGCAGCTGGTGCTGCTGTCGCTGGTCTACGAGATCGTGTGCATCGCGCTGCCGTGGGACACCGTCGATGACGCCTGGACTGCCCGCCCGCGCGCCTGGGACGCCGCGTCCATCAAGGGCTTTATGCTCGAGCTGGGCCCCGTGAGCTCGCTGTTTGACATCGTGACCTTCGCTGCGCTCTTCTTTGTGGTGTGCCCCGCCGCCGTGGGCGCGAGCTGGGCCGAGCTTGCCGCCGCGGGCAACGTCACGGGTATGGCGACCTTCGCCGCGATCTTCCAGAGCGGCTGGTTTGTCGAGTCCATGTGGTCGCAGACGCTCGTGATCCACATGCTGCGCTCGCCGCGCCTGCCGAACCCGTGCGACCACGCCGCCCCCGCGCTGTGCGTGCTCACCGTCCTGGGCTTGGCGCTTGTCACTTGGCTGCCGGCAAGCCCCATCGCCGATGCGCTGGGCCTCATGCCGCTGCCGCCGAGCTTCTTCGCGCTGCTCATCGGCATTGTTGCCGCCTACATCGCGCTCACTCAGCTGGCAAAGCGCCGCTACATTGCACGCCACGGCGAGCTGCTGTAGCAAGCAGACGGAAAACACCCTGCCAGTTGCCGTTGCCACTACCACGGCTGCCGACGCCGCTGCCGCTGCCGCAATCTATCCCCTCAGCAATTGCGGTGAAATAGTTCCTGTTTAAAGCCGCGTGACTTTAATTTAGGGACTATTCCACCGCAACTTATTGGGAAATTAGCTAGTCCTTGGGTGTCCAGGACCAGAAGAAGTTGATGAGGGCTACGCGCGAGGAGGCACCGGTCTTTTTGTTGATCGAAGCGATGTGGCGATAGAGCGTGGAGCGCGAAAGGAAGAGTGCCGCCGCCACGTCCTGCACGCTGCCGTCCGAAACGACCAGCGCCTCCAGAACATCGCGCTCGCGCTTGGTAAGCCCAAAGGCGGCAACGAAGCCATCGAGCCGATCGTCAAACGAAAGCTCCGGCGCCTCCAGGGGCACCGTGTCGGCCTGGCCGGGCTCACAGCTCACGCCAAGATCGTCGGTGGCAAGCGCCAGCCCGCCGTGCGTCGCCTCGCCCTCACCGTCTTGTCCAAACTGTCCCAACAGCGAAATCGCGATGCCGACAAACAGCACGAGCACGACGCTCACTGCCGCCAGCACGTTTTGACTCGAGACAATCGCCACCGCCGGAGCCGTCACGAGTATCGAGCAAACGTTGTTGATAACACGGCCCATGCACGGCCACAGATACGCCCAGCGGGCATACATCGAAATCGCGGCGAACTTCGCGGTGAAGAACACCACGAAAAAGCCCGTGCCAAGGTAAAAGATAAGGCTCTGTTAGACCAGGATTGACATACATGTGTCCCCACGGTGCCATATCGTTGACCCCGTAGACCGCGATGATGGGGGCAGCATGAACGCCGAAGACCTGGTCCTCAACTTCAAGAAGGGCATGGCGAACCTCAGCAA
>DBGAPG010000031.1:0-21109 GCA_048438765.1 Collinsella sp.
ACCCTAAGGTTAACTTGACTGATGATAGCAAATACGACAAGCGAGATGCCTGCGACTTGCAGGCATCTCGCTTTATCTAAATAACGTGGTTGTGAATCAACCACTAATTGTTACCCGCCCAAGCATGGTCGGGTTTTCCAAGTGCCGCAGATTGCCGTGAAAGAGGAGCGACACGTACTTTCGAATGCGAGCGACGGTTTGAACGGCAAGGTGCGGTGCTTGGGAAAGCCACTTAGCGGTAGCTGACGCTCTGCTGGGAATCCTTGACGACTACGTCGTGGGCGCCGCCTTCGACGATGGAGGTGGAGCTGACCAGCGTTAGGCGCGCCTTTTCCTGGAGCTCGGGGATCGAGAGGGCACCGCAGTTGCACATCGTGGACTTGACCTTGTAGAGCGTGCCGCCCACACCATCCTTGAGGGAACCGGCGTAGGGAACGTAGGAGTCGACGCCCTCGACGAAGCTAAGCTTCGCGGCGCCGCCCAGGTCGTAGCGCTGCCAGTTGCGAGCACGCGCAGAACCCTCGCCCCAGTACTCCTTCATGTACTGACCGTTCACGTTGACGCGCTCGGTCGGGCTCTCGTCAAAGCGGGCGAAGTAACGACCCAGCATCATAAAGTCTGCACCCATGGCAAGGGCGAGCGTCATGTGGTAATCGTAGACGATGCCGCCATCGGAGCACACGGGCACGTAGACGCCGGTCTCCTCGTAGTACTCGTCGCGAGCGCGGCAGACGTCGATCAGCGCGGTGGCCTGGCCACGGCCGATGCCCTTGGTCTCACGGGTGATGCAGATGGAACCGCCGCCGATACCAACCTTGATGAAGTCGGCACCGCAGTCGGCCAGGAAGCGGAAGCCCTCGGCGTCGACGACGTTGCCGGCACCGACCTTGACGTCCTCGCCGTAGTTGGCGCGGATCCACTCGATGGTGCGCTTCTGCCACTCGCTGAAGCCCTCGGAAGAATCGATGCACAGGACATCGGCACCGGCCTCGATGAGCAGCGGCACGCGCTCGGCATAGTCGCGGGTGTTGATACCGGCACCGACCATGTAGCGCTTGTCGCCGTCGAGCAGCTCGTTGGGGTTGGTCTTGTGGCTGTCGTAGTCCTTGCGGAAGACGATGCCCATGAGGTGATCGTAGTCGTCGACGATGGGCAGGGCGTTGAGCTTATTGTCCCAGATGACGTCGTTGGCAACCTTAAGGCTGATGTTCTTGTCGCCCACGATGAGCTGCTCACGCGGGGTCATGAACTCGGAGACCTTCGTCTGGTGGTCATCGCGACTGGGACGATAGTCACGGCTGGTGACGATGCCCAGGAGCTTCCCCTTGGGAGTGCCGTCGTCGGTAACCGGCATGGTGGAGTGACCGGTCTTCTCCTTGAGCTCGATGACCTGCTCCATGGTCATGTCGGGGGTCAGCGTGGAATCGGACTGAACGAAACCGGCCTTGTGGTCCTTGACGGCCTTGACCATAGCGGCCTCGGACTCGGCGCTCTGGGAACCGTAAATGAAGGACAGGCCGCCCTCGGTAGCGAGCGCGACACCCATGTCGACGCCCGAGACGGACTGCATGATGGCGGAAACCATGGGGATGTTCAGGGTGATTGCCGGCTTCTCACCGCGCTTAAAGCGGGTCAGCGGCGTCTTAAGAGAGACGTTGTTGGGGATGCACTGCGAGGACGAGTAACCAGGGACCAGCAGATACTCCGAAAACGTGTGGGACTCACCGGGAAAGAACGTAGCCATGTTTCTCCTTTTTCCATGCGACCGGTCGGCTGCAGGCCTCGTAGGACCCAGCCCAACCTTGGGCGCCCAATACTGGGGAAGTATCTTAACGCACTTTGACTGCTACAATGCATGATTTAAGAAGAGCACACGAGGGTTTGACGCAGGCTATGCGTTTGCCCAGCAAACACTTTAGCGGGGAGACGTGGAGCACATGGAGTACAAGACGACGGCAAAGTTGGTCATTCAAGCGTGCGACAAGGATTTACCGGGCGTCTTCGGCCACGGCTGCGTCTTGCTGCTGCAGGGCATCGCCCGCGAGCACTCGCTCAACCGCGCCGCCAAGAGCATGGGCATGGCCTATTCCAAAGCGTGGCGTATTGTAAACGAGGCCGAAGGCCAGCTAGGCTGCAAGCTCATCAAACGCGACGGCGCCCGCGGATCCACGCTCACCCCCGCTGGAGAGCGAGCCATAGCGGCCTACGAGGAGCTGCAGACCGACATCAACCAAGTAATTGCCGCAAAGGCCAACGACCTCATCGCCAGCATAAAAGAATAGCCAATTTAGGACGGGGCCTTATAGCCACGCAACCCCTTCTCATAAGTTGCGGTGAAATAGGGACTGTTTATGCGGTTAAAGCCGTAAATCAATCCCTATTTCACCGCAACTTATGAAGTCGAGGATGATTTAGCTAGTTGCGGAGGGCGTTGTCTAGGGTGGTGGCCACGATCAAGGGGTCGTCGGTGCCGGCGAAGAGGCGGATGGTGTTCCCCTGCTTGCCGCGTGGGGCCGAAAGGCGCGTCGTTGCACCGCCGGCGGGCGATGCGCGGAACTCCTCAGGCAAAGCATCAAAAAGCTTGCCCGCGCTACGCTCGATAAGGTCAAATTCAACTGCCGGGCCAAAGCCGTGCTCGAGGATTCCCGTTGCAACCGCATGGTCGGGATGCGAACTCAGCCCGGGATAGCGCACGTTGCGCACCATCTCGTTGGCGGCCAGATACTCGGCCAGCGCACGGGCGCGGTCGAAGTGTGCCTGCATGCGGGTATCGAGCGAGTCCAGCCCGCGCTCCAGCACACCAGCCTCGTCAGTAGGCAAACCAAGCTTGCCCAAGCCACAGCCCTCAAACAGGACGTGCACGCACTCAGCCGCGGCATCCACACGATGGCGCTTGAACTGCGAGCGCGCGACCGATACGGCAACCAACTTGCGTGAAGCGTTACCGGCGCACACACGGTCGAGCGCTTCGAGCGACAGCACGGCACCCAAGCGCAACGGATCGCAGCCAAAAGCCGACGCCACGGTGTTGTCCACAACCAGCAGCGCATGGGCCTCGCGAGCCGCTCGACCCAGCGTACGCAGATCGGGCACGCGCAGTCCAAACCCGCCGATGGAGTTGACGAACCACCACAGGTGCGGCCCCTCGGCATCAAACGAAGCATCAAAGACCTCGGACGCGGCGGTAAACGCATCGGCGGACGGCGAGCCCGCCAGCGCAACATCGCGGCCATCAAAGCCGTGCGCAAATGCTTCGGTAAAGTCATCCGCAAAGGCCACCAGGCGGTCACCGGGACGCACAATCCCCAACAGAGACAGCGCCGCCGGAACATGCGAAGCCGCAAGCAACCGCGCCTCACGCGCGCCGGTCCTCAAAGCCCAGGCCTCTTCTAGCCGCTGTACGCCCATACGGCAACCTCCTTTCATTAACAAAAACCCACGATGCGGATGTTCCCGCATCGTGGGCAACGGCTGCAGTATAGCGCCGATATGCGACGAATCTCCTAGATATTGAGCGCGTGATAGGTCACGCTCGCACCCGGAGCGTCAACGGTCACGCCATAGGCCTCGGGATAGATGCGCGTCGAAAACACGAGCGCACCATCGTTCACAAACACCTCGACCGACGAGGCATCGCCAACAATGCGCACGTTACGAACCTCGTCGACGGACTCCCAGCGCACAGTACGACCGCAACCGGCAGAAGCGCGGCCCTCATCGGTAAATCGCATCTCAAAGCGCGCGGGCAGTTCGCCCTCGGCGGGCACAAACGCCAGCTTCAGCTCGCCATCAACGGTCGCGGTGAACGCACCGTCAACACCGTCGACAACAACGTCAAAGCAGGTATCGCCGGCAACCTCCAACGAGCCCTCCCCTACACGCACCGAGGCATAATGGTGCTCAATCTCGCGCGCCGGCTGCTGCAGTACCACGCCGCCGTCACCGGCCGTAAGCTCGCGCGGCACCGTCATGCAGTGCTGCCAGCCGCACACCACGGTCGGTGCGTTGCCATAGGTCGGCTCATCGGGAATGCCCATCCAGCCGATTAGAATATGGCGACCGTCCTCGGCCGTGAACTCCTGCGGCGCATAGAAGTCAAAACCGGCGTCCCACAGGCGGAACTCGCCCAGCTCATAGGCACCGTCACCACCGGCAATGTCGCCCGTTACAGGCATGTAGCCAGCAGCGTATACGTTGCCGCGGTCCCAACGGCCGCCCTCGAGCCCCTGGGGAGAGAAAGACAGAAACCTTGCCGGTACACCGCCATCCGCCTCAAGCTCAAGGTATCCCGGGCACTCCCACATAAAGCCAAAGCGCTCGGGCGTAGACACACGGCTCTCGAGCTCCCAACTCAGCATATCGGCCGAGCCATACACCAGGATCTCACCCACATCGCGCCCGGCACCCTCGCCGTGCATGGCGCAAAATCGACTATCGACATGCGGACCGTCCACGCGACGACGCGCGCCCAGCACCATGTGGTAACGCCCATCATCATCGCGCCACACCTTGGGGTCACGCACGTGGCAGGTCAAATCCTCGGGATAATCCTCGGACGCCAGCACCACGCGCTTTTGGCTGAACTCCCGACCGGCAAGGCCATCAACGCTCTCGACATAAACAGTATCGGCGCGGCGGCCGGTATTGACGTAGTCGTACGTCCCGTCCGAATCGGAAAGCTTAACGTTGCCCGTATAAAGTACGCGAATGCGACCGTCCTCGGCAAGCGCGGAGCCCGAATACACGCCATGGCAATCGAACGGCTCGTCGGGCAGCAATGGGGCGCCAACGTAGTCCCACGTCATAAGATCGCGGCTCGTCGCATGGCCCCAGGTCTTAACGCCGCCCTCGACATCAAACGGCGCATACTGAAAATAGGCATGGAACACGCCACCCGCCTGGCAGAGACCGTTGGGGTCGTTGAGCCAACCCGCCGGCGGCATAATATGGAAGTGCTGGCCATACACGCCATGACCGCACTCAGAGGCGGCAGCGTCAACAGCGGCAACCAACTTTGCAAGGTCGCGACCAAGTGCATTAGACATATCAAAGTCCTAACGGATCGAAAGTAACAAGGCACCAGAGATCGGCACCAGATACGGGAAACGCCCGCGAGCATACGGCCCGCGGGCATCTCCTCAATCAAAAGCTCTTAGGCCTGCTCGGAAGCCTTGGGCTCGTCCTTGTACAGGACAAACGAGATAGCAAAGGAAACCAGCGCGGCGACCGCAAACATGATCGCGTACTGCACGGGCTGGGCCAGGCACAGCAGGATACCGAAGATACCGGTAACGCCCGTGCCGGAGGCAGCCAGCGAAGTGAGCGCGCAGACCAGGGCACCGCAACCGCCGCCGATGCAGCCGGCGATGAAGGGCTTAAAGAAGCGCAGGTTCACACCAAAGATGGCAGGCTCGGTAATGCCCATGAAGGCGGACAGGGCCGAAGGAAGCGCCAGGCCCTTGATCTTGGCATCGCGGGTCTTAAAGGCAACGGCGAACGCGGCACCACCCTGAGCGATGTTGGCGGCACTGGCGATGGGCAGCCAGTAAGTCACACCGTACTGGGCGAGCTGGCCCAGATCGATGGCGGTGTACATCTGGTGGATACCGGTAACGACCGTGGGGGCATAGAACAGGCCGACGATAAAGGAACCGATGCCGAAGGGCAGGGTCAGCAGGGCCTGAATCAGACCGAGGACGGCGTTCTCGGCCCACACGAAGATGGGGCCGACGGCAACGAGCGTCACGAGCACGGTCACGAACACGGAGACGAGAGGAGTCACAAAGAGGTCGAACATCTCGGGGACAACCTTGTGGAGACGCTTCTCCAAAAAGGCGAGGATGGCGCAGGCGATAACGATGGGGATCACGTGGCCCTGATAACCGACCCACTCAAAGCTGTACACGCCGGGGATGACGGTGACCATGGTCTGCACGCCCTCGGAGGCAACCGTGTAGGCGCTCTGAAGCGAGGAATTGATGAACGCACCGCCGACGACGGCACCCAGGTACGGGTTAGCGCCAAAGGCCTTAGCCGCGGAGTAGCCGATCAGGATCTGCAGAATACCAAAGGACGTTCCCGAAACCAGGTCGGCGATCTTGTAGATAAAGTTATTGGTGTCGAGCGCGATAAAGCCGTTGGAGGCCATAAAGTTGAGGGCGCTCATAATGCCCAGCAGCAGACCCGAAGCCACGATGGCGGGGATGATGGGGACAAAGACGTCGCCGAGCACCTTAATGGCGCGCATAAAGATGTTCTGCTGCTGCGCCGCGGCCTCCTTGACCTCGGCCTTGGTGGCAGCCTCGACGCCGCTGAGCGCGATGAACTCTTCGTAGACCTTGTTGACGGTGCCGGTACCAAAAATAATCTGGAGCTGGCCCTGGGCCTCAAAGACGCCCTTGGCGCCGTCGATATTCTCAAGGGCCTCCTTGTCGACCTTGGCGTTATCGGCAATCACCAGACGCAGACGCGTGGCGCAGTGTGCAGCCGAAACAACGTTGCCGGCGCCACCGATGTTGTCGAGCACCTCTTGGGCTGATTTACGGTAGTCCATGACTTCCCTTTCCTCCAACGGACGCATGTGCACCCGGCCATGTTTGACACTTATACTGTAATCGTTTTCAGTTTCATATATCTGTAATCGTTTTCATATAGCGGTAAACGGTCGATAATTGACGGTGAAAGGTAGTTTTGAGACAAAAACAGAGAATCAGAAGCCGGCAGACATGCCCGAAGCCTAGACATTCATCAGCTGATGGCCGAGCTTGAGGGTCTTTAGACCGCTCTCCCCCTCCACGCCATCGAGCGTGTTGAGCAACATATTGGTCGCCTCGACGCCACTGGTCAGGTAGCCATAATGTACGGTGGGAATGCCGCCCGTCAGCGCGCGCAAAAACGCGTTGTCGCCAAAACCGCTCACGCGACGCATGCCCTCGCCCACGCCGCGAACCTCATCGATGGCACGAAGCGCGCCCGCCGCCATGGTATCGGTCGCGCACGCGATAAACGAAACATCGGGCACTTCGCCCAGCAGCTCGCGCGACGCACGATAGCCGGAATCGAGGGTAAAGGACCCGCGGCGAATCAGCTCGGGATCGAGCGCAACACCCGCGGCGCGTAAGCCCGCTTCAAAACCACGACGACGGTCGTAACCGGCGGCACGGTCTTCCTCGGTAACACCGATATAGGCAATCTTGCCCTCAACATGCTTCGCGAGCGCCTGGCCCAGCTCAAAGGCGGCCTCGTAATCGTCATGGTAGACGCAAGCCGCGCCCTCGACGTTTTGACCGATCAGCACAATGGGCACACGGCAAGACGCAATGGCCGCACGATGTTCGTCGGTGATCATGGTCGCCACGAGCACGATGCCATCGACCGGGTGGTTCTGGAACAGGTCGAGATACTCGAGCTCACGCTCGGCCACGTTATCAGTATTCGCGAGCAGCATCTGGTAGCCACGGCGACCGAGCACCTGGCCAATACCGGCGGTAATGCGGCTCACGGATTCCGAGTTAATCTTAGGCACGATGACGCCGATGAGCTTGGTGGAACCGGTGCGCAGCGCGCGAGCCTGACTAGATCGCACGTATCCGGTCAGCTCAATCGCCTGCTTAATGCGCTCGGCCTTGTCCGCCGAGATATATCCACCGTTGAGGTAGCGCGAGACCGCGGCGCTCGAAACGCCAGCCAACTCGGCCACATCTTTCATCTTTACCACGAGCACCCCTGTCATTGAAATCGCTTTCACCATGATACCCGTGACGGCGCTTCGGATAAATCAATATCACCCAGGTCGAGCAAACGTCAGCGAGCGGGCAGCTGCCGTGGCGAGGTGCCGCGAAAAAGGAGCGAAGCGTACTTCATGTACGCGAGCGACGGTTTGAGCGGCAGATCGCCCGGCAGATGCCCGCGCAGCGTCGAGCGGTCCGGCGTTCGTTAGAACGCCGGAACATAGTTATCCATGATACTCGCCGTTGTACTGGATGAGGGTCAGGTCCTCAACGCCATCGAGCGTGCGAATCGCGTCGGCATAGGGCATGTCCACGCCGTCCGAGAATACCTCCACGGCCATCTCGACTTTGTCGCCGCGCATAGTCTTGGACTTAACGGTGAACTTGGTGCGCCCAAATGCACGCACGATATCGTCGCCGGTGGTCTGGCCCGTGTAGTGGATGACCATCATGTACACGCGCGCCTTGTCCTGGTGGCTCGCAAAGCCGGCGATCATCACCACGATCACCACTGCCGTAAGCCCCACGAGCGCATACATGCCGGCGCCTGCCGTAATGCCCGTGGTAATGGCCCAAAACAGATACAGCAGGTCGAGCGGGTCCTTGACCGCCGTACGGTAGCGGACGATGGACAGAGCACCGACCATACCGAGCGAGATGACCACGTGGGTCGAGATCGCGAGCGTGACCATGCAGGTGAGCACGCACATGCCCACGAGCGTCACGGCAAAGCTACGCGAATACACCACGCCGGTAAAAAAGCGCTTGTACACGTAATAGATCAGGATGCCCATGGCGAGCGCCACGAGCAGCGAAAGGCCAATCTTGGCAGGGTCGACCTGACCGAACGCCTCCAAGACGGAGTTCTTAAAAAAGTCCCTGGTGCTCATGGTCTAAATATCCCCTCGGTTCCCAAAATCCGATTCCCAGTAATTAAATCCGCGCAGGTAGGCGGTCTTGTCATAACACAGGCAGTACTTAGAGACCGCCGTGAGTTCGGCCGCGCCCGGCGGCACCATATCGCGCACCAGCTGCGGGCAAAACTCCGTAAACTTGACCTCCATCACCAGCTTACCGGGCTCCAGGACCGGCAACGCGGGCAGCGTCACGTCAAAGATATCGAAGCTTCCCACCGCGGCACGCACATTCATGTCAAACGTAATGCGCACGGTGCCCTCGTCCATCACCCACGGCTCGCGCTCGTAGTCCACAATGGTCCGTGGGCGCATCATGTTGCAGATGCACTCGATGTAGAACTCGCGACAGAGCGGATAAGGGCTCCTCAGCAAAAAGCCGTAGTCGCCAGCCAGAATCTGCTCAAACTCGCCACGTGTGAGCGGCGCGTCCTCCTTATAGATCCAGCTACCGTACTTCTTTTTGCGCTCGAGCTTAATCACCTTGTCGCTGCCGTTATAGATGCGTACGCGATACTTTTTGCGCATGAGAATGCCAGCGTCTTTTTCCTCGTAGGCCGAGTTGCAGTAGTCGTCAAAATACAGGCTGCGAATGGTGTAACCGCCCGCCCGCGCATGTTTGTCTAGCTTAAATACAGGCGCCATGCGACAGGCAAGCGCGGCGTGCTCGCCCTCGTTAATGAGATATTTGAGCTCGTGGCGGTAACGCTCCTGCGTGGCACGCACAGGCGGTGCCGCCAGGCGCTCAAGCAGCGCGCTAGCCCTCCTCATACGTATCCTCCACGACCTTACCGCCGTCTTGCACGTAAAAACACTTCATGCCGTAGTGCTTGCCGTCGTCGGTCACATAGTAGTCAAACGCATCTTGCGTATAGCCGTCGGAGTTGGTGGCACGCACGCGCACAAAATACTGGCCGGTATCGGGCGCATCGCAGGTCACCTCGGGAAGCAGCACATCCTCGGCCTTAAAGACCACGTCGCTTATGGCATAGTCGCGCGCAAGCTCAACTGTGTAGCGAATGACGCGCGCCTCAAAATCGTAGGACGCATCCCAGTTAATGCGCAGCTTGCCGTTATCGATCTGCGGCACGCCGATGTAGAAAGGCATGGGCTTTTTAAAACTCTCGCGAAAGCTCTTGTAGTTCCCCTCGATCTCGGAGGGAATCGCCGCGGCGATCTGCTCATATTGGTCCTTGGTGACAGGCAGATTGTCGATATCGGGCGAAGCAAAGACCAGGGATTCAGTCACCTCGCGGTAGTGCTTGATCATCTTGGTCAGGCGAGTCTCGGTCAAATACGAGCGCAAGTCCTTGACGGCGCGGTCGAGTTCGCTGCGGAACGACTTGCTGCGCAACGCGCGGTTAAACAGCACGTTGCCCCAGTAGTTGCTTGCGCCGCGCTCCCAGCTCGCGTAGTCCGAAAACCCGGTAAGAGAAAGCTCCAGCTTACGCAGCATACCGTCGTTATCCCAATCCAAAAAGTACCAGGTATTTGAGTTGAGAGGGCTGTACAGATAGCAGTTGCGGTTCTGCGTATCGCAGTTGCCCGTCAGGATCTGAAACGCCAACCAATAGACCAGGTTCTCGGTATCAAAGTAGGTGTCGAGCACGTCATCGATCTTTTGCGATTCGTCGTTGAGCGCATCGAGCATCTCGATGAGCTTGGTGTGGTCCGTATCGCCCTTAATCTCAAGCATGCCTTCAAAGCTTGCCTGGTTGTAGTCGGGATCATCGGCAAGCTTAATGGTGTCCTCGTAGCGATGGAAATCAAAGCTGTTCACCTTGTACAGGTGCCCGCTCTTATCCAGGCCATGTGCCTTAAGCGCCGTCTTGTTGAGCTGCTCCACCTGCGTAAACAGGCCGTAGTCCTCAAAGGTATCGTTGGACTTTTCGGTCTGGTCGCACACCCACAGATGCACAAACTGCGTGCGCAGGCCCATCATCTGGGGAATCCCGCGGATGAGGTCATAGGCCATCTTGTTGCGAAAACGCATACCCTCGCCCATGTGCTTGTTGAGCGCAATCGCACGCTGCTGGCGCCAGGTACCTTTTCCTTTTTTGAGCTCCACCTTGTAATTCTTTTGCGAGTTCATGCTCGAAGTCTGACCGCGCACCTGCACAGTGGCATTGGGCGCTTCATCGCCATAGCCAACCTCGCCGGCCACCGGGCCGTCTTCGTCGCCCGGCTGCAGCAGGCCCATAACCTGATAGCGCGTCACACCCATGTCGGCATAGTCATACACCGAGTACGTATTGATCTCGGCCCAGCTGTGGTCGGTGTTCTCGGAGCTGTTACCGCGCGAGACCGTCAGGTACATGGTCACAATGCCCGAGTCGTCGTAGACCTCGTACAGCTCGTCCTTATCGCGAAGGTGCTTGGACTGGTCGGAGGCCTCGGCCTTTTTAATCTTGTCCTGCTTTTTGACCTTTTTAGTCGAGGATTCGTCCTGAGACGAGCAGCCCGAAAGCAACAGCGCGCCGGCAGCCGCCTCGATCAGGCAGCGGCGAGACATCAACTTATCGATCATCAGAACCTCCCCAATGGTAGCGATACACGCGAACTACTGCGCGCTCAAACGCGCCGTGCGGCACGCCCTTATGGCGACGTTCCTCATAGCGCTGTTCGGCACGGTCGAGCATGCGGCCCAGCTGTGTAAAGCGACCCGTTTTGTCTGTCGCCACAATAGGCTGCTGACTCAGGATACGATACGGCAAGTTGGCGGTATAGGTATCGAGCCGCAGCATCGCCACGATAAAAAACACCGCCGCACCCAACAAAAAGCCAAAGCCGTAAAACTGCTGCGGCAAAAGCAACGACACGGCAGTCGCCAGCCCGGCCACACCGGCAAACAGGCCCGAAGCCAGAACGGCCCCCTTGTAGTCGGTAAAGTACAGCAAGATGAGCATCACCGTATTGCCCGCGGCATACAGGCCATAACCCACGCACAGCGTGCGAAAATACCCGTGCATAAGGTTGTTAAAGCCCAGCGGCAGAGCCGAGAGCACCGTGGTCTCGAGAGAAATGACCGCAGCGGTCACAAACAGCTGCTTGAGCGCGCAAAAGCGCAGTTCGCTGTTGAGCGTGGAGAGCATCTCCTCCTCGGCCACCACAATGTCGCCTACCACGCCGCCGTCGTTGAACAGGCTGTAGTAGTCGCGGTAGCGCGGATAGAAGTTGACCTCGACCGAGACCACAAAGTTGACGGTCGTGACCAGGATGGTCAAAAACGCGATGAGCGCCGGCACATCGTAGTAGGGCGCACCATAAAAGAAGCCCTTGACCTGCACGCCAATGGGACCGGCCCAAATAATCACCAGGTGCGCAAAGAGTCCCAGATTGGTTAACAGACCCGTGAGCGCCAGCGGCATAAACTGATCGAGCCACCGCAAAAAGGGCCAGGGGCTGCGGTCGCTCTGAGGAAAATACCGGTACAGCAGCACCACGTCCCAGGCGAGCATGACGCCGTAGCCCAGAGCAATTGACGCCAACAGGCCCTCGACCGGCGGCAGTCCCAGCGCCAGCGCGGCCAGGGCGCACAGGCACGCCACGCCAATGGCAGCCGCAAAGCTGCACAGGATGCCGCGGTAATCCTTGATGGCCGTGAGGTAACTCATGCCGTTCCAGTTGACGATCATAATGTTGAACAGCCACAGGCACAGCAGCCCCTGCAGCAGCGTGGCGCCCGAGAACAGCAAAAAGACGCCGTAGAGCACCGTGCCCGCAACGAGCATGATGGCGTTGGAGCCCCAAAACGAAGGCAGTATCTCATCCTCGCGCTCGGCAAACAACATATCGGCCAAAAAGCGCGTGACCGGCATGGAGAAAAAGCTCGTGAGCGTGAGCGACGCCAGCAGCGTATAGGTCACCATGCACACCAGCAAGTCCTGGTTGGCGCGCCCCACGCCCCACAGACCGCACAGCACCAAGATACCCACCTGGAGCAGCACACCCAGCAGCATGGGGCCCGTGCACACAATGCCGGCGTAGCCGTAAGCGCGCATCGTGGCAAACAGGCCCTTGCGCCTAAACAGGCGCTTGAGCTCAAAACCAATTCCGGCCACCGGCTACTCCCCCTCTCTGGGCAGGTCAAACGCTTGCGCCGTCTCGTCGTACAGCGCGCGATAGTTGGCGAGCATCTGCTCGTGCAAAAAGTACGTGGCAACGCGACGCTGCCCGCGCTCCCCCATCTCAATGCGACGGGCGCGGCTCACGCACATGCGTTCCATGGCATCGGCCAAGCCCTTGCGATACATGGGCGGCGTCACAAAACCCGCCACGCCAAAGTCGTCGCCCGGAGCGCCTTCGAGCAGCTCGCGACAGCAGCCCACCTCGGTCGTCACGCAGGGACGGCGCGCAGCGAGCGACTCCAGCACGCTGAGCGGCTGGCCCTCAGAGATGCTCGTCAAAATGGTAAAGTCGAGCTTTTCCATGTACTCGACCACGTTGACGCGGCCGGTAAAGATCAGGTCGCGCACGCCCAGGGTTTCGACCAGCGCGTGGCACTCGGCGCCGTACTCCTCGTCGTCCACACCGCCCATGATGTGCAGGCGCACCTTGGGCAGGCGCTCGTGCAGCTCAAAGAAGGCATAAATCATAGTCTTGACGTCCTTGATGGGCGCCAGGCGCACCACCGCGCCAATGTCTACCCAGCCGTCATCGGGCTTTAAGGGAATGTCCTTAAAGCGGTCGAACTGGATGCCGTTGGGAATAACCAGGCATTTATCCGCATCGCAGCCCATATCGATCTGCGTCTTGCGGGCGTTGTGAAACAGGCTCGTCACGCGAAAGGCGCGACGGTAGATCTCCTCCGAAAGCAGGTAGAAAAAGCGGATCCAGCGGTCCTTAAACGACGGCACAACCCAGTCGGCGCGAATGATCTCTTCCTCGCGTTCGCGGGTATAGATGCCATGCTCGGTCAACAGCACTGGCGCATGGTAAACGCTTGAGCCCAGGCAGGCGAGCAGGCCACCGTAGCCGGTCGAGATGGCATGGTACACATCGGCCACCGGTACCTCGCTGCCCAACAGATAGAGCACGGGCAGCAGCATAGAGCGCATGGTGTGGAATGCGTCGGCAAAGGGCGTGTAGGGGTACTCTGTCAGGCACACGTCGCGGAAGATGTCCATAAACGTTCGGCTCTGCAAAAACGAGAGCGGATGCACGCGACGGCGCTGGAAGATATCGAACAGCACGTCCCAGTCCGGATTGGAGAGCGACACCAGGCGGCGTAGCGCCTCGCGCTCGCGGTCGTTAAAACTGGCTTCGTGTTGCTCGCCCGAAAGCCGCAGGGCATCGTCCAGGAACACCTCGTGCACCTCGACCACGTTGCTGGGCAGCTCGTAGACAAATTTGCCGCGGTCGGCAGCATGCGCGCCAATCACCCACAGCACGAACTCGTGCTCGGGCATGGCCTGGATATAGCCATGCATCCAGGTAGATACGCCGCCGTGCACATAGGGGTAGCAACCCTCGAGTACCAAGCAGATTCTCATCTGTCGCCACCCTCCTTGCGCTCGATCGTCAGGGTCTTATCATTTGCCTTGAGCAGATACAGATTGCCCGTAAGGTGCGTTAGTTCGCCATCCGTCACCGCACCCGGCTCGCCATTATTGGCGCGGAACATGAGCCACGCCTCGTCGTGGAAATTGCCCAGGCTGAGCGTCCAGGCATCCGCGCTGGTATCCACGCTCACCGTCACCGAAGAAAAGCGCTGGATGGCGCCCGAGCATTCCGAGCCGGTCTGGCGACGCAGGTCGGGCGCGGATTTGGTAAGCCACTCCAGGTAGTCGACCAGGCCGCCCTTGTAGATCTCCCAGCCCTCCTTGGCTCCGCGATCGGGGTCCAAAAGGTCGTCCGGGTGCATAAAGTGCGTGCTCACGTAGTGCATGTTGAGCTCGGACACGGCTGCCAGGCGCATATAGGAATCGTCGACCATGCCGCCCGAGACAATGCGCGGCTGCTCCACAATGCCATCGCTCGCCACGCCAAACTCCTGCACGTACGGCAGGTCGGTGCCATCCTCAAAATACGTACTGGCGATGGTCTTAATGCGCGGAACATCGGTACCGATAAGCTTGCGCGCACGGACCGAAAGGATATTTGACGGCGGCACGTAGACCGAGCCGTGCGCGTTGGGCAGCACCTCGTCCTGAAAGGCAATAAGCTCGTTAAGCGATGCGACGAGCGTCTCCTTGTTCTTCCACGTCTTGTAGTCGTACAGCGTGCCGTAATCGGTGTCCCAGAGCGCCAGAGGCTGATGGTTGTAGCCGTGAAAGCCCAGCTCTCCGCCCATCTGCAGCAGCATGCCGCCAAAATAGCGGAACTGCGTGGTATCGGGTTGGCGCGCGGGCTCGGTCTGGTTGACCGCGTCCTCGTAGTTTTCGATCATCACGCCGGTATAGCGAATGCCGTATTTTTGCGCGAGCTTTTGCAGATCGGGCCACCAGACCTTGGTGTAAAAATCCGCAATGGAAAGGCCGTAGTCACGCTTGATATAAGTACCATCGCCCGAGGGCACGGGGCTAGGAAAGTCGTCCAAATAGAACACGGCGCTGTTGATGACCGGATAGGCCGTGGCATCACCCAGCAAGCTTATGGCCGAAGCATAGAACCCACGCATGACCTTGTCGTAGATGCCAATGTTGCACACCACGGTGTGACCACTGCCGCAATCGTTAGACCAAATGAGCGGCGTGCCCGCGTCACCGGTCCTTGCCCAGACGTGCGCCGTTTCGCGCAATGAAACCGAAAGCGAAGAATCGAAGGGGTCCGAGAACTCGTAGCGCTCTCCTCCGCCCAACATAAAGTCCTCGCTCGGAACGATACTTTCGGCTGTCGCATAGTCATATCCGGCCGATTCGATCCCAAGCTTGGAAGCAATAGCCTGCAGGCAGTTCGAGTTATCTGGCGTCATGCCCAGCATGAGTGAGCCGCCCGCACTCACCCAACTCATCAGATCGGTCAGATGCGTACCCAGTCCGTCAAGCGAGGGCATAAGCACAATCACGCGATCAAACGACGCGAGCGATGGGATCGCGTCCGCACCGTCGGTGGCAATATCAACATCGCGATGGGCGATCTTCATGTCCAGCAAAATCTGGTCGAACTGGTCTTTAACGTCGTCGACACTATCTTGGTCCGAGTCGGTAATGACCAGGCACGTGGGCTTTTGGCCAAAGACTGCCGAGGAGGCCGGCACCGCATCGTTGGCGGCAAGCATCCCCAGCTTATGCTGGCCCGCACTGTACTGCACGCCGGCACGCTCCACCAGCAGCACGGCGGCCATGGCAATAAAGACCGCCCACACCACGAGAAGTCCCATCCAACGAAAGCGGCCTGCACGGTCGCGGATATGTCGGGCCACGCTCATCTGGCCTCCTCCCCGTCGCGCCAAAACGCCAACTTTTCGCGGTTGTCGGCGCTCAAATACACGTGTTGCTTGTCAATCGCATCGATCACACGGTGAACCTCGTCACCGTCGCGGCGCATCACGGCCAGGCGCAGGCAAAGCATCCAAACCTCCTGCTCCTCGGGCACGTCGAGCACCAGCTGGTCGATCACGGCCTGCGCCTCGTCGATCTGTCCGACATCGGCCAGCGCCGTCGCATATCGAATGCGCAGCTCAAGGGTATCCTCGCGCTCGCAGCGACGCGCAAGCAGGCGCGCGTACTGTTGGCGCTGAATCTGAGCCACGCGCCCCTCAGCCAAACCCGAGCCCAAATATTCACCAAGAAAATCGCAGTATTCGTTGAGGTTTTGCGCGCTCGGGTCCGTCTTAAAGGCACGCTCCAGCTGCTGCAGTTTAAGGTCGGACTCCTTGGAGATCTGCGCCACCGCCGTCGCGGCATAGTGAGCCACCTCAACGTCGTCGTTAAGCTTAGCCGCCTGCAGCTGCGCCAGGTACGCGTTGGGCTCCTCGGTGAGCATGGAGAGCATTAGTCGACGCCGGTATGCCGGATCGTTGACGATGAGCGCCTCCTCGAGCGGGACCACGCCCGCATCGGCGTCACGGTCGTGCACCAGGATGCTGCGATGCAGGTCGTCGTTAAAGCGCAGCGACTCCAGCGCAGACGCTTTCAGCCCCTCGCCAAACACCGCGCTGCGGACCGATAGCAGAACCACCAGCAATGGGCCCCACAGCGGCACCAGTACTATCACAGCCAGCATGTGTCCGCGCACCGGCAGCAGGCCCAGCTTCATGAGCGTCCACAGCATCAGGCAAACCAACGCATGAATCAGCAGCAAGACGGCAGCAACGACAAGCGAGATCAAGCGGCACCTCCCTCACCGTCACCGGTGTAAGAGATGTGCTGCAACAGCGCCACGATGTCCTCGCCGTCGACGGGCTCCACCGCAATATGCTTTGCGCTCAGGCGCTCGCGGATAATGGGCAGATCGCACGCCTTTGCCTGGCGCATAAGCAGGTAAAGCACGTCGCCGTCGACCAAGCCCGCCGGGTCGCTCTCGCGGATTGCCGACCCAATTGCGCCCACCAGCTCGCCGACAGGCTCCATACCCGGTACCACGCGCAGGAGCAAAAAACTCCCCATCTTGCTATCTGCCAGTGCCTGCTCCGCCGCGAGCTCTTGGCCAAAGGCAGCCTGCTTGAGCACGCAAGTGCCGTCAACGCAGCGTTTATCCTGCGCCACCGCCTCATAGTCAAAGGCACGGCCCAGCGCGCTTTCGACCAACCCGCACAAGATGCGGAACAGGTTTTGATAATAGAGGGTCATTTGGTTTTCGGCCGCACGACGCACAAAGATCAACACGGCGGGTGCCCCGTCGCGCTCGATCGTGTATCCAAACATGGGAAGCCCCGGCGTCAGCTCGCGGTTCACCCACAGGTTCGAACGGCCCCCGTCGCCCAAAAGAGGTGCAAGCTGCTCAAGCGTGAGCGAGCGTGCGGCATCTTCGGCAATCGCGGGACTTGCTGCCACCAGGCGTGCAAATGCCCCGCCCGAAACATGGTAGATCGCCACCGAATCGTTCTCGAGGATCTCGCCCAGAAGCTCGCAGCACTTGCGATAGATGTCGCGCGGGTTGAGTACATCGAGCTCCTGCGTCACGGCAAAGATCTTACCAAAGCTGTCGTGGCGACCCACGATCTGGCGCCTGTACGCGCGCTTGTCCTCGATCGCGTCGTGGTAGAGCTGCGCAAGGAACGTATTGCGGTTGCGCACGAGTTCGTTTTGATCGCGCTCCGCCCTAATGGCTTCGCTGTTGCGCAGCTGCACATAGCCGCACACGGCACCCACCACAAAGTGCGCAATAAACGGCAGCCAGTTGGACGGCTCGTAAAACAGGCCCTGAAAGGTATAGCCGTATTGGGTAAAGTAGCTCGCGGCCAAACCAACCGACGCCAGCAGCGCCGCAACCAAGCCAAAGTCCAAGCCATACAGCGTGCCAATGAGCACCACGTAGAGCAGGCGATAATCGAGCACGTTGAGCTGGACCGATTGTGAGAACAGATGCTCCAGTACCTCGAACAGAACCCAGGCAACGCCCGTCTCTAGGCATTTAATAGGCAGAGTGCGCATTTGGATGCGGTCGATGGCGGTACGCAGCGGATGGCGCTTGCCCGCGAGGGTCTGCTCCCAGCGGGCGTGTATGGTCGAAAGATCGCGCAGCACGTCATAGCGCTGGAACCACCCGTAGCGCGTGCGGACGGTATCGCTCGGAGCAATGGAGACGACGGCGTCCCCGTCGTAGGTAATGTCGAGCCCCGGGAACAAGCCCTTGAGCGCCTCGCCCAGGTCTCCCACGGTGTGGGCAAAGCTATCCGGAACCTCGAGTTCCTCGAATGTGGCATCCCAGCTGTCGAAGATGCGACGCACCAGAACGGCCAGCTCCTCGGCGCAGAGGGCACCGAGCGGTGAGTCCGCCCCAGCCCTCATGACAGCAGAGCCTTGCGAGCACGCCTCGAACAGCGGGGTCAAAATCGGGTCTTCCAGCGTGGGCGAGGCGGTGTACAGATACGGCACGCGCAAGATCTTGGCCTGAATGCCGTCGCGGACCGCATAGTAGCGGCACAGGTCGTTGGCCGCACGGGCAATGATGCCCTTGCCGTTTTGCCCCGCAGCGTCCACCGCACCGTCCGCTCCCATGGGACCAGTCACAAACAGCAGCTGAATCTGGCGACCCATGCAAGCTCGAAAGACGGAGCGCAGCAGCTCGATGTCGCCAACGGCCTCGGTATGCGGCGTGAGATAGGTAGAGAGGTAGACCACACGGTCGAATTCGTAAGCCTGGTCCAGGTGCTGCAGCAGCTCTTTCCAAGACGCATGGAGCGACGACCCGTCGCGGCGCGCCTCGTTGGCCGCCACGACCTGAACATGGTCACCGGGAAACGCCTTGGCACAAAAGTCGTCATCGACATACACGGTATTGCCAACAACCAGCACTTCCACCGTGCGCTCCCCCTCCCCAAATTTAGCTTTTGCCATGGTAAACATGCATATTGTACGCTGTCAATGTAGGCCAAAGGCAACTTTAAAGCTGTTTTAAGAACTTTTTCAGACGGGAAGCGACTCGCGCCTGAGCCAGAGAGCCCTACACGTGCCGCTGCACGGCGGAGAAAGGCGAATCCACTACCCCTCAGGCATAATTCCTGAGCAAAATCAAGCAGAGCACACGGCTTTTTGCGCCACTTTAAGACGTAATCGGGATGTGGCGAGAGGCCAAATTCGGAAGTGCGGGGAAAACCAAAGGAATGCTGACCAGACCCCCGTTTTAGGCTTCCGCGACCTGCGGTTTTGATACAAAAAAACCGCGTTGTGCTCGAAGGTTTTCGATTTTTCCCCGCACTTCTGTAATTACATCTCTGGATCGAGGGCGCAGGCAATGGTGACGACATCCACGATAGCGCCCCCCTATGCCTGATACCAAAATCGTTCCATAGGGACCCGTTTCCCAATGGGATGATTCTTCACAAAGGGCATTAAGGCGCATGAGAACATGGTAGAGGCAAGCAAGCGCGCTTCCACGTTTTCGCCCATGGTGACCACGGTATAATCCAACGAGACAAGCAACGAACGGGAAAGGCAGCGCGGATGAACCTGGGCAGCGAGAGCGAGACCGTCGAGTTCAAGAAGTCCACTGGCGAGCATAAAGAAGCACTGCAAGCCATCAGCGCCATGCTGAACAAGCACGGCCGCGGCGAGCTCTACTTCGGCGTGAAGGACAACGGCGATGTCATCGGCCAGGATGTCAGCGACGCAACGCTGCGCCAGGTGACGTCGTGGGTGTCCGACAAGATCGAGCCCGCGGTGTTCCCGACGGTCGAGTGCCTCGACGCCGATGATGGGCTGCGATACATCAAAATTGCCTTCTCAGGTGCCGACGCCCCCTACTCCGCCGACGGACGCTACTTCACCCGCGTGGGGACTTCGAACAAAGCGCTGTCGGCCTCGGAGCTGAGCGCCATGGTCGTCAAGCGTGAGCGCGCCCGTAGCCCGTGGGACTCGCTGCCGTCCGGCAGGCCCGTCTCCGACGCCGACGAGCAGGCGGTGCGTGACTTCGTCGCGCGCGGCGGCAGGGCCGGACGCGTGGGCGGCGGGTTCGCCGGCGTGGAGGACACCTTGGCAAGGCTCGACCTCGTCGCGCCCGACGGCAGCCTAAGAAACGCCGCGGTGGAGCTGTTCTGCGAGGGATCCGACACCTACCCCAGGATGAAGCTGGGGCTTCTGGGCGGCAACACCAAGGCCAAGATCCTCGACCTGCGCCGCGAGAGCGGCACCATGCTCAAGCTGCTCGACTTCGCCGAGTACTTCGTGACGTCGAACATCAGGCGCGAGTTCGTCATCGGCGAGACGGGCATGTACCGCAAGGAGATCCCCGAGATCCCGGCCGAGGCCATCCGCGAGGCGGTTGCCAACGCGCTGTGCCACCGCGACTACACCACCGGCACCGCCGTCGAGGTCAACGTGTTCATGGACACCGTCCAGATCGTGAGCCCGGGCCTGTTCCCCGAGGGCGACTCGCCGCAAGAGCACCTAGACGGTACCGCGAGCGAGTTCGGCCTCCGAAACCCCGCGATCGCGCGCACCCTGTTCCGCGCCGGCGTCATCGAGCAGTACGGCACGGGCATACCGCGCATCAAGGAGGCCTGCGAGGCAGCCGGCGTGAGGTTCCGCTTCGAGCAGACCGTCAACAGCACCGTCGTCGTCTTCGAGCGTCCTGGGTTGCAGAAAGCGGCCTTCAGGAGAACCGCGGCCGACAACCGACCGCTCCTCAGCGAGCGCGAACGAGCAGCGATGGCAATTGCCGCCGCTCAGGGGAAAATCACGACCTCCGACCTCGCGCGGGAGTCCAATGTCGGTAGGAAAACGGCCTCGAAGACTCTGAAAGACCTTGCCGGTCGAGGCCTGTTGGAATGGGTAGGGAAAAGCCCGAAAGACCCGCACCAGTTCTACAGGATGCCAAGCGAAGTTTGAGGCTGCAGGTCCTAGCCGGGAAACAGGCCCATTG
>DBGAPG010000032.1:0-2966 GCA_048438765.1 Collinsella sp.
CCGTCGAGCTATACCGAGCCGCCGCGCAAAAAGCGCCGCTCCATTATTCCCATTCTGCTCATCATCATCGGCATCGGCCTGATTGTTGCCGCCGCTGCCATCTTTATCAATGCTCAGATTGGCTATAAGCAGGCAAGCGATTCGTACCAGAAAATCGAGAAGCAATATGTAAGCGATAAGGACGCCAGCGGCGTGCCGATTATCGACTTCGATGCACTTGCCCAGACAAATCCCGAGGTTGTGGGTTGGATTTACGCGCCGGGAACCAACATCAACTATCCCGTGGTGCAGACCAATAACAACTCCAAATACCTCAACACGCTGTTTGACGGTACGTCCAATGCATCGGGTGCGATCTTCTTGGACAGCGACGATACCGCGCCGGGAATGGTTGACCAGCAGACCACGATCTACGGCCACCACATGAATGACGGGTCGATGTTCAACGTGATTTCGGACACCACTGATCAGGCAACGTTCGATAGCATCGAGTTCGTGTATTACATCACACGGGATGCTACGTATAAGCTGCGACCACTGGCGACCAAAGTTGTCGAGGACACGTATGCCAAGGCGCGCACGCCCAATTTTGAGGGCGATGACGGGCTCAAGAACTATCTGTCCGAGATGCTCGACGGTGCCTCTGCCGTGGCGAGCGATGCCACCGATCGTGCCGCTTCGGCAACCAAGGTCGTAACGCTTGTGACCTGTCGTTCGTTATCGCTGAGCAACACGCGTGCCGTCATGGTGCTCACGCCGGTCGAGGAATAAGTTGTTCGAGAGTAGCTAAAAAGCCCCGTTCCAAATTGGCTACTCGACGACGGTAAGGGAGAAATGATGCTCGAGAATGGCAAAACGATGCCTTCGGTTGATGCTTGGCTGCGCGAGGCCAAGGCCGATTCGTCGGCACCTGCGTGCGGTATGTATCTGACACATAACGGTGTGGTGCGCGCGATGCCCAAGGCCGAGGCGCGCGGTGTCGAGACCGATGGCGTGGCGCCGGGCCACAAGGTGGGCGGCATGGTGTTCGGCTTCGATGCTCAGAAGGTGCAGGCTGCTATCGAGGCCACGCGCGCGATGCCGGGTATCGGCTATGTGCGCGTGTGGCTGGCAAACGGCGAGCTTGCTGTAGGTGACGACATCATGCTCGTGCTCATCGGCGGGGACATTCGCCCGCACGTGGTCGATGCGCTGCAGGCGCTCGTTGGCACCATCAAGAATGAATGCGTGAGTGAGGTCGAGCGCGAGGCGTAGAGGCTTGCGTCGATAGAAGGCTCGTTTATAAAAATGCCCGCTGGTACGTGTGATACCGGCGGGCATTTTGCGTTTTGGGCGCGGTGGACGCTACACGCGCGTCGCATCCTTGGGGCTCATGGTCATGCTCTGGAAGCGATTCTCCATAAAGTCATTATCGAAGTACTTGCCGTAGAACTGCGCAACGGGAATATCCGGTTCCGTGCCGTTGACGCGCTGATACCAATAATCGAGCGACTGCAGCGTCATAACGCCATCGACCAGCATAATGATGGTGAAGATGACGGTAGCCGAGTAGCGGCTCTTCCACGGAATCATGTTGATGAGCTTGAGCAGCCTCGGCAGTAGCAGCTTGATCCAGATGAGGCCACCCAGACCCCACAGGCAGGCGAAGCCTGTGCAGGTACGTCCGCCGGTAAGGACGGCGAGCGGATCGGGCATGCCAAAGAGCCTCATATGCGAGTAGCTCCACGAGACCACGCCAAACGAGGTTTGCATAAACCAGCCCACGAACACCTCAAAGCTTGCGCCGAGCAGCGCGCTCACCAAAAAGATAATGATGGGGTTCTTTTTGTAGAAGCGGTTGAGCACCATGGTCATGAGTACGGCGCCAAATCCGTAGATGGGGCTGAAGGGACCAAACAGCATGCCGGCGCGGTTCTGGTAGACGCCCGGGTCGTCGACCGTCATGTGCCAGATGTCCTCGGCGATCAGACCGAGTATGCAGCAGACAAAGAATACCCAGAACAGGTTGAAGTAGTTGAGTTTGATGTAGCCTTCGCCGGTCTCGTCGCGGCCGAGCATGCCCTCGGCGGCGGCGTCGCGATCAAGCATCTCCTGCAGGCGGCGCTGCAGCTCGCGCTCCTGGCGCAGCGTGGGGTCGACGGTGGCCGAAAGCGCGACAAGGATGCCGAGCTGGATGGCAGGGCGAAGCAAGAAGGGCCCGATGCCCTGGAGCATCACGTCAACCAAAAGCTCGACGACGGTAAACGCGATAAGGATATAGGACAGACGGGCGGCATTGCGGCGCTGGTTCTTGATGAGGTCCAGGCCAAAGATGATCAGGATGACGGCGCTTGCCGCAGAGAGCATGATGCCGGCGACGATAAGGCCGACCGCGACGAGCGTGTTGTCGCCGAGCTTGGCGGCGGCGTTGCCGTTGATGAGCGCGGTGATGACCTGCCACATAAAGGCGCCGACCGAAGGGAGCGTGCCCACGCCGGACAGGATGCACAGGACGGCGTACACCTTAATGATGAGGGGGATCTTCTTGACCTCCGTGGCGCTGGGGACGCTGGGGTCGAGTTCGTTTCGATCCATACATAACCTTTCTCGTTTTGCTGTAGGTACAAGGATACGCCGCCGACCTGCCAAAAGACAGGACGAACGTCCCAATTGCAACAATGCAAGCCCCAACGGCGGGCGAGACGCGTCGCAACGGAAGTATGCGGGATCGTCGGCCCCGAGGCGGTTGCCCAATAAAATGTTTGGCTGCAAAACGGATTATAAGCTCGGTGGGCTTTTAAAAAGCGCTGTTCATGCGCGGGAGTGCTTGTCTTGCCGTGCGTATAATAGGGCAGGTAACGCCAAATAACGAGGCTCTGAGGGGATGCCATGTCTCAAGAAACCATCCGCGCGGCCGAGCGTGCCGCGGGACAGGTGAACACCATGTCGACGTATGATCCGGACTCCGACCAGCTGCATGAGGAATG